>JBKBIC010000090.1:0-18758 GCA_046299435.1 Saprospiraceae bacterium
GAGCCACTGGGATGTCATAGCGGCCCATCCGTTGATGACCATGCCCACGAGGAAGACAGCCCACTTGGGCGGTGCCCCGAAGACGCTCGACAGTGCCTCTTCGTACATCTCCCAACCGACCATCATGTCCACGATGAGGCAAACCATGAAAAAAACAGTGAAAAAGAGCACAGGCTCTCCGCTCAGGATGCTCCGGCTTTCGTCGATGCTCCGGCGGTAGTCAAAATAGCGGTCGCGGAAGTGCCTCCCGGTGTAGGCATATTTCGCGGCGGCGGCGGCTTCCTGGTTTGCGCTGTCCAGATGCCGGGGCAGGGTTTGTCCGGTGGGTTTGGGCAGGTTTTCGTTCGTTTCCATGCGAGCGGGATGGGTTATTGTTTGAAAAATGCGGTGACGAACATCTCTGGGTTTTGGCCTATCTCTTGGGCGTTGGGGCATTTTTGTTTGGCATCCCAGAGTGAGGTGAAGACCTCAATGCCCGTCGGCAGCTTACATACAAGTTTCGTTCCCGTTTTGGTGTCGTGTTTGCCGTCTGTGTACATGAAAAGAACCCGTCGGCAACTTTTGGCCTGGATTTGGCCAAGCCAGATGCCCGCTTGCTCGATGAATTTGTTCAGGTCGGTTTTCGAGGTGGTTTGGGTCTTTATGTCGTCGCACCATTTGCGAAAGACTGCGTATTGCACGTCGTTGTCTTTCTTGGCAGCATGGTCTTGGAGTTTCTTTTGCTTTTGGCAATTGGCCATTTTGATTTTGTTGGCGGCGTGTTTGCTGCAATCGAGGCAGGGCTTGAAGACGAGGGGCGTTTGCAGTCCTTGTATGTTGGGATCGCCGATGGCGGCATAAGACAGATGCAAGCTTTTGCCCTGCTCACTGAGCTGGTCTGCGATTTTATTGATGATGACTGGGTCGAAAGGCTTTTTTTTGAGCACCGTACCGGAGATGTCAATGCCAACCACAAGCGACACGGTGTTGGTATCCACCAAAGGCTGCTCCGATGCGTTGGGGGCTTCTGATAAGGCTGATTTTGGCTGCGCGGCAGGCAACGGTTGGCTGCGACTTTCAAGGGCTGCTTTAAAAGGCGATTCCCGGTTGGTGGCATCGTCCGTTTGGTCGTTGCTGCAGCCATGGTTGACAAAAAACAGGCAGCCAAAAAGTACAAACAAGAGGGATTGGGGCGCAGGGGGCATTGGCAATGAAATTAGATTCCGGACTTTCATGCAAAGGGAAATGTTTATGTGGTGACGCGGAGAAATTGCCGCAAACGAAGGTATCGCTCGCCTCGAAAATTGTGCTCGAATTTTCCTCCATTAATTCCATTTCCGCTGTCGGTGCCCGCGCATTGCTTCATCTCCCCTCCTTATCTTACCGCCCAACCGCCAATTTCCCGCGCCCGGCCAGCCGTCCGTTTTCAAAAACCTCGAACTGGTACAGCCCGGCGGGCAGCCCATTTTTCCCCAGAAACACTTGATTTTCAATGAGTTGATGCTTGGTCAGCACGCGCCCAGTCGCGTCGCGGAGCAAAAACACGCCGTGTTGAAATAGTCCATTTTTGATGGTCAATGTGGCTCCCGACGGAGCAGGGTTGGGAAAAATTTTCAGATCAGGGATTTGCGCGGTGCTGGTGCCGGAGGTTTTGAAATCCAAAACATAAAACGCGAGTGTGTCGCAATCGCCTGTGGTTGAGGGGATTGTGGCGGTTACGATGCCGGGTTGAGAATAGCTCGTGCCGTTGATGACGACGGTTTCGCCGGGCGCAAAAAGGATGGTGTCGGAAGTGGTCGGCTGCGGCAATAATTCGAGCGTGACCACACCGAGCGTGTCGCAACCACCTGTGGCAGAAGGGATTGTGACGAAGGCTTGGCCCGGCTGGGTGTACCCGATGCCGCCGAGCGTGACGGTGTCGCCGGGGCAAAATCGGACGATGCTGCCGAGTGTCGGCTGGGGTTCGCCGCAGTAGTTGCTGGGCTGGGACAATAAAGTATCCGCCGGGGCCGCGCTTGGCTGGGTGGTGCCGAAATAATTTTCGCCCTTCATGGCCGCATCCGGCGGCGTGGGCACGGGAAAATCGCTGACCTCGACCACTTGGTTTTGGGCGCAGCAGCCCCGGATGTTGTCATCGCCGTCGGTCTTCAGGAGCCAAAGGTTGCCTCGCGTGGAATTGTCGAAACTCATCCATCCGACCGCGAGCGTGCCGCCGTCGGAGGTGGGCATGATGCGGTTGAGCCAGTTGTAGCGCGTGTCCGGGGCGTAGGTCTTGGCCCAGAGTACATGGCCGCCAGTGTCAATCCGCATGAGCGTGCTTTTGCTAAAAGTGCCGTTGAGCGTCGCTAAGTGTTCACTTCCGTTGGCGGATTCCAGCGAGATATAGTGATTTTCAAAGCCGGGTATGGTGTAGGATTTTGACCAAAGCACGGGCGCGTTGGCGGGTTGGTATTGAATCCATGCACCGGACTGGAACGGGCTGTTGGGTTCCTGCGGGAAGTACCGCCCGGCCATGACCAAGCCGCCGTAAATTGAAGGGCGCATGGCGACGAGCTGCTCCAAGTTGTCGCCAACGAACGTGCTGAATATGTTGGCCTCGCCCGTCGCGGTGTCCCGTTTCATCCAGTGCGCCGGCCCCAAGCCGCCGCCGCAGAGGTAAAGCGAATCGCGGAGGATGAACTGCGCCCGGTAGCCGGGTGCGCGGTTGAATTGGGTCTGGTTCGACCATGCCCATTTGATTTCGCCGTTGTTGTCCACGCGCACGATGAACGACTCCCGCGACTGCGCCCCCGACGGCCCCGAAGCCCCCGAAAAAATGTAGCCGTCGCGGGTGCGGAGCAGTTCGCCGGTCGGATAATCGTGGCGGTTGTACAGGCCGATGGTCTTCTGCCAGATGACTTGGCCGGCGGTGTCCACGCGCACAAGCCAGCAATCGGCCAGCCCGGTGCCGTTGATGTACGATTCGCCGAGAGCCACGAAGCCGCCGCCGTTTGCCAGCGTCACACACGAGAAAGCCTCATGGGATAGGGTATCGCCGTACTTTCTTTGCCAAATCGGTTCGCCTTGCCAGTCCACGAGCATGAGCAGCGCGTCGGTGTTGTTGCCAGTGTTGGGGGTTGATGACGCCCCCGCAATCAGGTAGCCATACGGCGTTTCAATGGCCCATTGGCCGCCGATGGACGTGCTGTCGGAGTACAGTTTTTGGAACGTGGTGATTTGGGCCGTGAGCGAAGTTTGGAGCAGGCAAACCAGCCCGAGCAGGCCGCTTCGGAAGGAGGGATTGAACATCATGGGATGGAAAAATTGATTGAAAATAAAGCCGCCAAAGTCTGCTGCCAATCCCTGCCCAGCAAAATCATTTTTGACGGAAAGTAGAGCGCTGGTTGCTCCGTTTTGAATTCAATACATTGGAAATCAATGACTATTAGAGGGGCACCCGTTCAAAAAACACGAACCCGTTTTTCCGTCTGATTTTGCGGCAAGCTGAATTGCGTAGTTTTGTGGAAAATTTCTGAGATGCAAAGACTTGTCATTCCCGTCAATGAGTCCGTAGCCTTCACTTGGCAACAAACGACACCTGAGCAACGTGCGAAAATCGTGGGCGTTTTTTGTTGGTTGGTGGAGCAAGGCAAGTGGGAAAACGTCACTCCTGCCACGTTCTCGCGCCTGCTTGACGAAATCAGCGATAAAGCCGTTGCCAACGGCCTCACCCCTGAAATCCTCGAAGAAATCCTCTATGAATCCTGAACGGAAGTTCGTCTTCGACAACAATGTGCTCGTGAGTGCCTTTTTGTTTCGGAAAAGCACGACCCGTGTGGCGTTTGATTTGGCCTTGTCGCTCGGCCAAATCCTGCATTCGGACGAGACGTTGGACGAACTTTGGCAGGTGCTCGTCCGCCCCAAATTTGACCGTTATCTGAGCCTGTCCGAGCGGCTTACCCTTTTGCAAGGCTTCGAGCAAGTTTCCCAACACGCGCCCGTCACAGTGCGGGCCGCGTTGTGCCGCGACCCGAAGGACGACAAATTCCTCAACCTCGCACTCTCGGCGCAGGCGGAGTGCATCGCTTCCGGCGACCAAGATTTGCTGGTGCTCGCTGGTTCATTTCCAATTCCGATAATTAGCCCGGCTGCATTTGTGGTGCAGCATCAAGTCTGAGGAAGAGAGCCTTTTGGCATCACTATTCCGTCCGTTCAAAAAACACAAACCCGTTTTTCCGCCCGATTTCATGGCAGCCGGGCAGGTCGCGGAGATCGGCGAGGTTGGTGCATTTTGCCACGAAAAAGACGGGCTTGCCCACCGTGCCACGCGATAGGTTCGGGAAATCATCCACCGTCGGGTCGCCCGTGCGGGGCTGTTTGCGGGTGTAAAAAAGGTGGGCGTAGCTTTTGAAACCGACGGTTTTCACATAGCAGTCTTGCCCGATTTTGCTTTCATAAAATTCGATGGCCGCGCCCTGCGTGATGGATTCGATGTTGCGGATGAAGAAAATCAGCGTCAGTGCGGTGAACATGGCCCCGGCTGGGAAGATGAGTTCCGCGCTGCGCCAAGCCTGTTTTTTCCACCAAAAAACGCCCGCTGCGACGGAGGCCACCGCCAGTAAAACGCCCGGCACCGATTGCCACCAAACCCAACAAGTTTGGGCGTTCAGGTTTTCGAGGGCGAAAGCGTCGCGCTCGAAAAGTGGCCGCAGCAGGTGCAGGTTTTGGCCCAAATACGGCAAAGCCGCCGCTGCGAGGCCGATGACCGTGCCCAAAACGGGCAGCAAAAACGACGGGCTGCGGAAGCATTGGCTGAATTTGTGCGCCCGCCAGACGGTCAAAGCCGCCAAATACGTCAGCGGAAAATAGGCCAGCGAGGAGTAATGGACGATTTTGGTCGTGACCAAACTGAACAAAATCAGCACTACCCAGAACAGGATTTGCATCCAAGTCGTGAAGTCGCAGCGTTCGCAGGAGCAGAGCGTGTCGCTTTCCATGAGTTCGTCTTCGGGTTGGCGGTCGCCCCAGAGGTTCGGGATGGCAAACACCGATGCCGGGAAACAGCCCAGCAGCAGCACCACAAAATGGTACCCGAAAAACCCGCCGTGTCCGCTGTCGGGCGTGGTCAGCAGGCGCATTTGGTAGGCCAAAAATTCGCGCACGAACCACGTCCCGTGCAGCGCGATTTCGGCCAGAAACCACACGGCAGCCACCGACGCGACAGCCACCGACATCATCAAAATATGCCGCAGGTAGCCTTTGCCCCGGAACTTGTACCGGCTCCAATAGGCCGCAATCGTCAGCACCACGATGAGGTATGCGACCGGGCCTTTGGTCATCACGGCGAGGCCGATGAGCCAGCCGCCGCCGATGAGCCAGCCGTATTTTGCCCAGAAACCCCGGATTTCGTGCAGCCGGAAAAACTGCCAGCGGAACCGGACAAAACCGTACAAGCCCATGAAAATCAGCAAGTTGAACCAGGGGTCAATGATGCCCGACCGGAAATACAGGTGCGGCAGCAGGCTCCCGACCCACGCCAAAGCCCAGAGCCATCCGAAGCATTTGTCGAAGAGTTTTTTGCCGAGATGGTACACCAAAAGCAGCGTCAGCAACCCGCAAATGGCGTTCGGCAGCCGCGCCGCGAACTCGCCCACGCCAAATATTTCCATGCTCGCCGCCTGCATCCAGATGAACAGCGGCGGCTTTTCCCAGAATGGCTCGAAGTCAATCTGCGGGCGGAACCAGTCGCCCGTCGCCAGCATCTCGCGGGCGCACTCGGCGAAGTTGATTTCGTCCCAATCAAATAGGTGTACGCCCCCCAGAAACGGGAAGAACAGCAAGAGGGCAAGCAAGCCTATTTTGAGATAATCGCGCATTGAAAAAGTTGAAAAGAGGAATTTGGGTTGAAAAGTTGAAATAGAATCGAGCGAGTTGAAAGGAGGAAAGGTTGAATTTGTAGTGTTTTTCAACGCTTCAACTTTTCCTCCTTTCAACTAACTCAAACTCCCCATTTTCGGAGTTGCGACAACACAGCATGGAGGTCTTTCGGCGGCTCGGCCACGAATTCCAATCGTTCGCCGCTGGCCGGATGGTCGAGCCGGAGGCGGTACGAGTGGAGCGAGGTGCGTTCCATGAGCGGACGTTCCTCTTCGGTAAACTTGCCGAGTTTGAATTTGCGGCCTTTGATTTCCGAGAGCAGCAGTTTGTCGCGCCGACCGTACAGGGCATCCACCGCCATCGGGTAGCCGATGCTCTGAAAATGGACGCGGATTTGGTGCGTGCGCCCGGTTTTTATCATCGCCTCGGCCAATGTAAACTGCCGAAACCGCTCCAATGTTCGATAAAAAGTGAGGGAAGGTTTGCCCGAATTTCGGACGGACATTTTGCCCGGTATGCTGGGGTGCTCGCCGATGGGCTTGTCAATCTCGCCCTCGTCGTGGTGCAGCACGCCGTCGAGCAGCGCGAGGTAGAATTTGTCGGCGGTGTGTTTCTCGAATTGGATGGACAAGTGGCGGTGCGCCTCCTCCGTGCGGGCAAAACACAACACGCCGCTCGTCTCGCGGTCGAGCCGATGCACCGTCAGCACCTGCCCGAACCGCGTTTGCAGCAGCCCGGCGAGGCTTTCCTTTTCGCCTTGCCGGTCGGGGATGCTCAGTAGGCCGCTCGGCTTCGAGACCACCAGCAGATGTTCGTCTTCGTGTAAAAGTTCGTATCTCAAATGCGTGATAATTCTGAATGATGCGTGATGAATTTCCGACAGCCGTCAGCCGTCCACCGCCAGCCGTGAAAATTCCTTGACCCGTTGCAGGTAATGTTTGAAAACAATGCTCCCGACAAACACGCCCGCACGGTTCATGCCGGGCGCAATGCGTTCTCTTTCAATGATTTGCGCGGCAGCGCGGCGTTTGGCGAGTGTCCGCCGGAGGCTCCGGTAAAACGAAAAATGCCCGCGCACGATGGCCCAAATCGCGCCCCATTGGCCTTTCAAAAAGAACATCCCGCCAGCCACGCCGTCCAAAACCAGTCGCGCCGGGATGAGCCAGAGTAGTTTGCCGAGCGGCTCGTTTTTGAGCAGCGTGAACAGGCTGTTTCGGAAATTCAGATAGACTTTTCGCGGGTTTTCGTACTCCAACGTGCCGCCGCCGAGGTGGTAAACTGTGCTCGCAGGCAGGCACCGCACGTCGTAACCCGCCCGTTTCAGCCGCCAGCAAAGGTCAATTTCTTCGTTGTGCGCGAAATAATCGCCGTCGAAACCACCGAACGCATGGTAAAGTTTTGCGCGGATGAAAAACGCCGCGCCCGCCGCCCAAAAACACGACTGCGGCGTGTCGTACTGTCCGCCGTCAGCCTCCAAATGGTTGAAAATACGCCCGCGACAAAACGGATAGCCCAAAAAATCAATCCAGCCGCCTGCCGCGCCTGCGTACTCGAAGCGGTCTTTGGTGCGCCAAGCCATGATTTTCGGCTGCGCGATGGCGAGCGTCGGGTCGGTTTGCATGGCTGCCAGCACGGGTTCCATCCAGCCGGGCGTGGCCTCCACATCGGAATTGAGGATGACGTAAATCTCCGCGTCCACTTGCCGGAGGGCTTGGTTGTAACCTTCCGCAAAACCATAATTCCGTTGTAAATCAATGACTTGCACCGTCGGGAAGTGCGTTTTCAAAAACTGAATCGAATCGTCCGGCGAGCCGTTGTCGGCCACGACAATCCGCGCGCCGGGGCTATGGGCGATGACCGAGGGCAGGTAGGTTTCGAGGTGGCGGCGCGTGTTGTAGTTCAAAATGACCACCGCAACGTCGGTTGACGGCAGACGGTTGACGGTTGACGGTTGACGGTTTTCGACGGCTTGGCCGCCCGCCGTCCACCGTCCGCCGTCAACCGTCAACCGTTTCAAAATCTCTTTTTTGTCCGCCTCGATTTGCCGTTTCAGGGTTTCCAAGCCGTCCAATTTTTTGTCGGCACGGATGAAATCCACGACTTCGACGGTCAAATTTTCGCCGTAGATGTCCGCGTCAAAATCGAGGATGTTGACCTCAACTTTTTGAAAACCAACGGTTTGCGCGACGGTTGGCCGGTCGCCGATGTACAGCATCGCGCCGTGCTGCTGGCCGCGCACGGTGGCGCGGGCGGCGTAAATGCCGTTGGGCAAAACGAGTTTGTGCGGGTCGGCGATGGCGAGGTTGGCGGTCGGGAAACCGATGCTGCGGCCAATTTTGTCGCCTTCGACCACCGCGCCCGAAAACTGGAACGGATGGCCGAGCAGCCGGTTTGCCAATTGAATGTCTGTTGCGTCCAACGCCCGGCGGATTTTGGAAGAGCTGACGGCGATTTCGTCAATTTCCTGCGCCGGGATTTCGACGACCTCGAATTGGCCGGGCCGCTCGTATTTTTTCAGGAAGGAAATATCGCCCTCGCGCCCCGCGCCGAAGCGGTGGTCGTAGCCGATGACGACGTAGCGCGGGCTGAATTTTTGGAGCAAAAATTCCTCGACGTACTGCTTCGCCGTTTGCTCGGAAAACTGCTGCGAAAACGGCACAACCACCACATTATCAATGCCGTAGGTTTCGAGGAGTTGGATTTTTTCGTCGGTCGTGGTGAGCAGTTTGAAGGTTGGGTCGTTGGGCCGGAGCACGGTGCGTGGGTGCGGGTCGAAGGTGATGACCATGCTCTGGCCGTCGCACTCGCGGGCGAGCCGCCGCACCCGTTCGAGGATTTGGCGGTGGCCGACATGGACCCCGTCGAAGGAGCCGATGGTCAGGACGGTGCGCTGGAACTCAGGTAGTTTTTGTAAATCTCGGAAGACCCGCATGGCGAGGGCAAATGTAGGAAGGTTGTGTGTGCCTAAATGTGATTGACAAAGGGAGAACGAACCTCAAACCGTCAATCGTTTTGCCTCACAAATAATCAACATCCACGCCATACGGGTAGCTCATCAGGTATTCGAGGGCTTTTTCGAGCGAAAAACCGTCGAACACGACGGCGTAGAGCATGGTCGTGATGGGGACGTGGAGTTTGTAATGCTTTGCCAGCCCGCGCGCGATGCGGAGGGTGCGCACGCCTTCGGCCAGTTCGGGCATGGTCTCGCGGATTTGGGCGGCGGTTTCGCCTTTGGCGAGGCGCGTGCCGAAAGTGTAGTTGCGCGAGTTGGTGCTGGTGGCCGTCGCCACGAGGTCGCCGATGCCGGCCACGCCGACGAAGGCTTGGCTCGATGCGCCCATGGCTTTGCCGAAATAGGCCATCTCGGCCAGCCCGCGCGCGATGAGCAGCCCCTGCACATTGCGGCCCAGCCCAAGCCCGCCGATTATGCCGGAGCCGAGCGCAATGATGTTTTTCAACGCGCCGGCCAGCTCCGCGCCGAGGATGTCATAGGAGCCGAAAACATGGAATTTCGGGCTGTTCAGGGCCGTTTGCCCGGCTTGGATGACTTCGCGGAAGCGGCTGCCGACGAGCGTGGCGGTGGGTTGGCCGGCCACGATTTCGGCGGCAAGGTTCGGCCCGGAGAGGCAGCCGACGCGCACGACGACGCTTTCCTCGCGCACGACCTCGCTCATCGTCCGCACTTCGGCGCGGTTGAGCGAGCGGCCGTTCCGCATGAGGTCGTCCTCGCTCATGCCCACCAAGTCCAGCCCCTTCGTGCCGTGGATGATGATGTGGTGCGGGCGCAGGTGCGGCGCGAGGGCCTGCATCATGCGCCGGAAACTGGTGGACGGGACGATGGGGAAAATCAGGGTGCAATGCCGTGCCACTTCCGCCAAATCGCTGGTGGCCGTGATGCGCGGGTGGATTTGCACGCCCAAATGCTGCCGGGTGCGGTTGATGGTTTCCACGACTTCGGGCTTGCGGCTGAACAGCAGTACCTCGCCGTTGTGCGCCAGCAAATTGGAGATGGCCGTGCCGAAACTGCCTGAACCGATGACCCCGATGGGAGAATTTGCCAATGTGTGCGTGTGGTGGGTTGTGAGTTTTAATTGGTCGGGAACGCGCCCCAAGACATATCCGAACGTGGCAAAGGTAGCCAACCGCCCGAAACCCCGCGCATGGTGCGTCGGCCTCACTTCCCCCGCCCCTGCAACAGCACCAGCACGGTGTAAAACATGATCTTGAAATCGAGCGCGAGCGACATATTCTCGATGTACAGCAGGTCGAAGCGGAGGCGTTGCAGCATTTCGCGCACGGTAGAGGCGTAACCGTATTTGACTTGGCCCCACGACGTGATGCCGGGGCGCACTTTCAGCAGGTGTTTGTAGTGCGGGTTTTCGGCGATGAGCTGTTGGATGAAAAAATCGCGCTCCGGGCGCGGGCCGACGAGCGACATATCGCCGCGCAGCACGTTCCAGAAATTGGGCAGCTCGTCCAGCCGCCACTTCCGCATGACCGCGCCCCAGGGGGTGCAGCGCGGGTCGTTTTCGACCGAAAGCTGCGGCCCCATTTTTTCGGCATCGGTGTACATGGAGCGGAATTTCACGATTTGAAAAGGCTTGCCGTTCAGCCCGATGCGCTCTTGCCGAAAGAAAATCGGCCCTGCCGACGACAGCCGCACCCGAATCAAAATATACAAAAGCACGGGCGCGAGCAGCACCAACACGACCAAACTGACCGACACATCCAGCAGGCGTTTCACCATTTTTTGCCACTTGGGCATGAGTTCCTGCCGGATTTCGATGAGCACCGCGCCGTAAACGTGGTTCATTTTCACGGTGCCCAGCAGGATGTCGTACATGTCGGGGATGATTTTGACGAGCACGGTTTCGTTGAAATCGAACAGGATGTTCAGGATTTCGCGCAGGCGGTTGTGCTCGGAGGTCTCGATGGCGATGATGACTTCCTCGATTTCGTGCTCGCGGATGCTGGCCGCGAGGTGTTCGATGCCGCCGAGTTTGGGCAGTTGGTCGGCGAGCACCGCCGACTTGCTGCCGTTGGCCTCGATGTAGCCCAAAAATTTGTAGCCCAAGCCTTTTTCCCGGCCAGTGATTTCATTGAAAAGGTCGAGCGCGTTTTGGTTCGAGCCGATGATGAGCGTGTTGAACGTGACCAATCCGGCCTTCAAGCGGCGGCTGGCGCGGGTCAAAATCACCATGCGCGCAGTGGCCGTCAGCAGGAAATGCAGGCAAAACAGCACCACGAACGAGTGGTAGTAGGTGTGGTAATCATGCACCACGTCGTCCAAAATCAGCGTGAAAAACAGGAAGACGACCCCGAAAAAACTAAGGAACAGGGTGCGCGTCAGGGTGGCGAGGCGCGAGAGCCGGTAAATGTCGGTGTAGCGGTCGAAGATGTCGTAGAACAGCAGCCAGCCGGTGGGGATGATGAGGATGCCGAGGTAAAAATTTGGGTCGAGCCAAATGGCCGCGTCGCCGGGCGGCACGTCTTCCAGCGATTTTCGATAGACAAAAAACGCGGCCCAAGCCAGCATGGCCATGCAGAAATCGGCCATGCCATAGAGGAAGGTGTCGCGTCGGCGAATTTGTCGGTTCATTTGAATTGGCGATTCGGCGATTGGGTGATTTGTTGATTTGGCTGTCCGAATTCCAAATGGCCGAATCAACAAATCACCCAATCACCAAAAATCAAAAATGCAGCAGCCGCAGGTTGTCGAGCCGCACGGTGGCTTCGTTTCGGGTGAATTTGGTGCCGTCGTAGGGCAGTTGCAGCCGGAACACGACGCGGTATTCTTCCTGTGTGCTGGTGGTCAGCACTTCCGTCAGGTTGAAGTAGATTTTGTTCCACTCGGTTTTGGGCTGGAACAGGAAGACGGGCTGCGAGGTCTCGTTGCCGAACGAGTTGCGGCCAAAAACGTACATCTCGAACGGCACGTCGTTTCGGTAGTGCATCTCCATCCAAACCTCGCGGTCGCCGGTCACGGGCAAGCCGGCGACCCACTCGGTGCCGACAGCCATCAGCGCGTGGGCCGTGTCCACGACCAAGCGGGCCGACCGCCCAGCGTAGGCCCCGTCGCCGTCGAACGTGATGGAAGTGGCGAGGTCTTGGTCAATGTCCTCAAACACGAGCGTCGAGCCGTCGAATTCGCCCCGGTCGGCCCACGGGGCTTTGACATCGGGGTCATAGCGGGTTTCGGGCCGGAGGATGGTGGTCTGGCCGGGCGTGAGCGTGGCTTTGGTGTCGTAGCGCACCAAAAACGGGTACAAATCCGGCGTTTCGGCGATGCCGTTGGCATTGATGCCAGGGAAGACCACCACGTCGGCCTCGCCTTCGGCCAGCACGGGAAATGGTTTTCCGGGCGAATATGCCCCAACGGGCAAAGTGTTGACGTACACCCATGCGAAGGGCAGTTTTTGCCACGCCAAGCCACCGGGCGCATTGACGGTGTACGGCTCCAATTGGATGTAAGCGGGGATTTGTTCGGGTTCGTCTTTGCAGCCGAGGAAGCTGGCAGCGAGCCAAATCAGGCCAAGTCGGGCGATTTTTTTCATAAACGGTTGACGGTTGACGGTTGACGGTTGACGGTTGACGGTTTTGCACCGGAACGCGCCGAACGGTCTTTCGTTGCTTGTCAAGACGGAGACTGTGTGAACGAGGGGCTATTAATGATGAATGATGAGTGATGAATGATAAATGCCACATTGTTGAGATATTCATCATTCATCATTCATCACTTATCATTCATCACTTCTCCCTGATGTACAGTTCGATGGGCACGCCTTTGAAGTCGAAGTGTTTGCGGAGCTGGTTTTCGAGGAATTGACGGTACGTTTCGCGGACGTAGTTGGGGTTGTTGACAAAAAACGCGAACGACGGGTAGTGCGTCGGCAGTTGGGTGATGTACTTGAATTTCGGGAATCGGCCCTTGACCGAAGTGGGCGGCGTGGCCTCGATGATGGGCAGCATCACGTCGTTCAGCACGGAGGTTTTGATGCGTTGGGTGCGGCGTTCGTACACCTCCATGGCGGTTTCGACGGCTTGGAAAATGCGTTGTTTTTCCAAGACCGAGATGAACACGACGGGCACATCGTCGAAGGGCGAGATGGCGGCCTGCACGCCGCGCTCGTAGTCGCGCATGGTGTTGGTCTCTTTTTCCACCAAGTCCCATTTGTTGACGAGGATGACGATGCCTTTGTGGCGTTTTTGGCAGAGGCGGAAAATGGCCATGTCCTGCGATTCCATGCCGTTTTGCGCGTCAATGACGAGCAGGCAAACGTCGGCTTCTTCGAGGGCTTTGATGGCGCGCATGACGGAGTAAAACTCCAAATCCTCCTCGACTTTGGTCTTTTTGCGGATGCCGGCGGTGTCAATCAGCATGAATTCCTTGCCGTACTTGTTGTAGTGCGAGTGGATGGAATCGCGCGTGGTGCCGGCCACCGGGGTCACGATGTTGCGCTCGGTGCCGAGCAGGGCGTTGGTCAAGGACGATTTGCCGACGTTGGGCCTGCCGAGGATGGCGAACTTGGGCAGCTCGGTCTCAAGGTCGGTGTCGTTGGTGATGTGCTCGACGACAGCATCCAGCAGCTCGCCCGTGCCGCTGCCCGAAATACTGGCCAGCGGGAAAACGTGCTCGAAGCCGAGGCTGTAAAACTCGTTGGATTCCAGCAAGTTGCGGTGGTTGTCCACCTTGTTGACCACGACATAGACGGGCTTGGTGGTGCGGCGCAGGAGCTTGGCGATGTTCTCGTCGAGGTCGGTCACGCCGGTTTGCACGTCCACCATGAAAAGGACGACATCGGCCTCTTCGATGGCAATCCTGACCTGCGAGCGGATGGCTGCCTCGAAAACATCGTCGGAGCCATGCACGAACCCGCCCGTGTCCACGACGGTGAAGCGTTTGCCGTTCCAGTCCGAGATGCCGTATTTGCGGTCGCGCGTGACCCCCGAAAAATCGTCGGTGATGGCATCGCGGCCCCCGACGAGGCGGTTGTAAAGAGTTGATTTGCCGACGTTCGGTCGGCCCACTATGGCTACTATGTTTCCCATTTTTGGATGCTGCCCGGACGGTGCGGAGACTCGTGGCCCAAAACCCGGCTTTCAAAATTGACCGCCGACCGTCCGAATTTTTACATTTGCCCGCCTGATGCGGAAGGCCGCAAAGGTAGCCAAGTTTCTGGCAGGAATGAGGCATGGGGCATGAGGCGTGCTTCGATTGATGATTGACGATTACATGATTGTTGATTTTTGATGTGGGCGCGCAAGCAAACATTGGAACAAATGGAAAACGACAAAAGGGCGACCACGCCGCAGGACGTGGAAAACAGGCTGATTGACTTTGCCTCCAGAATCATTGATTTGGTGGAGGCATTGCCCAAATCGGCAGCGGCCAAGCACCTCGGCAGTCAGCTCCTGCGTTCCGGCACCTCGCCTGCCCTGAATTATGGCGAAGCTCAAAGCGCGGAATCAAGGGACGATTTTGTCCATAAAATGAAGATATGCCTGAAAGAACTTCGAGAAACCCTGATTTGCCTGAAATTGATCGCCCGGCGCAGCTGGTTCTCGGAGGGCAAATTGTCGCCCTTGATTGCCGAAAACAACGAGTTGGTGGCCATGTTTGTGGCGAGCACAAAGACTGCCAGCGGGAAAACAGCCTGAGCCGCCCCATCAAAAATCAACAATCATGTAATCGTCAATCATCAATCGAAAAACCACCCCTTATCCCTCAAAAATTGAATGAACAAAATCATCTACCGTGACCCGAACGTCACGATTTTCCAGAGCGCGCTGTTCCAGACGAACTCGACGGTGGTGCGAACCGACGACCTGATATTGGTCGTTGACCCGGCTTGGTTGCCCGAAGAGGTCATGGCTATCCGGCATTATGTGGACTCCATCCGGGGCAAACTGCCGCTTTTTTTGGTGTTCACCCACTCGGATTACGACCACATCATCGGCTACCGGGCTTTCGAGGCCGATAAGGTGTTCATCACCGAGGCATTTGCGAACAACCCCGGCAAGGAGGACATCGTGGAGCAGATGCTCGATTTCGACGAGAAATACTACATCGAACGCCCGTACCTGCTCGAATACCCACGCGGCGATTTCCTCGTGTTCCGCGACGGCGTGCATTTCCGTTACGGCGGCACCAAAATGACCTTTTACCTCACGCCCGGCCACACAGCGGACAGCATGATGGTGGTCGTGTGGCAGCTGGGGCTGTGCATCGCGGGCGATTATTTGAGCAACGTGGAGTTCCCGTTCATCTACCACAGCAGCGTCGAGTACGAAAAGACGCTCGAAAAGCTCACCGAAATCCACGACCGCAACTGGTTCACGCGCCTCGTGCCGGGGCACGGCGACCCGGCCCTGAGCATCAGCGACTGGCTGCGCCGCCGCACGGAGCACCTCGCCTACATCTACGCCCTGCGCGAGAGCATCGCCACTGGCATCCCGTTCGACGACGATTCGCTGTGGTCGCGCTACCGGTTCCCGCGTTTGCAGCAAAAATTCCACACCGACAACATCACGCTGATGACCCGCGAGTACGAGCAGGGCCTCTGGCAATGGAACCCCGACGCGGTGGCCCAGAAATACCGCCTCGGCTCCGACGAGACTTTGCACGCGATTGACGAAGAGAGTTGAAGCGAGGGAAGGGTTGAAAAGTTGAATTGGGTTGCGTCTTCAACTTTTCAACCCTTCCCTTGCTTCAATTTTTTCAATCACCCAACTGCCGCATTCACCAAGCCAGCGGGCGCATTAGCTCAACGGGCCTATGCCTATATAATATGGACGCTACTTTTACCAACGAAACGACTTCGATCCGCAACGGCGGGCAAACGGTCGCCGGGAAGGTGCTCGTCACCGACGATTGCCACCCGATTTTGACAGAAGGACTTGTCGCGCTGGGCTTTGCTTGCGACTACGAACCCAACATCAGCCCGGAGGAGACGCTGCACCGCATCGGCGACTACGACGGGCTGGTCATCAACAGCAAAATCACAGTCAATCGCCCGTTTTTGGATGCGGCCCAGCGGTTGCGATTCGTCGCTCGGCTTGGCTCCGGGATGGAAATCGTGGACAAGGTTTATGCCCGCGAGCGCGGCGTGGCCGTCATCAGCAGCCCGGAAGGCAACCGCAACGCGGTGGCCGAACAGGCACTCGGAATGTTGCTCACGCTGGCCAACAACCTGCTCCGCGCCGACCGCGAGGTGCGCCAGAAAGTCTGGCGACGCGAAGCCAACCGGGGCTGGGAACTGCGTGGCAAAACACTGGGCATCATCGGTTTCGGGCACACAGGCAGCCAATTCGCCCGCAAGCTGGCAGGCATGGAAATGCAGGTGCTGGCCTACGACAAATACAAAGCCGCTGGCTACGCCTCGGATTTTGGGTGGGTGACGGAAACGACGATGGACGAAATTTTCACAAAATCGGACATCATCAGCCTGCACTTGCCACTGACCGACGAGACGAAACACCTGGCCGATGCCGCTTTTTTCGGTCGTTGCCGACCCGGTGTGGTTATCCTGAACACCAGCCGGGGAAAATGCGTGAAAACCGCAGACTTGGTGGAGGCATTGGAAAACGGCAGGGTGGGAGGGGCCTGTTTAGATGTGTTCGAGAACGAAAAAACCGGGACGTTCTCGGAGGCGGAACACAGGCTTTACGAGCGATTGTACGCACTGGAAAACGTGGTTTTGTCGCCTCACGTCGCTGGCTGGACGCACGAATCGAAGCGGCTGCTGGCCGAGATTTTGCTCGAACGCATCACCGCAGTTTTGAAAAATTCTGGCACAACCGCGTGAGAAAGCAAGGGTTATTTGTCAAAACCCAGACATACGCAAAAGACCTATCCGACGCTCCGTTAAGTTTCTTTAACATTGCGCCCGAAACAAGAGACTGACGAGAAGCCGCCAAAAATTTGACGAACACTCGGTTTCAGGCTACCAATCGTCCGTTTTCAGCCTCTTATCCTGACATTTTATCCGGGTCTGTGCAGCGTTGCCAGTTTTCGGTAGGTAATTGAGAATCAACACATTGCCCCATTCCCGGATTCAGCCATTTAATTAAGTATTTATCTAACTGTCCAACCTCTGTTCTATGGTACGTTCACTTTTACTCACATTCACGATGCTTCTGTTGTGCGCGGCAGGGGTCTCGGCCCAGACCGTCCTGACCGGGTCGGTGAAGGATGCCGAGACCGGCGAGACGCTCATCGGGGCGACCGTCAAAATCCTGAAAGGTGCCCAGATTGTGCGGGGCGTCGTGACGGATTACGAAGGCCAATACCGCCTCCAGCTGGATGCCGGCACGTATGACGTGGAGATTTCCTACACGGGCTATACGACCAGCAAGACGACTGGCGTGCAGGTGTTGACGGGCAAAATCAACGACTTCAACGTCGAGATGTCCACTGGCACGGTGCTGACCGAGGCCGTCATCAAGGAGTACAAGGCCCCGCTGTTCAAAAAAGACCAGACTTCCGGCGGCCAGACGCTCACCTCCGAAAACATCAAAAACCTGCCGACGCGGAGCGTCAACGCCATCGTGGCCACCACTGCCGGCACGACCTCCATTGACGGCGGCGACGTGAACATCAAAGGTGTGCGCGCCAACGGCACGAACTACTACATTGACGGTATCCGGGTGCAGGGCGCAGTGGTGCCAGTGCAGGACATCGAGCAGTTGGACGTGGTGACGAGCGGTCTCGGCGCGGAGTACGGCGACGTGACAGGCGGTGTCATCTCCGTCGTGACGAAAGGCCCCGCCCCGAAATTCTCCGGTGGCGTGGACATCGAGAACTCGCACGGCCTCGACCCGTATGGCTGGTTCCTCGGCACGGCCAACATCAGCGGCCCCATCCTGAAACGCAAGTTCGACAACGGCTCCGAAGAGGCTATCATCGGCTTCCGCTTGTCGGGTCAGTATCTCACGCAAAAAGACGAAGACCCGCCAGCATTTGCGGTGGCCCGCGCCAAAGAGAGCGTGATTGACCGCCTCAACGCGCACCCGCTCACCCGCCTCAATGGTGTGGTGGTGCCTGCTGGCCAATCGCTCACGCAGGACAGCGTGGACTATTACGATTACCGTCCGTTCGAGAACCGCCGCGACATTGACTTGACGGGCAAACTTGATTTCCGCCTGTCCAAGAACATTGATATCAGCATCACAGGCACATACAAGGATATCCAAGACAAAGAAACCCAAACGGGCAGCGGTGGCTGGTCGGACAACAACTGGCTCCTGCTCAACTCGCAGAACAACCCGACTTTTTACGACTCCCGCTGGCGCGGCCTTTTCCGTTTCCGCCACCGCTTGGGCGGCGACAACGCCAGCAAAGACGCGGCCTCTGCCCGTCGCGTGAGCATCTCGAACGCTTCGTACACGCTGCAGTTCGGTTTCGAGCGCGCCAACGCCGACCGCTACGACCCGCGCCACAAAGACCGCCTTTTCGATTACGGCTACGTCGGCACGTTCGATTTTGATTACCAGCCCATCATCGGGCCGGTCATTGACTCGACGGGTTTCCGCCTGCAACAGATTGACACCCGCGAGGTGTTCATGGGCTACCAACCCGGCTACCAGTCGAACGGCCAGACCATCATCCCGAACCAAGGGTTCGTGAACTACAATGAGTTTGTCAACCCTGAGTCTTACACGACGTTCGTGGCACAAAACGGTCGCTTCCGCGACGTGTACGCCAATATTTGGAGCGGTATGCACCGCAACATCAACTGGATTTACAATCGTTTCTCGAAAAGCGAGAACGACATCATAACCATCAACGCCACCAGCGGCTTCGACCTGAAACTGGGCAACACGGGTACGCACAACATCCAGTTCGGCTTGATGAACGAGCAGCGCACTTCGCGTGAATACGTCGTCAGCCCCTGGGCACTGTGGGATTTGGCCTATCTCAAATC
>JBKBIC010000091.1:0-18648 GCA_046299435.1 Saprospiraceae bacterium
TGACCAATGGCTGTCGGTTAATTCGTACCGTTTCATCCCCAAAAGTACGATGACAACTATTTTTCAGACAAACCATAAAATCTATCCAACAAACTGTTTTTTCTGGCGACGAAATTATCAGTAATAGGTTGCAAATTAGGCTCTTCGATGCTACGCCTCCTTTTTCGATGTATTCTTGGGATAAGAATGGATATGTAAGTTTTTTCCCAAGAGGCAAAAAATCAACTTTATCACAGCAATTATTTTTTCCTTGCAATACAGATTTAGGTGGAGATTTAGGCGAGTTCTTCATTACCAAATTTGATGAACTTTGGACAGATAATAATCATACCATCATTTTTGAATAATATCCACTAACAATGCATGGTCGCCAATGCCGCCGACAGCCAACGCTCGAAGCCCACGCACGGCGGCACAGCGTCCATGCTCACGTTCAAGTTGAGAATAAATAACCCATCTGCCTCCATCTTCCGCTCCATCAGGCAGGCGAACAGTCTCCGCCCACTCCGACTTTCGCGCCTGCCTTCGGCGCGGGCGGGCTTCGAAAGCCGCCAAGCCCACAAGCAAAAGCCCCGTGCCCTGAAAATGGGCACGGGGCTTTTCGTATTTTTGCTCAAAAATTGTCGGCCATGCAATTCGTAGATATAAAGAATGACATTGCCTTTCGGAAGATTTTCGGCAACGAAAACAAGAAAATCATCCTCATTTCATTCCTCAACGCCGTGATGAAGTTAAAGGGAAAGGATGCTATTGAAGACGTGGAAATCCTCAATCCCTACCAATTGCCCATCATCAAGAATTTGAAAGCGTCAATTATTGACGTGAAGGCGAGGGATAAAAAAGGCAAGACCTACATCATCGAGATGCAGGTCGCCGAGCCGGACGGCTTGGACAAACGTCTGCTGTACTACGCCAGCAAGGAGTATTCCCAACAAATCGAAAGCGGCGAGTTTTACACTAAACTCAAACCGGTGATTTTCATCGGAATTTTCGATTTCAAGTTTACGGAAGGCGACAAATACCTTTCGCATCATGCCGTTTGCGATGTTGAGAATGGCGAGCGCATCATCAAGGACATGGATTTCTATTTCATCGAACTCCCTAAGTTCACGAGGCAATTGAAAGACCTGACGGAAATCACAGACAAATGGGTGTTTTTCATAAAAGAGGCTGGAAACCTAACGGTTATTCCCGAAAACGTGGATGACGAAGGTTTGAAGGAAGCGTACCACGATGCCAATAAGCACTCTTGGGAAAAAGAAGAATTGGAGGCATACGATTATGCTGCGATGCGGGAACAAGATGAGAGAGGGAAATTAGTTCACGCAGAAAAAAAAGGTGCAAAAAATAGTAAGATTGAGACGGCGAGAGAAATGAAAAAAGAGGGCGAGCCAATAGAAAAAATAATAAGGTACACGGGTTTGACTTCCGAAGAAATCAACGAAATATAAAATCGCATAACGACTGCACTCCCCCCTATTTGCGCCAAGCCCAACCCGCAAGCCCAACCCGCAAGCCCAACGCAGGCGCAAACAGCAGGAGTGCAGTCGTTCCCCAGCCCAGCCCAAAAACAGCCGCCAGCACGCCCGTGCTGGCGGCTGTTTCATTTCTGCCGCCGCCACATCCACCACACCAATCCGCCCAGCACAGCCACGCCCAGCAGCCACAGCCACCCATCCGAAGCCGGTTTGGGCAGGGGGCGCATATCGCCATTGGCTACCACGCCCGCCCAGAAGTACGGGTGCGCGAAGTAGTACAGGCTGTCGGTCTCCAAAAAGTGCAGTTTGGCGTGGCGGAGTGCCTCGTCTTTGGGCAGCCCGTCGGCGAGGTTTTGGTAAAAAGCCCGCATCAGCACGGGCGCGCTCCCGTCGGGCAGTCGCCACAGGCTCATCACGGTGGCGGGCACCCCGGCATTGGCGAAGGCCCGCGCAAGGCTGAACACGCCCTCGCCCTTTTGCCAGCTGCCGAAACCCGTGTGGCAGGCACTCAGCACGGCGAGGTCGGCCTGCAAGCGCATGATTTGTAACTCGTTGGCGTAGAGGATGTTGTCGTCGGTCGGGTCGTCGGGGTTTTGGCGGCGGTCGCCGAAAAGCAGGCGGCTGAGCGCGGGGTTTTGCTCGTTGGCGAGGGCGTGCATGGCGAGGTGCAGGACGCGGTATTTTTCGGCGACGGCCTTAAACTGTGCCTCCGTCGCGGGCGGCCCGTCGAAGATGTCGCCGCCGAGGATGCCTTTGATGTCGCGCACTTCGATGTGGGTGCCTTTCAGGTCGTAAGTGCCGCCGCGCGTCCGCTCGGCGATGAGTTTTTGCAGTACAGTGTCCTGTTGCTGCTGGTACGAAGGGGCAAAACCCGCGAAAAAACGGCTCGCGCCGCGCCGCATCGCGCCGATTTTTTGCTGTTCGCGCAGCAACGTCGCCGAATAGGCATACGCGACGGCAGTTTTTTTGAGCAAATACGGCAGCGCGTCCCAGCCAGTGGCGGAGGCTTCGGTCAGCAAAACCTCGAAGGGCAGGAAAGCCAGCACATCGTCGGGGATGATGACCAAGCCGCCCGCCGATTGGCCGTCCCAGACGGGCCGCAGGAGCAAGTCGAAAAGCTCGGCAGCCGTGCGGGCAAACTGTGCGCGGCCCGCGTCGGCCTCGTCAGGTCGGGTAAGGTACTGGGCGAAACCGCTGACCGATTGCCGGAAATCTGCGGGCAAATCCCGTTTTTGCCAATCAAACTGCCCGTTTTCGGCAAAAAAGAACACGAACGCCGCCGAATCGGTCAGGTAAAAATTGACCATCGTTTGGCCGGGGCGCAGCAGCGCGGGCACCTTGCCCGCTGCCACGAATTTGATTTCGTCGGCCAGCCCGGCGTAGGCCGGGAAGTCGCGGCGCAGCTGGTTTTGGAAGGTCTCCTGCTCGCGTTTGAGTTGGAGGAGCGCGGCCTCGTGGGTGCGGATTTGGGCGGCGTTGGCCTGTGCGTCAGCTTCTTTTTGCTCGGCGATTTGCTGCTCGTGCCAGACGATGCGGGCTTTCAGGTTGGCCTCGCGGCGGCGCAGGTCGGCGGGCAGGCGGTAGTCGTGTTGTGCGCGGGCGAGGCTTTGCAACAGCAGCAGCCCGCGCGCCTGCTCGGTGAGTTGGAAGGCGCGGTCGGCAAATCGGCGGTCGCCCGTTTTTTCAAACAGCTGCCAAGCCAGCAGCACGGCCCGGTCGAATCGTTGCCGCGATTCGCGCAGGGCTTGCAGCGCGGAGGATTCGTACATGTATGTCTCGCGCAGTTTGGCCTCGATGCGCGGGATGAGCTCGTAGCAGGCGAGCGCGGCTTCGGGCTGGCCGAGTTTTTCAAAAGCCAATGCCTTGCCTTCGAGGGCCTCGAAAAGCGTGTTTTCGGCGTAAAAAAGCTCGGGTGCGGGGTTTTCATCGTCGTTGGCGGGTGCGAAGTTTTTCAGCAATCGGCGCAGCGCGGCTTGGTTTTCGGCCAGCGATTCGCGGATTTTGCCCGATTGGAATAGCGCGTGGGCGCGTTGGACAAGGAGCTTGGCGATGTCGCGCTTGCCCGTGTTCCGCTCCGCTGCGAGCGCGATGGCTTGACCGAATTGCGCGGCGGCGGCTGCCCAGTGGCCTTGTTTTTCGGCGATTTCGGCGGTGTTTTTCAGGTGCAGGACGCGCAGGTATTGGGCGTTGCGGTTGCCCGATTTTTCGAGTGCCCGGAGCAGGCCGGGCAGCAGGGCATTGGCCTTGGTTGCCTCGCCCGGCTGGCCGAGGTGCAGCCAAGTGGCGGACGCTTCGAGCTGCAAAAAAGCCTGCCTTTCAGGGGTCAGGTTGGGGGTGCTCAGTCCGGCTTGGCAAGCGGCGAGGGCGGCGCGGTGCTGGCCGGATTCATTGAGCGCGATGCTCCAATCGCTGTGCTCCTCGCCCGTCGGGAGGCCGCGCTGGGTGAGGAGCTCGATGGCCTCGCGGAGCAGGTTTTGGGCGCGGTCGTAATCGCCCAAGCGGCTGTACACATTGGCCAAATGGCGGTGCAGGTATTTCAGCACGCGCTCGCTTTGGCGGTCGAGGTCGCCGTTGAAGTAGTCGTAACTCCTTTCGTACCAGTCTTTTGCGCCCTGAAAATCGCCGATGAGGTTCTCGCAGAGGTAGCCTGCGTTCATCATCAGGAGGCAATAGCGTTCGCGTTCGGCGGTGTTTTGCGGCGGGCGCGGGAGGGTTCGCAGCCCGGTTTCGAGCAGTTCCATGCCCCGGAAAGGGTCGCCGCCGGTGCTGCCCCACGCGACGGCAATGGCCGAAAAACTCCGCAGCCATGCGGCGAGCCAGCCGTTTTTTTCAAAAATCTGGCGGGCCTCGCGGTGGTAAACCTCGACGGAATCGGGCTGCTGCCGCCCGATGGCACCCATTGCCTGCGACACGAGTTGCTCGGCTCGCAACGAGTCGGTCTGGGCAAATAGGGCGGTCGAAAAAACGAGCAGGACGGAGGAAAACAGGAGGCGCATGGGCTGGAACGGCTGGAAAGTGGCGCACAAATCTATTCGATGCCGTTCAAAACCCGATGCTGCGGCGGCTGTGCGGAACATTCTTGCCGCGAAAGGGATTAAGCAAAACTGCACTTTTGCCCCTGAAACGAAAAAACATGGACAAGGAACTGCTCAAACGCGAACTCGCTTTCCGCACGGCCCGCTCCGGCGGCAAGGGCGGCCAAAACGTGAACAAGGTGGAAACCAAAGTGGAGGCCGTGCTCGACCTGCCCGCGTCGGCGGCACTTTCGGAGGAAGAAAAAGCCGTCGTGCTCGAAAAACTGGCGGCCCGCATCAGTGCCGAGGGACTGCTTGCGGCCATGAACCAGACCGAGCGTTCGCAGCTGGCCAACAAGGAATTGGCTGAGGAAAAACTCGTCGCCCTGCTCGAAAAAGCCCTCGTGCCCGTGAAAAAACGCAAGCGCACCCGCGTTTCTGCCGCCGGGAAGGCCGCCCGCCGCGAGGCCAAAACCCTGCAATCCGAGAAAAAAGCCGCCCGGCGAAAGCCCGATTTGAGGCACGATTAGGGGAGGGGAAAGTTGAAAAGGTTGAAGGGGTTAAAGATGATTTTACATGATGCAAAAAGGCGGAGCGACCGAAGAGGTCGCCCCGCCTTTTGATTTTTCCGGGCGGCGAAAAATCACTGTTTCACAAAACGCAGCACCTGCCATTGGCCTTTTTCGGCCACGACGTGCAGGTTGAACAGCCCGGCGGGCAGCCGTTCGATGTCAAGTTGGCCGCTCAGTTGCGTCTCCGAAAATTCGAGCACCAAACGCCCGCGCGCATCCAGCACACGGCCCGCGAGCAGGCGCACGTTCGCCGGGTTTTGCAGTTGGATGTGCGCGTTGGCCGGGTTGGGCAGGAGGCGTAACGAGGAAAGTTGGCCGGGTTCGGATGTGCCGACGAGGTTTTTGATTTCAAAGGTGAGCGTCAGCGAGCAGCCCAATCCATTGGTGACGGTCACGGTGTAGATGCCCGCTTTCAGGTTGGAAATGTCCTTTGTGGATGCCGTGAAGCCGTTTGGCCCCGCCCACGAGTAGGTCAGGGAGGCGTTCGGGTCGGCAGGCAGCAGCCGGATGGAACCGTTGCCGAGGCTGTTGCTTTCGTCGGAAACGACGACCCCGATGGCCGGGACGGACGAGACTTCTACTTCGAATTTGCAAGCAGCCGAGTTGCCCGACGCATCGGTGGCTTGGTAGCAAACTTCGGTGGTGCCGAGCGGGAACACGGTGCCGCTGGCCGGGCCGCAAGTTTGCACGAGGGCATTGGGCGGCAGGGTGCAGTTGTCGGTGACGATGGCCGGGCCAAAGACCACTGCGCCACCTTCGCAAACGGTGATGTCCTGCGGGCAAATCAGGGTCGGGGCTTCGGTGTCGGAGGAGACGATGCCGACCGACCAACTGGCCTCGCAGCCGTTGTTGTCCAGCACGAACACTTCATAGGTGCCGACGGCCAAGTTGCTGGCGGTCTCGCTCAATTCGCCGTTCGACCAGAGGTAGAAGTACGGTGCGGTGCCGCCTGTTGCCAAGACGCTGGCCGAGCCAGTCGCGTCCTCCGGGCACTCGACGTTTTGGACGGAGCCGGGCGTGAGCACGAGCGGCTGCGGCTCGGTGATTTGCGCTGTTTGCTGGACGATGCAGCCCGCCGCGTCGGTCACGGTCACGGTGTAAGTGCCTGCCGGGATGCTGGCGATGGTGGAGCCTGCGCCGCCGTTCGACCAGTTGTAGGTGAATGGTGCGGTGCCGCCCGCGACGCTTGCGGTGGCTTGGCCGGAGGCGTTGCCCGCGCAGTCCACGTCGGTGGTGGCGATTTGGGCGGCGATGACACAATCGAACGCATTGACCGTAACTGATTGAATATCAAGGCATCCGTTGGCATCCGTCACGGTCACGGCGTACACGCCGGGCGCGAGGTTGTTGATGCTGGCCGTCGTCGGGCCGGTGTTCCACCTGAATTCATACGGTGGTACGCCGCCCGTGGGGGCAGCGGTGGCGGTGCCGTCGTTCGAGCCGTTGCCGGTCAAGCCGGTGGCGGTGGCATTGGCCGAAAGCGGGGTCGGTTCGGTGATGTTGACGGAGCCGGAAGTGGCGCAGCCCGCCGCGTCGGTGATTTCCACGCTGTAATTGCCGGGCACGAGATTTTCGACGGTCTCGGTAGTGGCTCCGTTCGACCACAGGTAGGTGAACGGCCCGCTGCCGGATACGACGAGCACGCCCGCTGTGCCGTCAGCATCGCCGTTGCAATCAATGTTTTCGCTGAAAACATTGGCCACGAGGTTGCAACCGAAGGCGTTGACCGAAACGGTTTGCACGGCGGTGCAGCCATTGGCATCGGTGGTGGTCACGGTGTAATTGGCCGGAGCGAGGCCGCTGACGCTGGCCGTCGTGGAGCCGTCGGACCACAGGAAAGTGTACGGCGCGGTACCGCCGACGGGGTTGGACGTGACCGTGCCGTCGTTCGAGCCGTTGCTGGTTTCGCCGGTGGCAGTGGCGTTTGCGACCAAAATATCAGGCTGTGCGATGTCCACCGAGATGGTGGCGGTGCAGTTTTCCGCATCGGTGACGGTGACGGCGTAGTTGCCTGCGATGAGGCCGGAGGCCGTCGCGCCGGATGCGCCATTGGACCACAAGTAGGTCAAATTGCCCGTGCCGCCGCCGCCCGTCGCTGTTGCGGAGCCGTTGGCGAGGCCAAAGCAGGACACATTTTCGCTGCTGGAAATGGCCGCTGTGACCGCCGGGGTTTGGCCGACGGTAGCGGTGGCCGATTGGGTGCAGCCGTTTGTGCTGTTCGTCACGAGCAAATTGTATGTGCCCGCCTTGTCAACGGTCGGCGTGAGGGTGTTTGCCCCGGCGGTGATGTTGCCGTCGGGGGTCGTCCAGTTGTAGTTGAAATTGGCTCCTTGCGAGGAGGCCGAGCCGTCGAGTTGGATGCTTGACACGTTGCAATTCAGGTTGGTCGGTGCGGCGACGGCGGCTGTCGGTTGGGCAAAGTTTTCGGAAACTGTTGCCGTCGCGCTGGCCGTGCAGCCGTTGGGAGCCAAGACGGTCAGCGTATAATTTCCTGAAACAGAGACGGTTGGGTTCTGCTGTGTGGAGGAGAACCCGTTGGGGCCGCTCCACGAAAATGTCGCGCCGCTGGTTGCCGAACTGCCTTCGAGCGTGGCCGTCGGGGTCGAGCAGCTGAGGTTTGCGCCGACGACAGAGACATTGGGCGCGGCGATGTCTTGGTCAACGGCAGCCGTCGTGGAGGAGGTGCAGCCGTTGGTTGGGTCATTGACGGTGACGGTGTAGGTGCCTGCGGCGGAGACCGTTGGGTTTTGCTGGGTGCTTGTGAAACCGCCCGGCCCGGCCCATGTGTAGTTTACGCCGGAAACGGGGGAAGTGGCGGTCATCGTCACGGTCGGCGTGGCGCAGGTGATGGTGCCGCCGGTGGTGCTTACGGTCGGGATTGTGGTGTTGCCGTCGGCCAATGCTGTCGCCGTGCTGGTGCAGCCGTTGGCCGGGTTGGTCACGGTGACGATGTACGCGCCGACTTGCGTCACTTGGACGCACGGGGTGTTTTGGCCGTTGGCCCAGCTGAATACTGCGTTGGGCGTGGTAGATGTGCCGCAAATGGTGGCAGTCGGTTGGGCGCAAGTGATGGTATCGCCTGTGGTGCCGGCATTTGGCGGTGCGGTGTTGCTCGTGACGGTGGCCGTGCTGGTGGCCGAGCAGTTTGTGGCCGTGTTGGTCACGGTGATGGTGTAGTTGCCTGCTGTCGAG
The DNA here is from genome assembly GCA_046299435.1 of Saprospiraceae bacterium. Taxonomy (GTDB): domain Bacteria; phylum Bacteroidota; class Bacteroidia; order Chitinophagales; family Saprospiraceae; genus M3007. Next base: position 8,257 of record JBKBIC010000091.1, read on the forward strand.
ACCGTCGGCGATTGCTGCGTGGAATTGAAGCCGTTCGGCCCAGCCCAAGCATAGGTGGCCGATGCGGCATTGGTGGTGGCCGAAATCTGCACGCTTGGATTGATGCAGGTGATGGTGCCTCCTGTGGTGCTGACCGTCGGAGGCGCGGTGGCTGTGACGGTGGTGCTTGACGTGGAGGAGCAGCCGTTGAGGGCGTTGGTCACGGTGAGGGTGTAGGTGCCCGCTGCGTTGACAAGGGGTGTGAGTGTCGTCGCGCCGGAGACGATGTTGCCGCCGTTGCTGGCCACCCACAGGTAGCTGATGCCCCCGCCGACCGAGCCGGAACCTTGCAAATTGATGGTGTTCGGGTCGCAGGGAAGTTGCAGTGTCGGCCCTGCATTTGCGGCGGGCGGGGTGTTGTTCGAGGCGACGGTGACTTGCGCGGTTTTGGTGCAGCCCTTCGAGTCGGTCACGGTCACGACGTATAGGCCGCCGGACGTGGCCGTGAGGACGCTGCCGGTCGTGCCGTCCGACCAGACATAGTTATAGCCGGGAGTGCCGCCGCTCGCGGTGGCGGTGGCGGTGGCGGTCGGGTTGTTGCAAGTGATTGTGCCTGTTGATGTTGCGCTGGCCAAAAGCGCAGGCGGCTGCGCGACGGTACCGGTGGCGGTTTTGGTCACGCCCGCGTTGTCGGTCACGGTGACGGAGGCGATGCCAGCGGGCAGGTCAGTGGCGGTTTGGGTGGTTTGGCCGTTGCCCCAGAGGTAGCTGTAAGGCGGTGTGCCGCCGGTGGCGGTGGCGGTGGCCGTGCCGTCAGAGCCGCCGTTGCAGCTGGTAGGCGTGGTGGTGACGGTGGCGTTCAGGGGCGGTGCGCCCTGAAAATCATAGCTTTCGGAGCCGGTCACGACAAAATCACCGCTCGAAAGGCCGTTGCCGTTGGTGATGTTCCCGACAAAATAGAAATTGATGGTATTGCCGTTTGCGGTGGCGGGCGACAGCCAAGTGAACGTCCACGAGGCTGAGCCGCCGGAGAAAGTCTGCGCACCGCGCTGCTCGATGTACTCGCGCCCGCCGGCGAATTCGGTGCCGCTGCCCGCGCCTGCGGTCAAGTCGCCTGCGTTGGCGTTGTTGCCCTGCACGGCCACCAGCTGGAAGCCCGCCCGCGTGGGGCTGCCCGCCGAGACGTTCACGACCAAAGTAACGGTGTAAGAAGTGCTGGGCGCAATGGTGGAAGGCAGGCCGCTGATGCTCACGCTGCCGCCGAAACCATTGGGGTTGCTACCGCTGTGGCAGCCGGAGAGAGCACAAGTGCCGCCATCGAACGGTGCACCCGTGCGTCCGTTGGGCGGGTTGCTGGCATTGCTCAGCATGATGACGAGGCCAATCACGGCAGCCCCGTACCGAAAAAGCGGGGAGTTTTTAAGTTTCATAGAAAAGCAGAGTAGTTGGTAAAAGGTGAAGTAAATGCTTGGACGGGCGAGCTGGCAAATCGGGTTTGCAGCGATAAATGTAGCCACACGCATCGGTTCCTCGATGGGTTGCGCCGCGCGAATTGACTGTTTGAGCCAAATATGTGCTCCATTGAAATTAGTTTGACCTAAAAACTCTGCGAAACGTATTGTTTTGCGAACAGTTACGCAGAGTTTCACAGAGCAGGCGCGGAGTTTCGCAGAGTTAGATAAATCTGACTAACCACTTATGTGCGTGGACACACTTCGCGGGCGGATTGCTGCCCGGCGCGGGGCGCGTTCAGCGGGTTGGCGACGGGCTGGCGAAAAAACTGCGCAGCACTTCGGGCGATTGTTTTTCGAGGAAAACGATGCTGCGCTCGGCGATGTCCTCCACCACGTCGCTGGGATAAAGGAAGGCGCGGTCGCGGAAAATCTCGCGCAGCTCGGCGGAATCGAGGCCGCTGATTTTTTGGGCGAACTGCTCCGCTTTTTCAAAGCAATACTGCAAACGGTCGAGCAAAAATTGAAAATCGCGCACCCAGACCGTCGCGTCGGGCGGGACGATTTGCAGCAGCGAGCGTTTTTGTTCCTGCCGGAAACGGGTGTTCAGGTTCGGCACGATGCTGACGCGGCTGATGTTTTTCTGGCTCAACTGCGTCAGCGGGTCGAAAAGGCGGATGCTTTCCACCTCGTCGTCAAAAAGTTCGATGCGGTAGGGCAGGTCGTTGCCGAATGAAAACAGGTCAACGATGCCGCCCCGGATGCTGAACTGGCCGGGTTCGTACACGAAATCCGCCCGCTCGAAACCGTATTCCACGAGCACGGAAATCACGAAATCCACGTCCAATTTTTCGCTGACGCTCACCTCGATGCGGTGCTGGCTTAGGGTTTCGGGGCTGACGACTTTCTCGAAAAGTGCCTCCGGATAGCTGACGACCACCGCGCCCTCTTGCCGCAACAGGCTGATTTTGTTGATGACCTCCGAGCGTTGGAGGGTTTGGGTCGGGTTCAAATCATCGAAAAAAGCCGGGCGTTTGAACGAATCGGGGAAAAAATGCACCGTGCGCTCGCCCTCCAAGATGCCCGCGAGGTCGTTTTGCAAATAAGCCGCCTCCTCTTTCGAGTTGGCGATGACGAGGTGCAGCGCGGCCCCTTTGCCCAAAACGGCGGCGGCGATGACGAAGGCTTCCTGCGCCCCGGCCAAGCCGGACAGCTCGATGCGGGCAGCGGGCGCGGCGAGTTTGGAGATGATTTCGGTGGCTTGCGGCGACCGGGCGAAAGCTTGCAGAAGATGTCGGATGTTGCTCACGGGAGGGCAAAAGTCTGGAAATTGGGCGGAGTGGCTGCGGAAAAAAACGGCGGCATTTTGCGGCGGCGGTGGTCCAACAACGTGCAAGACATCCAAGAGGACAAGCAGGGCAATATTTGGTTCGGGACGCGGGTCGCCGAAAATGACCATCCCGACCCCATTGGAAGGACAGGCAACGGCGGGCTTTGCCGATATGATGGCAAAAAATGCACCCAATTCCCTGATTTAGAGGGGCTTAGCCGCAACGAGATTTACTCCATTTATCAAGACAGGGCGGGGAACATCTGGATTGGCGCAACCCGCGTCGGGGTTTATCGGTACGACGGGCAATCGTTCCAGATTTTCAGGGGCACCGACCGCATGGACTTGACCGCGAATTTTGGCGTGCAAGACATTTTGGAAGACCGGAACGGCACGATTTGGTTCGGTTTTTCCGGCGGGCTTTTTCGGCTTTCCGGTTCGTCCATCGTGAATGTCACCCAGCACGGGCCGTGGAAATGACGAAAACAAAGGGTGCGGTGCCTGCCTGAACGAGAAATTTGCCGTGCCCCGTTTGCCCCCCCAGCCCAAGGCGGGCGGCGTTTTGTGGGGTTACGCTTTAGCGCTACCATAAACACGCCACCCCCCAAACCCAAATTCTTAAATCCGATGTTTCGTCGCCTTGCCTTGCTTTCCGGCCCGCTCATGTTGTTGCTCTGTTGGGCACTGCCGTTGCCGCTGGCCTTGACCGCCAAATTTGCCGCAGGCATCACGCTTTGGATGGCCGTTTGGTGGATAACCGAGCCAGTGAACACGGCGGTGACGGCCCTGCTGCCGCTCGTGCTTTTTCCGTTGACGGGCGTGCTGCCGATGAAAACAACGGCGGCTGAATACTCGAATGAAATTGTCTATTTGTTCATGGCCGGGTTCATGTTTGGCAAGGCCATCGAACATTGGAACCTGCACCGCCGCATCGCCCTCGAAATGGTGGACAGGATAGGGGCCAACCCTGCGCGGATGCTGCTGGGTTTTATGCTGGCGACGGCCTTCGTTTCCATGTGGATTTCCAACACGGCCACTTCGGTGATGATGACCCCGGTGGCGGTGGCGGTGCTGGTCGGGCGCAAACATTTCGACGCAAATTTTGCCAAAGCCCTGATGCTTGGCATCTGCTACGCCGCTTCCATCGGCGGCATGGCGACGGTGGTCGGCACGCCGACGAACGCCATTTTCGTCAGTTTTGCCAATCAAAAACTGGGCGAGAGCGTGTCGTTCTCGAAGTGGCTGTTGTTCGGGTTCCCGTTCGCGCTGGTGCTGCTTGCACTTTGCTGGTGGCTGCTGCTGCGCCTGTTTCCGTTTGAAAAAAATACCGACCCGACGGAAGAAAGCCACGCGAACATCCGCGCCGAACTTTTCAAACTGGGCAAAATCTCCGTGCCCGAAAAACTGCTCGTGGCCGTGTTCGGCACGGTGGTGTTCGGGTGGGTGAGCGGGTCGCTGGTCTGGTACGATTGGCTGCGATGGTCGTCGGCTTCGGGCGATACAGTGGTGATGCTGGCCGGGGTCATCGCGCTTTTTTTGCTGCCTTCGGACGGGCGCGGTGGCGAGCCGCTGCTGACTTGGAAAATCGCCGAGCGCATCCCCTGGGGCGTGGTCGTGTTTTTCGGCGGCGGCTTGGCGATGGCCAAGGGCTTCGACGCGAGCGGGCTGGCCGTGTGGCTCGGCGGCCAGATGGAAGCCCTGCAATCGCTGCCGCTTTGGCTGATTTTGCTGGTGGTGCTGGCGGTCGTGGTGCTGCTGAGCGAGATAGCCTCGAACATCGCCACTGCCTCCATGATGATGCCCGTGCTGGCCTCGCTGGCCGGGGCTTTGGGCGTGCATCCGTTCGGGCTGCTGATGTCGGCGACGATTGCGGCTTCGGTGGGCTTCGGGCTTCCGGTGGCGACCGCGCCGAACACCATTGTCTTCGGTTCCGGTTTTTTGACCACGCGCGATATGGCGCGGGCGGGCTTTTTGCTCGATGCGATTGCGATTGTGCTGCTCGTGCTGTTCGTTTACGCGGTCATGCCCTGGGCGTGGGGGATTGAGATTTGAGTTGGTTGGCGATTTGGTGATTCGGTGATTTGGTTATCTGAAACTCGAATCACCGAATCACCAAATCGTCAAATCACCAATTATCGAAACATCTGCGCCCGCTCGATTTCCTCGAACACCGCATCGGGTACGAGGTAGCGGATGGATTGCTTGTTTCGGATGCACTCGCGGATGTAAGTGGCCGAAATGTCGAGCAACGGGGCCTGGCAAATGCGGACGCGGGGGTGCGTGGCGCGCTCGCCCAACTCGGTGCCGGGGCGTTGATAGACGTAGATGTCGTGGTTTTCGAGCAGGACTTCGTAGTTTTTCCAGAGGTGCAGCGTCGCCAGATTGTCGCCGCCCATGATGAGCGCGAATGCACGGTCGGGGTATTTTTCCTTCAAAAAGGCAAGCGTGTCCACCGTGTACGAAGGTTTGGGCAGCGCGAACTCGACGTTCGAGGCTTCGATTTTCGGGTTTTCGCCGATGCCGAGCCGGACGAGGTGCAGGCGGTCGTGGTCGCGGGCAAGCGTCTTTTTGGGCTTCAGCGGATTTTGGGGCGAGACGACGAGCCACACTTTGTCCAAATCGGTGTGTGTCGCCATGTGGTTGGCGATGATGAGATGGCCGACATGGACGGGATTGAAGGAGCCGAAAAACAAGCCGATTTTCATGTGGTGGGAATGGTTTACGGTTGCCCGCCGCCCATGATTTCGCGGTCTTCTTTTTCCACACGGTTGAGGAGGTGCTCGACGCGGTACATCTCGTCCACCGTATCATCGAGGAAGAATTGCAGTTCGGGCAGGCGGCGTATCTGTTTGCCGATTTTGGCGGCGAGGGCTTGGCGCAGGCGCGTGAGGTTGTCCTCCAATTCGAGGATGACTTCCTGTTTGTTTTCAGTGCCGAAGACGCTGACGTACACTTTTGCAAGCAGCAGGTCGGGGGTCATGTTGACGTTCGTGAGGGTCACGAGTTTGTCGCGGCCATATATATATGGCCCTTCTTGGGCCAGAATCATGCTGAACGTGCGCCGTATGAGTTCGCCGATTTGCTTTTGGCGGATGGTTTCCATGTCGTGAGACGGATTTTTGTGTGAACAATCTGGGGCTTGAAACGCTTTTGCGCTGGAAAAGTGCCGCGAAGGTACTTTCAAATGTGGCCGTGATTGGGGCTGTGGAAACTAAATTCTGCCGATAGGGGCTTTTTGGGGCGTGCGGCCAAATTTCTTTTCGGAAAATTTTTGGGCAGTTTTGGTTTTTCGGACTTTGCGGGCTTACCTTCGCCCCGCTTTTTGAAAGAAAGGCGTTGATCTCGTAGCTCAGCCGGTAGAGCACTTGACTTTTAATCAAGGGGTCATGGGTTCGAGTCCCATCGAGATCACGAAAGCTCAGCCGTCGCGGCTGGGCTTTTTTTGTTTACCGCTGCGCCGTTCGATTGCCGAAAACTGTGTCGGTTTTGTCTTTGGCGAGTTTTAGTTTTGTGTTCGTCGGATTTGTAAAAAACCGACCATTTGGAAAAAAACCGGGCGCGTTGGCAATCGGAACTGAATCTTTTACGGACTTTTGTCGAACTGTAATTATGGCATAAACTTTTTAACCAAAAGAATGAAGTATGTTTAAAACACTGACTATCAAAGGTATCCTTGCCCTGTGCGTCGTTGTTTTCGGCTTGCAGAACGCTGTCGCTCAGGCGGCTTTCTGGTCGGAAACATTCGCCACCGACGCGGCATTCAGCGCGTGGACTGCGGCCAACACCGGCGCAGGCACGGTCAACTGGGTGCGCTCCACAGACGCAGCCGCCATCATGGGCTTCCAAGCAGCCCCGGCAGCTTTCGCATCCACGACAGTCGCCGACGGCTTTGCGTTCTACAACTCTGACGCTAACGGCCAAAACAACGTGCACAACGCCACGCTGACCTACGGCCCGATTGACTGCTCCTCGCACACCAACGTCGGCCTCCGCTTCCAAAGCCAGTTCGCTGACTTCCAAGGCTCCGACGCAGAAGTGCGCGTGAGCACCGACGGCGGCACAACTTGGACGGCTACGCCGGTTTTCGACGACCAACCGTCCTATGGCTTTGCCCAGAACGCACTCGTGCCGGCGGTCATCAAATCCGACATGAAACTGGCTGCCGCAAACGGCCAAGCCACTGTCTGGATTCAGTTCCGCTGGGGCGGCGACTGGGAGTACGGCTGGAAACTCGATGACATCGAACTGTACGACTACGTTGACCCGAAAGTGAACGTGACCTTCCGCGTCAATATGTCCCAAGTGACCGTTGACCCGGCTGGCGCGAAAATCGCCGGCTCGTTCACAGGCTGGGCCGATGCCGACATGACCGACGCTGGCGCAGGCATCTGGACGTACACCACCCAACTCAACGTGGGCGAAGAAGTGCTCTGGAAGTACAAAAACGGCCCCGGTGGCTGGGAAAACGTCACGGCTGCTTGCGGCAAAGACGACGGTTTCGGCGGTTTCAACCGCGTGTACGTCGTGCCGGCTGCTGATTTCACGCTGCCCGCCGTGTGCCTCAACTCTTGCAATCCCTGCGTGGTGACTTGTGACCAAAACCCGAACTCCATCATCTGCGACAACCTCGACGACTACTTGACCACGTTGAAACTCGGCCCGCAGGCCCCTTGGTGGACAACTTGGAGCGGCACCGAAGGCACAACCGAAGACGGCATCGTGACCACTGAACAGGCTGCTTCTGCACCCAATTCGTTCAAAATCGTCAGCACTTCCACCAGCGGCGGCCCGCAAGACGTGGTGCTGAACCTCGGCAACCGGACCACCGGCAACTACGAGTTGAAGTGGAAAATGTTCATCCCGGCGACCAAGAACGCCTACTACAACATCCAAAACGTGGTGCCCATCGGCGCAGGCGACTGGAACTTGGACGTGTTCTTCAACGACGGTGGCGAAGGTGCGCTCCAAATCGGTGCCACTGCCATCCCCGGCGATTTCACTTACCCGTATGACACTTGGTTCGAGGTGAAACACCAGATTGACCTCGACAACAACCTGCTCACCCTCTGGGTCAACGGCCAGTTCGTCAAGAAAATGGCCTTCGCCAAAAACCTCGGCGGCATTGACTTCTACGGCATTGACAACAAGCACCTCTACTATGTGGATGATGTGGAATATGTCGGCCTTCCGCCGGTGGTTTACAACGTGGACGTGTGCGATGCAGCCGTGGACATCACCACACTCTTCGGCGGTGCACCGGGCGTTCCGCAAACCTCCGGTTTGCAGGACAACACCAACGCAACTGCGTCGGCCACTGACCCCGCCATCGGTACCCTGTGCTGGGGCGAACCAACCATCAACGCTTCCATGTGGTACACTTTCATCGGCGACGGCGAACGCTATCACATCGAAACCGTGCCGTGCAACGCCACCAACTACATCGGTGGCGCAAACGACCCGGGCGACACGCAAATGGCGATTTTCTCCGGCGCAGATTGCTCCGACCTCGAACTCGAAGTCTGCAACGACGACCTCAGCGCAACGGGCAACCCCGACTGGCGCGCAGGTCTCGACATCGAGACGACTCCCGGCACGACTTACTATGCCATGATTGACGGTTTCAACCTCAACGGCGTGGTGGCAAAAGGCGAATTCTGCATCGAAGTCACCCTCGCTCCGTCGGTTGATTGCAACTCCGGTGCGGTCGGTACCTTCACGATTGCCAACAACGGCTACCTCTGCTTCGGCGACAACTTGAACACTGCCATGATGCCGAACAACGCATCGTTCGTCATCCCGACGGTCGGCCCGGTCTTCGGTATGGCATGGTGCATCACGCAAGCCCCGATCCCTGCCAACACTTGGCCCGGTTCCATCGCAGGCGTTGCCAGCACGGTGTTCAACCCTGACGTGATTCTCGTGAACCTCCCGAACGACGGTGCTGCATTCCCGGCAGGTGTTTATTACCTGACTCCGGTTGTGGTCGGCGGCGGTACGCTCATTGACCCGGCTGGTTTGGCTCGCGTGTTCAACGTGGATCCCAGCGGCGGTTGCTTCTTCGTCGGCCAATCCACACCTGTGCTGCTCATGCCCGATGCAGCCGACCTCGAACCGCTTGGTGGCGTGATTTCGCAAACCTTCGGCCCGAACGGCACCACGCTCAACCTTACCCCGACGGGCGGCTTGGGCGATCTCCTCGGCGACCCGACCCTCTACACTTACCTGTGGAGCAACGGCCAAACCACGCAGGACATCACCGTGACAAGCGGCGGCTCGTACTCCGTGACCATCAACGACATCTCCGGTTGCGACGACATTGACCCGGCGGTCATCTCCCTCGTGGGTGCCCAAGACCCGGAAAGCGTCAAGTCGCTCACGCTCAGCCCGAACCCGGCCAGCACCTCCATCGCCCTCCAATTGGGCTTGGACAAAACTGCCGACGTGCGCGCCGAAATCGTGAACAGCATCGGTCAAGTGGTGCGCACCCTGCACTTTGGCAAAACAGCCAACGTCAACCAGCAAATCAGCCTCGCTGGTTTCGCCGATGGCGTGTACTTCCTCCGCCTCGTGGTGGACGGCGAGAAAACGCAGCGCAGCTTCGTGGTCAGCCACTAAAATTGGGGATTCGGCAAGTAGTTGATTCGGCTATTTGAATTTCAAATCCTCGAATCTCCGCATTACCGAATGTTCAAATCAACAAAAAAGTCCCCTCGCGCCCAGCGCGGGGGGACTTTTTTTGAGCCGACGTTTGCAAAAGCAGCTTGCCTTTGTACTTTTGCAGCCCAATTTTAAAACCGACTTGGCTATGGATGTCCTCCGTGCGTATTCCCTCCCAATTCAGGGTCTGAAAGACGGGGTGCATTCATTCGAGTACCAACTCGACCAAGTGTTTTTCAGTCACTTTGAAGGGTCGCCAATCGAGGCGGCAGACATCGAGGTCCGGCTCGAATTGGACAAACGACCAGATTTGCTCGTCTTTGATTTCGACTTGACAGGCCGCATCGGCGCAGAATGTGACCGATGTACCGCAAAAATCCAATTGCCAATCGAGATCCAGCAGCAGCTCATGGTCAAATTTGGCGAAGCAGACGAGGACGACGACGAAATCGTGTTCATCCCCCGCGAATCGCCGGACTTCAACGTTGCCAAATACCTGTACGAGTACGCGGTGCTTGCCATGCCCATGATAAGCACGTACGATTGCGAAAACGACCCCGAACCACCCTGTAACCGCGAAGTGCTCGCATACCTCAACCAAACCGAGGAAACCAAAGACAATCCCGTTTGGGATACCCTCAAAAACTTGAGTAATTAACCATGAACGATAATGATGAACCAGCATATCAAAATGTTCATAGTTCATCACTCGTAGTTCATAGTTAGACAGTTCATAGTTTCAAAATCACAAGGCCATGCCAAATCCTAAATGGCGACACTCCAAACGTCGCAAACGTGCCCGCCGCACCCACTTCGTAACGGATACGCCGACCATCGGCACTTGCCCCACCACTGGCGAGAAGCACCTGCTTCACAATGCCCACTGGGTGGATGGCAGCATGTACTATCGCGGCCAAGTTGTCATTCAGGGCAGCGCGCCCGAAGAAGCAGCCGCTTCCGCGTAGTCCACGCATC
>JBKBIC010000092.1:0-18557 GCA_046299435.1 Saprospiraceae bacterium
TCGTCGCAGTCGTCGTCCAAGCCGTTGCAGGTCTCCGAGGCGGCGGGGTGGATGGCCGTATTTGTGTCGTCGCAGTCATTTTCGCAAACCATGAAATCATCGCCGTCCGAGTCGGCTTCGTTGGCTGGGAGTTCCAAATCGCAGTCATTGTCCTTGCCGTCGCAGATTTCCGGGTTGCCGGGGAAGCGGGCAGCGTCGGCATCGTCGCAGTCGTCGTCATTTGAAATGAAATTTGAAGACGGGGCGCAGGCCATTTCCGTAACCGCTGCGTTGCCGAAAGTGTCGCCGTCCTCGTCTTCGTACCATGTTTTGGGCGAAAGCCATTGGTTGGCACTGCCGAGCGTGAAGCGGGAAAGCGAGTTCAAGCCTGTCTGCTCGACCCAGTTTTCCGTTGCGTTTCGGGCGGAAAAACCGATGTCCGTCCACGTCGCGCCGCCGTCGTCGCTGCGGAAAATAGTGAGCTCGCTTTCGGAAATCCCGTCCAGTTCTGCATCGAAATAGCGAAGCCGCAGCGTGGCGTTCAGCCCAGCATTTTGCGCGGCTTGGATGTCGAGCCAGCGGTTCATGCCCGCGTTGCAAGCGCCCGACTGGGCAAGGTGCCCGCGCGAAACGATGACCGTGCCCAAATCGCTGGCCGAGGTGATGACCGCGCCCAAATTGCCCGGATTTGCCGCCGCCGGAGCGTTGAGCGACAGCGAAATCGAGATTTCGCCGCCGTTGGCATTGCTCGTGATGCGGGAAGTTTCCGACTCGTTTTCGAGTTTTCCGGCGGGGTCGAGCGTGATGTTTCGCCCGTCGAGTTGGAGCAGCCCCGATTCAAAAGTCAAATCGCCCTGCACGGAAATGTTTTTTCCCAAAGCCACTTGCCCGCTCGGCGTGGCGATTTTCAGGTGCTGAAAAACGTCGCTCGCCGCGCCGCTGATGACGGCGGAAGCCGCATCGCCCGACAAAACCAGCGTGCTGGTAGCCATGCTCGCGCTGCCGTTGTTTTGCCAGTCCGTTTTTTGGAGGCGAATGGTCGGCGCGCCGGAAACCCGAACGCTTGCCCCGCCTTGAATGACGAATTGCCCCTGTTGGGCTACCATGTCGAACGCCCCGACGAAGGGGAGAAGCAGCAGGAGCCAATATTTTTTGACCATGATACTGAGTGTTTTTATGAACGTGGAAAAATCGAGAAGCAGCCGCAACTGCTTGGTTTGCAAGGCTTTTTCCGATTGAAAAAGGTGCCAACCGTCATTGCTCGAGGATGGTCACATAGGAGCCTGGTATTTCATATCCATTACCAGCATAACTCGAAAATATCGTAACGCCGCCATATAAATAAGGTTTGAACCAAAGGGTTTGACCCGCCTGCATGTAAACGTCAGTAGAAAACTGGCACACAGCTAAGTACTGATTCAGTGTTTGTAGAGTTTCGCCCAGAATACGACCTTCTACGCCCCAAGGACAAGTGCCTTGAGCTTGCATGAGAATCCTTGGAGCAGCTCCTGGTGAAAAGTTATAGGAGGACCAAGGTTGGTTCGCAACCCCAGTCCCAAAAAGATGCATATTGACCCGATAATAGCCCGTGCGCGGTGCCGTGAACGTGTTAGAGGCAAAGCAGTTTTGCGGGTCTTCGACTTCGTTAAGAGCAAGATAAGAATTAAGACCACCGTACATGGAGTTTGGAGTCGCTCCAGCAATCACATAGGCCTTCGTAGGCCCGGAGGAGGGCGTTGCCCAAGACACTGTGCCGTTGCCGTCGGTCTGCAGCACCTGATTGGCCGTGCCGTCGCTCGTGGGCAGGCTGTAGGCGTTGTTGATGTTCAGGGTGCCGTTCACGCGCAGCAAATTGTTGTCCGTCTCGCCGTACAAAAGCGGCCCGACGAAGAGGCGGTTGCTGCCGGTTTCGTCCTTGCCTGCGTCCTTGCCGATGAAAATGTTGTTGCTGCCCGTCGCGTTTTGCCCGGCTTGGTGGCCGATTTGGACGTTGTTGCTGCCCGCGTTGCCCGCGTCTTTGCCGATGAACACGGAGTTTCCTTCGTTCTGCGGTTCGAGGCGGGTGTCGCGCATCGTCCAGCGTTCGTTGCCGCCGACGTCGAAGCGGATGACGTCCTCGTTGGGGTTTTTCTCGGTCTGGACTTTGGTGTTGTTGTCCGCGTCGTTGATTTTGGTCACGGGGCCGCTGACGAGTTCCGTCCAGCCGCTCGCGGCTTTGAACCAAAACGACTCCGAATCAGTGTCGAACACGAGTAAACCGGTGGCGGCATTGGCGATGCCCGTGCGCTGGGCGGCGGTCAAGCGCGGGACGAGCATGCCTTTGGACGAGGATTTCACGTCGAGCATGGCGCTGGCGTCGGGCACGGAGTTGTCGTCGTTGACGCCGACGCTTTGGGCATTCAGACTGCCGAAGTGGAGGAGGCAGCAGAGCGCTGCGAAGAGGATTTTCGCCGAAATCCTGTGGAGGAGGTTGGGGGCCGTTTCGCCCGAAGTCGTTGTGTGCATGATAGTAAAATTTTTCATATTGAAAAACCTTGTGAAAAAATGAGAGTGAGGAAAAATCCCCCGCCGCACGGCTCACGCTTTGGTTTCCTGTGAGCGTCCGGCGGGGTTATGTCTTGTTCAAATGTCGAGCGGTCAAAAACCCGCCGAGCCACGCCTCACTTCTTCAAAAGTTCGCATGACCCGACGGGGGTGTCTTTGGTGATGGCATAGCAATCCTGCCGCTCGCGGGAGCAGGTGGTGCATTTGCCGGAATCGTGTGTGGAAAACGGGGAAGCGTTTTGTGGGGCGCGGGCCTTCGTGCCGTTTCTGGGCGCAATGGTAGTACAAAAAATAGCGGACAACCAAAGAAATGGGCGGGACAAAAGTGTGGACATTTTCAGGCGACCCTTCGAAAAACGGCCAAAAACAACGCATTTTCGCCCCAGTTTTTGAAATCAGTTTACATGAACAACTTACGTCAGTCTTTTTTTTGGGCCAGCGGCCTTTCGGCCTTCGGGCTTCTTGCGATTTTTCTTTTGCTGTTCGCACGGTGCGGCTCCGGGCCTGACAGACCGGCCCCGAGCGACGGGGAGCAGGCCATGGAGCAGCTCCTGTCGGGGGCCGATACCCTGAGCGCGGAGGCCCTCGCCGCCGAGGCCCGCAAACTGCCGGGAACTTGGGCGGACACTTTTTTCCAAAAAAGGTGCTATGGCTTCATCCACAATCCCAACCCGCGCGCCCTGCTCGCCGCTGCTTCGAGCTACGAAAAAATACGCCCCGACGACGGAGCGGCAGTCGCGTTCATCCATTTCAGCCGGGGGGTCGCGCTGAACTATTCGGGCAAATTGGACTCGTCGGAAATCCACTTCAAACTCGCACAGGACTACTACGAGCAAAAGGGAGGCAAGAAATACCTGTACGACGTCCTGGATTGCCGCTCCGGCACCAGCACCCTGCGCGGCAGGTATGACGAGGCTATCTTGCTGAAATACAAAGCCCTCGAAATACAGGAAAACGAGGCAGACCGTATGTATATGAAGGTCACGATCGCCAATACCTTCATCAACAAGGGCGACACGGTCAATCCGTTCGAGCTGTTGCAGGAACCGGTCCGATACTTCGAAGATGCCCGCGACACCTTTAACCTGGCTTTCGCCTTGACCATCCAGGGCAACGCCTATGCTCGAAAAAACAACTATGCCAAGTGCCTCGAACTCAACCAAAAAGCATTTCTGCTGCGGCGGGCCATTGGCCAAAAAGGGGTGATGCTGGAAAACCTCAACAACATGGCGCGTTCGTATGGCAAGCTCGGCAACTGGCAGACGGCCCTCGATACGCTGTCCGCTGCCGAAAAACTGATGGCTGCCACCGGGTTCAGGAACGGGCAGATGTTCATCCAGTCTGCCATCGGGGAGGCTCTTTTTTACCTGAACCGCCTGACGGAGGCCGATGCCGTCCTGCTTCAAAACCTCGAAAACTGTCGCGCCCAAAAGAAATTCACGCTGGCTGCACCGGCAGCCGACTGGCTTTCGAAATCGAAAAAAATGCAGGGGAAAATCGCCGAAGCCTTGGAGTTTCGGGAGCAGAACGTCGCCTTCAAAGATTCGCTTTACAACAAGGAAAAGGAAAAAATCATCCAAGAGGCCGCCGCCAAATACGAAACGCGGGAGAAACAGGCGGAAATCGCTGCCCTGAAAATGGAAAAACAATACACCGCGCAACGCAACGGCTGGGCGGCGGTCTTCCTCCTTTCGTTCGTGGGGGGAGGTGTCGGGTTTCTGCGCTACCGCCATCGCCGCGAAAAGGCGCTGCTCGAAAAAGACCTCGAAACCCGCCGCCTCGAAAACGAGGTGCTGCTCGCCAACGAAAACCTGAACCGCCAATCGCTGGAAAACGCCGCCCGCGAACTCGAACTGCACAAAACCCAATTGCAGGAATTCACGGCCCTGATGCTGGAAAAAAACACCCGGATAGAGGCCCTGCAATCCAAGATTGACGCAGCCGAACAGCCCGGCGAAAGCAGCAGCCGAGCCCGGAATGCCGCCCTCGACAGCGACGACGTGGACGCGCTTTTTCAAGTCTCCTTGGTCACTGAAACAGACTGGCAACGCTTCCAACGGCATTTTGAAAAGGTCTTTCCGGGGGTCTTGGGGCGGCTGAAAATCCAGCACCCAACGCTCACCACCGCCGAACAACGGCTTGTGCTACTGACCAAAATGGGCTTGAAAACGGGTGAAATTGCCGACCTGCTCGGCATCTCGTCCGAGTCGGTACGCAAGCTGAAATATCGCTTCAAGAAAAAAACGGGCCTCTCGGAAGAGGAACTGCTGGAAGGATTGGAGATATGAACCGCTGCCGAAGCGGGGGGGATTTCACAGAGGCCACAGAGAAGTTTGTGCCCGACTGGCCCCGCGCAGCTGGGCGTATTCCTCATTCATCGGTCTCTGCCAGCACAAAAACGCCTGGCAAATTGCGCCCAAGCCCTTCGTAATCAAGGCCGTAGCCCACCACGAATTTGTCGGCGATGTCGAAGCCCACATGGTCAACGGGCACAGGGAACTGCGCCGCGTCGGGCTTGCGAAGGAACGTCACCGTGCAAATGGACGCAGGCACGTGCTGCCGCAGGTAGTCGAGGAAAAAATGCAGGGTGCGCCCGGTGTCCAAGATGTCCTCGACCACAATCAAGTGGCGGCCCCGCAGCTGTGCCCCGTCGAGGCCCATGACCGTCTGCACATCGCCCGTGCTGCGGGTGCCTGAGTAGGACGAAAGTTTGACGAAACTGACCTCGCACGCGCCGTCGAAGGCCCGCATCAAATCGGAGGCGAAGATGAACGCACCACTCAATATGCTGATAAACAGCGGTTTCTGCCCGGCATAGCGTTCGGTGAGGGCCGCGCCCAACTCTCGGACGCGGGCATGGACTTGGGCCTCGGAAAACAGGGGTTTGAAGCGGAGTTCGTGCAGTTGAATCATGTTGAAAAGTTGAGAGGGCGGAGGAGTGGGCAAAGTTAGCCAACGAGAAAGGCGCGGCCTTGCGGCCACGCCTTTCTCATTTTTTGAACCGGGCTTGCCGTCGGCTGCCCGAAACGGTTTTAGTGGATGGTGACTTTCTGGACAGCGATGCCGTTGGCAGCTTCGATGCGGAGGAAATACATCCCGGCGGGCAGGTCTTGCACGTCCATTTGCAGCACCGACCCGGAGGAGAGGCCGCGTTGTTGCTGGATTTTGGCGGCTTTGCCGTCCGCACCGACGAGGGTGGCGCGCACGTCGCCCGCGAGGTCTTCGCTCACGGAAATGTGTAGCAGGTCGCTGGCAGGGTTGGGCTGGACGCGCATCCGCAGGCCGGATTGCAGGGGTTCCTTGCTATCGAGCCAGCCGATGGGGTTCGTGATGGTGCCTTTTTCGGGTGCGCGGGCGCAGGCTTGGTCGCCTTGGTCGGAAGTGACGCAGACCTCCGTGTCGTAATACAGGATATCCATCATCTCCAAATCGTCCACATACCAGCCGGTTTCGTTGGTGTTGTCGTCGGTGCCGGCGCGGAAACGGACTTGGATTTCTTGCCCGATGTATTCGCTCAGGTCGGCATAGGATTGCATCCAACCGTTGGAATTGCCCGAAAAACCGCTCAAAAACGGGATGGCGAACGTGCCATATTGGACTTTGCCCGTGTAGCCGCCCCGGATGATTTTGTCCGCCGGGACACGTTTCCAAGTGGGGACAGCCGCGCCGGGGTCGTATTTGCTGACTTCGAGGAAGCCCGCGTCCGCGCCCGCTTCGGTGTCGAATTGGTGCCAAAAGCGCATCACTGGCTCGTTGCCGTTGACCTTGATGGGCTGGAGCGTTTCGAGGACATAATCGGTGATGACGGCTGGTGTTTCGCCGAAGAATGCGTAGTCACCTGTTTTTGCCACGAAATTTTGGAAAAGGAAGGCAGTGGGTTCGTTCAGTTCGAGGGAGTAGGTCAGCCAGTTGTCCTCGGTTTCCATTTCGTCGCGGAAAAAGCGCAGCGAGCCTTTGGTCGGGTCGCTGGAAGCGATGTAGTTGAGCACCAACACTTGGCCGCTGGCGACGGAGCCGAGGTTCCAAGTGACCGCGCCGTTGTTGAACGTGCCGCCATTGGAGGCCGATTTGAGCGTCAGCCCGGCGGGCAGCTGGTCGCGGACGATTACGCCGGTGGCGGCTACGTCTTTGTGGTTGGTGAGTGTGATGGTCACTTGCACGTCTTGGCCGGGGTCAATGGTGGGCGTGGCTACTTTCTTGAGTTTCAGTTCTTTGATGCACGTCGGGATGGGGTCGAAGTTCTCGATGCCGTCGGCGGCGTTGCCCGATGAGCCTTGCGAGGCGTAGTAGCCGAGGCCGCGCCGCGCAAAAACGGAGGAGATGAGGCAGGTGTCCGCGCCGTTGTAGTTCATGATGTCGGCGAGCATGATGGCATCGCGGCCGTCTTGGAAGCCGGGGCTGCACGGTTGGAGTTTCATGCCGTCCATGACGAGTTGGATGGCGCGTCCGTTGCCGCTGTTGGTGTTCGTCCAGTCGGGGTCGAAGCCGTATTTTTCGACCATTGCCCAGTACAAATCCCAGGTCATGGCCGTCCAGATTTCGCCGAGCGCGTGGACTTCGGTGTTTTCGGCGACGGTGGAAAAGGTGATTGGGTTGATGCCCATGTCGGTCGAGTACGGGTAGCGGCGGATGCCCTGCCCGTCGTTGTCCTGACGTTGGACGAACGTGCCCACGCCGCGCCGTTCAGTGCCGTTTTGGCCGCTTTTGGCAGTCGTGATGAGCGAAAACCAGTCGCTCCAGCCTTCGCCCATTTGTTCGGCATTGCCGAGGCAACCTGCCTGCGAGGGGCCGCCCGTGAGGCGGTTCGAGATGCCGTGCCCGTATTCGTGGGCGATGATGCCGTTGTCAAAATCGCCGTCGAGGAAGTTCGGCCCGGCCACCGAGGGCAGGCCAATGGAAATGTTCAAGCCTTCGCCCGCGTATTTGCGGAGCAGGTCGCAGTCGTTCTTTTTCATCATCACGACGGGGATGTCCACTTGGTTGCCCACGTCGCCGGCGGCCATACCTGCGGTGGCATCCTCGAAGTTGCAGATGATGCACGCGATGCCGCCGCCCCGCTGCACGTTCAGGGCTTTCAAACCGAACTGGCATTGGCCCCGGTCAACCATGACGATTTTCCCGGTGACATCTTCCACTGGCTCGTTGCAACCGAGCGTGGGGTCGGCAGAGCCGTCGTTCGTTACCACCACGTCGCCCGTCACGGGCACGTTGGTGATGGGCGCGCCCCAATCGCCGGCGGCCTGTGCCGAGTAGCTGCCTGTGATCGCGCCGGGGGCGTTCACGGTGACGATTTTGCCGCCTGCCCGCGACCAGACGTACATCTGCATCCGGCCGCTGCCGCCATCGGCGGGGGTGGCGAAATTGGCGTTGTCTTGGCCGCCGCCGTCTTGGGCTTCGGCTTGCACCTCGTCGCCGCCTGCGCCGCCGTTGCCGTAGTTGTTGTCCTGAAAATTGCCCGACGCCTCGTCAAAACCATAGCGATAGGTGATGTCGTGCATCATGTTGTTGGCATAGAAAAGGTTGGTCACTGCCGCGTTGCGGTTCTGGACGGGTTCGAGGTTGCCGTCGTATGGGTAGTCGAAAATCAGCGACGCACCGGGGTTGGGCAGCGGCGTGGCGGGCGGTGCATTGTCGTCGGCAGAATCTTCGTAGGCAAATACGTTGTTGCCGCGTGTGTAGGTGTATTCTGCGCCGGCTTGGCCGTTGGTGTCGTGCCAGCCGAAGGGCGAGGCCACCGGGTCGGCGGGATTGGTGACGAGTTCGTGCGCGCCGTGCACCGGGCTTTCGGTCGGGAAAGCAAAGACCCGGTACGACTCTGCGGCACCTGCGCCCGCAGTTTTTTCAGCCTGTTTTGCTGGCGCAAATTTCTGATTGTCAGCTGCTTGAGCGTCCGAACAGGTTTCGCCGGAAGTGTGTATGTGGCCTGCGCGGCAGTACACTGTCTGGTTGATTTTGTCCAAAATCTGGCCGGTCACGGCATCCACGCGCAGGTTCCAGAGGTCGCTGGTGTTGGCCTGTTCTATGAGCATCGTCCAAGCGAGGCGCACTTTGCCCTTCGAGTCGAGGGCATAGCAGGCCGAAACTGGAATGTCGTTTTTGGAAATCGCGCCCGGCTCGAACAGCCAGTTGCGGTCGTTGATTTTTTGCTTGACCGACGGCGTTTTGAACCCCTCAAACCCAAGCGCGGCCATCGCCTGTTCGAGGGCGCGTTGGGCCGAAAGCGCGGGCAGCGAGGTGTTGGCTTTTTTGGAAAGGTCGGCCACGAAGCGGTGCCCAACGGTTTTCACATCGCTGGCCGGGGTGACGTGCAGGCCGAACAGCCCGTTGAATACCGGGATGCCGAGGTGCTGCTGCTGCACCCAGACGTGCGTCACGCCGTTGTGCTTGGATTTGTACTCGTCGGTCACTTTGAGGTCGGCCACGTCCTGTTGGGTCAGGCCGAAACGGGCGGGGTTGGCGCGCAGGAATTCGAGCGCGATTTCGCGGGGAGTCTTCGCGGATTGTGCCGAGGCTCCCGTGCCGAGCGCGGCAACGAGCAGGGCGACAAATACGCGGGCAAGCGTAACGGTACGATTCATCGTCAGAGAAAGTTGATTTGGTTAAACATGAAACCGGGTAGAAAGGCCGTAAAAGTAGCGAAGTGCGATGCGGCGGGCGGGCGGTATTTCTGGTCAATTTTTGCCAAAGGGCTGATTTCGGGCCGCCGGAGCTTCGCTTCGGGACAAAAAAAACCCCGACTAATTACAGCCGGGGCAACAACTAAAAAATTAAGCTATGAAAACAAAAACTTCTTGTGTCGAACAAATGTGATTTCAGCGACGAAAGTACCGCGAAAACCAATTGCCGCCAAAAAAAATTCAGCATTTGCTTTTTTCGGACGCGATGGGTTATTCCTTATTGTCGCGGCCGCCGATGAGCATGTCCTGATATTCTTTCAGCTCTTCCCACTTGCCTTCGTCGGCGAATTTCGCCTGCGCGGGCCAAGTGCTGGGGTCGTGGATCTGGTAGCGCGGGCCAGCAGCGTCGAGGATTTCGCGGAGGCGATCCACGTCTGCGGCTGCCAGTTCAGCCCAAGTGTTGATGCCGCCGTCTTTCAGCAGCTGCTCGATTTTCGGGCCGATGCCTTCAACGATTTTGAGGTCGTCTGGTTTGACGTTGCCCGTCGGTGTGCTGATTTTGGCAGATTTGCCTTCGGCAGCGGGGGCCTCTTCTTCCGCGACTGCCTCAACGACCGGAGCCGGGGCAGCGGCTTTCGCCTTCGGGGCGGGAGCCTCCGCGACAGCGGGCTTTGCGGCGGGCTTGCCACCGATGTTGGCGGGCGTTTCGGCCACTTCCTCGAAGGGCAGCACGCTCACGAAGCGGCGGTCTTTCTTGGTTTTGGTGAACGTGACGATGCCGTCAATGCCTGCGTGGAGCGTGTGGTCGCGGCCCATGTAAACATTCGCGCCGGGGTGGAAGGCCGTGCCGCGCTGACGGACGAGCACGTTGCCCGCAGTGGCGTGTTGGCCGCCGAAGAGTTTTACGCCGAGACGTTTGCTTTTACTGTCACGGCCATTATCGGTACTACCTACACCTTTCTTGTGTGCCATTTTTGTTGAATTGAGTGATGAACGATGATGATGGGTGAGCGTCTTCGGGGTGGGTCAACCAAAAATCAACCAGCGATTGCCTCGATTTTGATTTTGGTGAACGCTTGGCGGTGGCCGTTTTTCTTGCGGTACCCCTTGCGGCGTTTTTTGTGGAAGACGATGACTTTGTCGCCTTTGACGTGGCCGAGCACACTGGCGCGGACGCTGGCACCCGACAGGTTCGGTGCGCCGATGCGCACGGAGCCGTCCCGGTCAATCAAATGGACGGCATCGAAGGAGACCGAATCCCCCTCGTTGGCTGCCAGCCGGTGGACGAAGACCTCGTGGCCTTCCTCAACTTTGAATTGTTGACCGGCAATGGAAACGATTGCGAACATGAGTTTGGAACGAAAAATTTTGTGAAAAAATGGCCTTCTAAAAAGGCGGGCAAAAGTAAAACGACTCCCCCGAAAAAAAAAGCCAAGATTCCGGTACACCAACGCGCCGCTTGACACATCAAGGCTGCGCCGTTTAAATTGCGCCAGTTTCGCATTTCGCCTCCCGACGTTCTGCCCTGTGCCCGTTTCCAGAAATTTCTTTTGCCGGGCATGGCCAATCTTGGCATAATTTGTCCGAACATATACGAAACATTGCACAGCAAACACTCGTTTTTAATCCGGTTTTGAAACACAAATTCCATCACTTACCATCATCTAACCATGTTAATCCTCGCATTTCTCTTGCTCATTCTCCTCATTTTCGGCAACACGCTGCTCACAGGAGAACCCCGGCGGCAAACACGTTGAAGCACACTTTTCCCAACCCGTTTCTCCGCCATCAAATTGACCATCCGTCCCGCGCTTGCTTCCCCATGGCAACGCGGGACGTTCGTTTTTCAGGCGCGGCGCACCATGCGGCAGCACGAATTTTTACAAAGTTTTGTCGCCGCTACATCCCGAAACTTCATGTCCTTTGCGCCGAAAACCACGCCAAAGTCATGGGCAAAATCTCCGCCGCTATCCAGCCCGCCCACCGGGATTTCATCGAACGCCAACGCCTGTTTTTCGTCGCCACCGCCCCGCTGAGTGCGGACGGGCGCATCAACCTCTCGCCGAAAGGCATGGATACGTTCCGCGTCCTTTCGGAAAACCGCGTGGCCTACCTCGATTTCATCGGCAGTGGCAACGAGACCTCCGCGCACACCCTCGAAAACGGGCGCATCACATTCATGTTTTGCGCTTTTGACGGCCCGCCCAACATCCTACGGCTTTATGGAAAAGGCCGCGCAGTGCTGCCCGGCTCGGCGGATTGGACGGAATTGGAGCCGCTTTTCGGCTCGTACCCGAACGTCCGGCAGATCATCTTGGCCGATATTGACATGGTGCAAACCTCCTGCGGCTACGGCGTGCCGTTTTACGAATACGTCGGCGAGCGGCGCACCATGTCCGATTGGGCGGACAAAAAAGGCCCGGACGGCCTCCGACAATACATCCAAGAAAAAAACTTGGCGAGCCTCGATGGGCTGCCGACCGACTGGGCCGTTGAGAACGGGCCTCATATCTCTTGAAAAACCTGTTTTTCGCACCCAGCATGGAACAAGCCACCGCTTTTTTGCAGAAAGCCCTCGCCAAAGTCGCCACCAACCTCCACCACTTTTTTAGCCACTCGCAAGCCCGCGCCGTCGGGCTGACGTTCGCCGCCGACAGCCTCATGTTCGGCAGCTGGATTACGCACATTCCGCACGTCAAAACCCGGCTTGGCCTGAACGACGCGGAACTGGGCATCGCCCTGTTCGGGATGCCGCTCGGCTTGCTGCTGATGAACCCCATTTCGCCCGCGCTGCTGCACCGTTTCGGCCTTGCGCCGACGACGATTTTTTCCACGCTGGCGATGGCCGTGTCGTTCGCCCTGCCGATTTGGATGCCCGAACGCTGGTCGCTCATGGCTGCGCTGTGCCTCGTCGGGATGAGCGTCGCGCTGATGAACGTGGCGATGAACACCTGCGCCACCAATTTGGAGCGGGCCGAGGGCATTTTCATCATGTCGTCGTGCCATGCCATGTGGAGCCTCGGCGGGATGGTCGGGTCGGGCACATCGGCGGCATTGATGTCGGCGGGCTTGGTGCCGACAACGCACCTGACCGGGCTGGCCGCGCTGGTTTTTGTGGCTGCACTCATCTGGCTGCGGCCCGCGCTGGCAAAAATCCCCGACGAAAAATCGCCCGATGCCGTCGCGCCGAAATTCGCCTTCCCAAACCGCGACCTGCTGCTGATGATTTTCATCGGCCTTTGCGTAAGCCTCGCGGAGGGCGTGGCCTTCGATTGGAGCGCGGTCTTTTTGCACGACCAACTCGGTGCCGCGCCCAACGTGGCCGCGCTGGGGTTCGCCTGTTTTTCGCTCACGATGATGGCCATGCGGTTCACGGGCGATGTGCTCATCCCGCGTTTTGGGGAGCGTAAACTGTTGTATTTCAGCATATTGACCACGATGCTCGCGCTCATGGTGGTCATTTTTTCGCCCAATCCGGCGGTCGGCATCTTCGGTTTTTTGGTGCTGGGTGCGGGCGTGGCGTTGGGTGCGCCCATCCTGTTCAACGCCTCGGCGCGGGTGCCGGGCTACGCGCAGGGCGCGGGCTTGGCGACGTATGCCACGTTCAGTTTTGTCGGTTTTTTGGCCGGGCCGCCGCTGATTGGGCTGGTGGGCGAGCGGTTTGGGTTGCCCGTCGGTTTTGCAATCGTGGTCGCGCTGGCATTGGCCGCCGTGCCTGCCACCGGGCGGGTTCGGCTGTGAATTGGCCGATTCGCCCGGAAACATCCGCCCGCTCCGTGCGTTATTTGCGGGCTACTTTTGCAGCCGTTTTGCCCGCCGGGGCATCCAAAAACACACTCGCCATGCGCTTCGATTCTGTCAAAAAACTACTCATTGCCGCTGCCTTTTGCTGCGCCGCCCTCGCCGCCTCGGCACAGGACGTGAACCTCGCCAACCAGTATTTTGCCAACGGCGAATACGAAAAGGCCGCCGCGCTGTACCTCGACCTTTCGGAAAAAGACCTCCGTAACGACTTCTATTTCAACCGCTACGTGGAGTGCCTGATGAGCCTCGAACAATACGAGGAGTGCGAAAAGGCCGTGAAAAAGCAACTGAAAAAGTCGCCCGACAACTTCAACCTGTACGTCACCTACGGCAACATCTTCGACCGGCAGGGGCGCGGCGAGGAGGCAAAGGCCCAATACGCGAAGGCCATCGAAAAAATGGCCCCCGATTTCAATGCCGTGAACCGCTTGGCGACGCTGTTCCTGAACGGGGCCAAGTACGAACTCGCCATCCAGACCTACGAAACCGGCGCGAAACGCCTCAACGACCCGCAGCGGTTCTCGTTCAACCTCGGCGAGCTGTACCGCCGCAAGGGCGACAACCCGAAGATGATCGAGCACTACCTGCTCAGCCTTGATGCCGACCCCGGCAAGCTGGGCACGGTGCAGACCTTGCTGGCCCGCTACCTCCCGGCGGCTGATTTCCCGGAGTTGCAACAGCAACTTTACGCCCGCATCCAAGCGGAGGAAACGCCCGAAATGGTGGAGCTGCTCGCGTGGTCGTTCGTGCAACGCAAGGATTTCAAAAGCGCACTCCGCCAGCACAAAGCCCTCGACAAACGCACCGGCGACAACGGCCAGCGCGTGTTCAAACTGGCGAGCGACGCGGCGGCGGCCAAAGATTACGATACGGCCATCGCGGCATACGAGTACATCGTCACCGAAAAAGGCGTGGGCAACACCTTCTACTTCGATGCAAAACGCGAGCTGATGAATTGCCGCCGCAAAAAAATCACCGAAGGGTTTTCGTACACCGCCGCCGACCTGACGACCCTCGAAGCCGAGTACGAGGCATTCCTCAACCAGTACGGGCGTGGCAAGGCGACGGCAGCCATCGTCCTGCAACTCGCTGATTTAGAGGCGTATTACCTCAACAATTTGCCAAAAGCAATCGCCCTGCTCGACGAGCTGCGCCAGTCGCCGGGCGTGGACAGGAACACCCAGGCGCGGGTGAAAATCAACCTTGCCGATTTTTACCTGATGCGGGGCGAGGTTTGGGAAAGCACCCTGTTGTTCAGCCAAGTGGACAAGGATTTCCGCGAGGAGCAGCTGGGACAAGAGGCGCGTTTCAAAAATGCACGTTTGAGTTATTTCAACGGGGATTTCCAGTGGGCGCAGGCGCAATTCGATGTGTTGAAAGCTTCCACGTCCAAGCTCATCGCCAACGACGCGCTCGACCTTGCGGTGTTCATCATGGACAACCTGAACTTGGACACGACCTCGGCGGCCATTTCGCTGTACTCCGGCGCGGAGCTGCTCGTGTTCCAAAACCGCTTCGAGGAGGCTTTCCAAAAATTGGACACGCTGCGCCGCGATTTTCCCGACCATGCCTTGCAGGACGACATCCTGTACCTCGAAGCACAGATTTTCGAGAAAAAACGCGAGTGGCAAAAGGCTGCCGACCTCTACCAGAAAGTGGCCGACACTTATAAAGAGGACATCCGCGCCGACAACTCTCTGTATGCCCTCGCGCAGATTTACGAGACGCGGCTGAACGACCCCGAAAAGGCCAAATCCATTTACGAGAAAATCTTCATTGACTACTCCGGCTCTGTGTTCGCGGTAGATGCGCGGAAGCGTTTCCGCATCCTGCGGGGAGACAAAGTGCAGTGAAAACGAGCATCACTGCCCCTGCCGCTGCTCCACGAAAAACGCCCAGTCGGCCAAGCTCCGGCGGCCACCGCTGGCAAAGTTTCGGATGGCTGTCGGGGAAATGGAGTAGCGTTGTTGGAGTGCCGAAAAAATCCGCTCGGCCTGCGCCGGATTTTCGAGCACTTCGGCGGCGATGAGCGATTGGGCCGAGCGTCCGGTGGCCGTCTCGAAAGCATCGGCCACGCCAGCGTAGGTCACGCTGGCATTTTTGAGCAAGGTCTCCCATTGCTTTGGGGTCAGTTTCCCGCCGGGAAAACGAAGCTTTTGCTGCTCCGTAAACCGGCGGAGGAAGCGTTTTTCGTCCTCGGAAAGATGCCTGTCAGGTAGGGTGGGGGCGGCAGTCGGCAAATTGGTCGAGTCTGCTTGGGCAGGCTCAATCGCTTGTTTTTCAGGATTTTGTGAATGTTTATTGGTTGGGATGTAAGCCGATACCGGGATGCTGCGAGTGCTGCGGCGGGTGGCCTCGGCGAACGTCCTATCTTGCCATTTGGCAATCCAAATGACCGTCGCGGCCATCGCCAGCACGGTGATTTCGGCGGGCGTGAGCAGCCAATGATGGAAATTGAGGCGTGCAGTTTTGTTTGGCATAGCGACTCGTTTGCCGCCGGGCAACAAATCTTTTGCCAGATAGAACGCTGGTTTATGTGGCAAATACCGCGATGCGGGTAAGGTCAGCCGCCTTGCTGGGCTTGCTCGAAAATCGGCCTCACTTGTAGCGAGTCAATCGGTGGCACGGGGAGCGGGCGGGCGGGTTTCTGCGGGCGAGCGCGGGCGAGCGAGTCAGCAAGGTCAATCTGGGCCTCAGCCAGCAGGAGGGAGTCCACGATTTTTTCAGCCTCTTGGAGCAGGGTGGTACGGCATTCGGCGGTCTTTTTTTCGCGGAGTTTTGCCATTGCTTCCGAGACTTTTTGTTCAACAACTTTCTCCTTGCGGTCGCCACAGGCCGACCAAACGAATGCCATCATGCAAACCAAGAAGGTCATGCTTGCCCATTTGTGAGGTGAAAAAGGTGCGCTCATCGCCTACTTCCATTTTTGCGGTGAAATTACGCGCTGTACTTGTTTCGCGTACGTAAGCCAAGTCGACGTTGAAGTTTTGTTTCTGGCCGTTTCGGCACACGCCGAGTTTTTTGAAAAAAATCCATACGCTGACTTGCTGGAAAAAGATGCAGCCATATCTTTGCCTTACCATTTTGGCAATCAACGGCACGTCAAAAAACAATTTTAAAAAAAGGAGAAAAAGTTCTCCGTGTTTCAAAATCGGTCTTTTACCTTTGCTGCCGTTCAATTGAAATTGCAAGTTCCGCTTTTTGAGCGTGTAATTTAAGACTGTTTTCATTTGGTTTTTTGGGGTTATACAGGGTGCTGCCAAGCAATTGGTCGGTGCCCTGTTTTTTTTGTCCCATCATGCAATGCGCATCGCGCTCTCGATGATCTTAATCATCTGGAAATCAGCACGTTCAATGCTTCAGAAACTCCGCCCGGAAAAATTTGCAAAGGATTTTTTGAAAACCTTTGGATGTTTTGAGCGGAAGGGAATTACCTTTGTCGCGCTTTTGAAAAGCAGTTGGCGCTTTAGCTCAGCTGGTAGAGCAACGGACTGAAAATCCGTGTGTCCCCGGTTCGATTCCGGGAGGTGCCACAAAATCAGCCTCGAAGTTGAAAACACTTCGGGGCTTTTTTGTTTTTACCCCTTTCCATGTCCGAAGATATTGTCATCCGAATCCTGCTCTTGCCGCTGTCGTTGCTCTATGGCATCGTCGTTGGCATACGCAACTTGCTCTACAAGGCAGGTGTGCTGCGGAGCGTCCGCTTTGATTTGCCAGTTGTGTCCGTCGGCAACCTCTCTGTCGGCGGCGCAGGCAAATCCCCGCATATCGAGTACCTCATCCGCTGGCTCGACCAGTACATCAACGTCGCGGTATTGAGCCGGGGGTATGGCCGCAAAACGACGGGGTTCAAGCCCGTGACCATTATTGACACTGCCGACGCGGTGGGCGACGAGCCGCTGCAATTCAAGCGAAAGTTCCCGTCCGTGCCCATTTCTGTCAGCGAAAGCCGCGCACTCGGGGTGCCTGAACTGGTGAAGCGAAACCCCGAAACGCAGGTCGTCCTGCTCGACGATGCGTTCCAGCACTTGGCCGTTACGCCGGGCTTGAACGTGCTGCTGACCGAATTCAGCCGCCCCTTCACCCGCGATTGGCTGCTGCCCAGCGGGCGGCTGCGCGAGTGGCGCATCGGTTATCGCCGTGCCGAAATCATCATCGTGACGAAGTGCCCGCCCGATTTGTCGGAGCGTCAACGCCGCGATATGCTTGCCGAGATTGACCCCTACCCTTGGCAGCACGTCTATTTTTCGCGTTATAAATATGCCACGCCACGCGACCTCCTGCGCCCCGACGTGCGCCGCCCGCTCGACCTCGAAACGGATGTGCTGCTCGTCAGCGCGATTGCCAACACGGACTATCTCTTGCAATACCTCGCACGCGAGGTGGCCTCGGTGCAGACGCTCGAATTTGAAGATCACCACCTGTTCACGGAGGACGATTTGGAGGCCGTGCGCCGCCGGTTTGACGCTATGCCGCAGCGCAACAAAATCATTTTGACCACAGAAAAGGACGCAACCCGCCTCGAACTGCACGAACAGTATTTGTGGAAACACGACCTGCCCGTGTTCGTGCTGCCCGTCGAGGTGGAGTTTTTGGGCGCGGACGAACCGCTTTTCCGCGAGGACTTGAAAAAATTTCTGCTTGATTTCAAGTCCTGAACTTGCACCCACGCAACCGTTTACAAATCAATTTTCTAAGAATATTTTTTTAACCAAACCCAATCTTCAAAACGGGCATACTGTGTTTGAATTTCGGGCGTTAATGGTCAGCCCCTGCGGCCAATTACCGAACCTTTTCCCGTCCATAATCGAAACGCTCTCTGTGTATGGCTAATGCAAACCATAAAATCCTGTTGGTCGAAGACGACCAAAACTTCGGCGACGTGCTGCGTTCCTACCTTGATATGCACGACTACTCTGTGACCCTTGCGACTGACGGCGTGCTCGGCCTCGAAGCCTTCAAAAAAGGCCAGTTCGACCTCTGCATCCTTGATGTGATGATGCCGCGCAAGGACGGTTTTTCGCTGGCAAAAGACATCCGCGAGCGCGACAAAGAAGTGCCCATCATTTTTCTGACCGCCAAGACCCTGAAAGACGATGTGTTGCAGGGCTTCAAAATCGGCGCGGACGACTACATCTCCAAGCCGTTCAACTCCGAGGAACTCCTCTACCGCATCCAAGCCGTGCTGAAACGCTCCGCCAAACTCCCCGACCCAAAGGAGGAACAGCGCGAATTCATCATCGGCAAATACCACTACAACTACCCGCTCCGCATTCTGACGTTCACCGAAGCCGCGCCCGGCGAGGAAAACCAGTGGAAACTCAGCCCGAAAGAGTCCGAACTCCTGCGGATGTTCTGTTGGCACATGAACGACGTGCTGCCCCGCTCCGAGGCACTCACCAAAATCTGGCATGAGGACAACTATTTCACCGCACGCTCGATGGACGTGTTCGTTACCAAACTTCGCAAGTATTTGAGCAAGGACGCAGGCATCGAAATCGTCAACATCCACGGCAACGGCTTCCAACTGCTCGTCCGCGAAATGGCGTGAACGGGGGAGGGAGTTGAAAAGTGGAAGATGTTGAAAAGTTGAAGGGCCGAGCGACAGGTGTC
>JBKBIC010000093.1:0-18545 GCA_046299435.1 Saprospiraceae bacterium
CAACCGTCAACCGTCCATCGCCCACCGTCCATCGCCCACCGTCAATCAACAAATTGACATGAACTACAGCAACGGTCTGCGGGACATCCACCCGAATGCCAAAATAGGCAGCAACTGCACCATACTGCCGTTTACATACATCGAAGAGGACGTGGTCATCGGCGACAACTGTTGGATTGGCTCCAACGTGAGCATCCTCAACGGCGCGCGCATCGGCGACAACTGCCGCATTTTCCCCGGCGCGGTCGTCAGTGCCGTCCCGCAAGACCTGAAATACAAGGGCGAAAACACCCGCCTCATCCTCGGCAACGGCGTGACCGTGCGCGAGTGCTGCACCCTCAACCGGGGCACCATCGCCGCAGGCGAGACCTCCGTCGGCGACAATTGCCTGCTCATGGCATACGTCCACGTCGCGCACGATTGCATCATCGGCGAACGCTGCGTATTGGCCAACAACGTCACCCTCGCCGGGCACATCGAAATCGGGCGGCAGGCCACGCTCGGCGGCATGGTGGCCGTCCACCAATTTGTCAACATCGGCGAGCAAGTCATGGTGGGCGGCGGGTCGCTGGTGCGCAAAGCCGTGCCGCCGTTCGTCACCGCCGCCCGCGAGCCGCTTTCCTACGCCGGCGTGAACCGCACGGGCCTGCACCGCCGGGGCTTTTCCCGCGAGGACATCCACCACATCGAGGACATTTACCGCATCCTGTTCGTGCGCGGCCTGAATACCCGCACGGCACTCGTCGCCATCGAATCGGAAATCGAACCCTCGCCCTACCGCGAGCAGATTTTGACATTCGTGCGCAACGCCAAGCGCGGCCTGATGAAAGGCTTCCGCTCGCACAACGGCACGGGCCGAGGGGCCGAGGCACTGTTGGACTGAACCGGAAGCGGTCGCGCCCGCCCGCGTTTTTCAGGCAATTCGGATACTTTTGCTCAAAAATCAGTCATGGAAGTCGCAACAAAATTCCCCATCACGGCACTCGAACGGGCAGAACTCGGCCCGGAACTCGTGCGCTTTCCCGGTTCGTGGGACGAGTTCTGGGAACTGCTGGACGAGGCCGAGTACTCCGTCGAATTCAAAAACAACGAAATCATAACCGCTATGAGCTGGGAATCCGACCCGCACAGCCACATCGCCAACATGATTGGCACACTGTTCAACATGATTTTCATGGATGACGACTCGATTCGAGTCTTCAATTCCAATCGCCCCATTTACATCCGCGAGAGCGGCGCGGTTTACAATCCAGATGCCTCTGTGGTGCGGCAGCCGAGCATAAAATACGAGTACCGCCCCGGCCTGAACGCCGAAACCACGCCCATCATCGTCGCGGAAGTGCTGTCAAAAAGCACCCGCGACCATGATTTGGAGGAAAAACTGCCCGATTACAAAACCATCCCCGGCCTCGAACACATCATCTACATCGAGAATTTTATGCCCTACGTCACGGTGTTTTCCCGGAATCTGGAGACGGGCAAATGGACGAACATCGTCTATGACGAGCTCGATTCGGGCTTTGAAATCGCCGGGCAGCCTATCACGCTGCGGCAGATTTACCGGAAAGTGCAATTCGTGAAAAAGCCGCGCAGCTGAATTTTCAGGCGGCAGGTTGCGCCAGTTTTTTCCGCCACTCGACATAGCCCGCCACCGCCATCACCAAAAAAACGGCATACAAAACAGTGGTGAACCACAACGATTTGGAGGCATAGAGGAACATCGCCACTTGGTCAACGCCGATCCACAGCACCCAGTTTTCGACGTAGCGTTTGTTCATCCACCATTGCGCGAGCACGGATTGGACGGCCACAAACGCATCCATGTACGGCGCGGCGGCATCGGTGTAAGTGTCCATCACATAGCCAAGTGCCAGAAAACCAACGAGTTGCAACGCGCCCGTCCAAACCCACTGCACATCGGAGAGCGAGCGCACGGCGATTTTCGAGTCGTCCGCGCGGTCGCCGCGCCGCCATTCGAGCCAGCCGTGTACCTGCATGACGGCGAAAAAGATTTGCAGCAGCACGTCGGAGTACAGTTTGGCCTCGAAAAAAATCCAGACGTATAGCAGCACCATCACGATGCCGATGGGGAACGCGAGGATGTTGCGCCGGACGACCAGCCAAACCGACACGCCGCCCAGCAGAGCGGCCACAAGTTCGAGGGTGTTCATGTTTGCCAATGGGCTAATTTGAGAATGGGATAATGGGCTAATTTTCAGCGGGTTGTGATGGTGGAGAAGCCGCCAAAAGCGTCTCCAAAAAATGCGTTTGGATGCCAAAGCCCGATTTCAGGGCGGCCACTTTCGCCAGCATTTCGAGCCGGTGTTTTTGCGAGGCGGAGCCGTCAGCAGCCGATTGCCGACCGCTGTTTACCGCTGTTATCATCACGTTTTTGGCGGTGTGTTCGGTCGAGATGAACTCGAAGACTTGCGTCCGGTAGCCCTCGGATTCGAGCAGCAAGGCACGGATGCCATCGGTCACGATTTCGGCTTGGCGTTCTTCGAGGATGCCGTGCCGCAGCACCGGGGCCAGTTCGTTTTGGGCGGACATTTCGCGGCGGATTTGCTTGTGGCAGCACGGCGCGACGACGATGGCCCGCGCCCCAGCATGGATGCCGTTGGCGATGGCCAAATCGGTCGCCGTGTCGCAGGCGTGCAGGGCGATGAGCAGGTCGAGCCGGGCAGGGCGGAAGTTGTTGATGTCGTCGGCCACGAAGTTTAGTCCTTGAAAACCAAGCTGTTGCGCCACGTCGTTGCAAAACTTGACCAGCTGCGGGCGCAGCTCGATGCCCGTGATTTGCGGCGCGAGGCCGAGGCGGTTTTTCAAAAAATCGAACAGCGCGAAAGTCAGATAACCCTTGCCCGAACCCATGTCGGCGATGTGCGGCGCGGCGGACAACTGCCCGGCCAGCGGCCCGACGATTTCGAGGAACTTGTTGATTTGCCGCCATTTGTCCTGCGCCGTCGGGAGTACCTCGCCGCGTGCGTTGGTGATGCCAAGCAGGTGCAGCCACGTGGCGGCGGGGTCGAGCAGGCGGTGTTTTTCGCGGTCGTGGCGAGTGTCGGCGGGCGCAGTATTGGCGGCTTTTTTGAACATGAGGCTGGGTTCGCCCTTGCTGCCGAAGCGCAGCGTCGCGTCGCGCTCGGCGGTGAAAAGGTCGGCGTTCAGGAACTGGCTGCCGAGCCAGCCGCGCAGTTTTTCGACGGCCTCCGCCGGGCTGAAATTCTTGGCCTCGTCGCGGGTCTTGAACCGGAAATTGAACGCCACTTTGGGTTGGCCTTTGATTTCGACCGGGCGCAGGAACACGTTTTTCAGGCCCTCCGGCGCGGCGGCGGTGGGCTTGCTGAGCGTGCATTTCACGAATTGCCCATTGGCAAAGGCGGTCTCGAATGTTTGCAAAAAACGGTCAAGCATGAGGGCAGGGATGAGGAATGAGGAATGTCTCCAAAATCCGGCGGATTTTAAATGCACAGCCCACAGATTCATCTGTGGGCCGACGGGCCGGCGAGCCAGTGGCGAAAGTACCGTGCGGGGCGTTGCCGTTTTTTCCAAACCTTTGCCCGCACATTTCAAAAACGCCGCAGCCGTGCCCGAAACAACTCGAAACTCGAAACTCGAAACTCAAAACCCGCCGAAAATCATCCTCGGCATTGACCCCGGCACCAATGCGCTGGGCTTCGGCCTCATCGAAGCGAGCAAAGCCGGGGGGATGCGGGTCATCGAGCTGGGGGTGGTGACGTTCGCGCACGTCGGCGACGAGCAAACGGTGAAACTGCGGTACATTTTCGAGCAGGTGCAAGACTTGATTCAGCAGCACAACCCGACCGAAATGGCAATCGAAGCCCCGTTTTTTGGCAAAAACGTGCAGTCCATGCTCAAACTTGGCCGGGCGCAGGGCGTGGCCATCGCCGCCGGGATGGTCAACGGGCTGGCCATCACGGAGTATTCGCCGAAAAAAATCAAGCAGGCCGTCACGGGCAACGGCAACGCTTCGAAGGAACAAGTGGCCGGGATGCTCGAAAACATCCTGCACAAAAAACTCGGCGAAAAACAACTCGACGCGACCGACGCGCTGGCCGCCGCCGTGTGCCATTGGTTCCAGTCGTCGCGGGGTTTGCCGGGCCAAAAACAGCACAAAGGCTGGGCTTCGTTTTTGAAAGACAACCCGGAGCGTGTCAAAAAATAAAAACTTTCTGTTTTTAAATGTTTTAAAAACAGGCTTTCAAAACAAATAGATTTGCCGTTCGGGGAAAGATTTGCCAATTTTGCCCGCCCAATTCCCCGCGTACTCGAATCCGCACCAACAGATGGCCAAAGCAAAAAGAGACAACAGCACCCCGCCCTCCGTCGCCGCCCATGGCGACGATACCATCATCACGCTCGGCGGGATGTACCAGAACTATTTTCTGGATTATGCCAGCTACGTCATCCTCGAACGCGCCGTGCCCGCGCTCGAAGACGGCCTGAAACCCGTCCAGCGGCGCATCCTGCACGCCATGTTCGAGCAGCACGACGGCCGCTACCACAAGGTGGCGAACCTCATCGGCCAGACGATGCAGTACCACCCGCACGGCGACGCGGCCATCGGCGACGCGCTCGTGAACATGGGCCAAAAGGAATTGCTCATTGATTGTCAGGGCAACTGGGGCGATTTCCGCACCGGCGACGACGCAGCGGCCCCGCGATACATCGAGGCGCGGCTGACCAAGTTCGCCCTCGACGTGGCCTTCAACCCCGACACCACGCACTGGCAAATGAGCTACGACGGGCGCAAACGCGAACCCATCAATCTGCCGATGAAATTCCCGCTCGTGCTGGCGCACGGGACGGACGGCATCGCGGTCGGGCTTTCGACGAAAATCCTGCCGCACAATTTTTGCGAAATCATCAAGGCCAGCATCAAAGTCCTGCGCGGCGGCAAGGCCGATTTGCTGCCCGATTTCCCAACCGCCGGGATGATGGACGCGAGCAACTACAACGGTGGCGCGCGCGGCGGCAAAGTCCGAGTCCGTGCCCGCATCCGCGAGGCCGACAAAAAAACGCTGCACATTTACGAGCTGCCGTTCGGCGTGACCACCGGCGGCCTCATTGAGAGCATCACGAAAGCCAACGAAAAAGGCCAAATCAAAATCAAGCGCGTCACCGACCGCACCGCCGCCAACGTCGAAATCGAAATCGAACTGCTGCCCGGCGTGTCGCCCGACGTGACCATTGACGCGCTGTACGCATTCACCGATTGCGAGGTCAGCATCAGCCCGAACTGCTGCGTCATCATTGACAACAAGCCGCTTTTCACCGACGTGAACGAGCTGCTCCGCATCAGCACGGAGAACACGAAGGAGTTGCTGCGGCTCGAACTGGAAATCCAAAAGCACGATTTGCAGGAAAAACTGCACTTCGCCTCGCTCGAAAAAATCTTCATCGAAAACCGCATCTACCGCGACATCGAGGAGTGCGAGACGTGGGAGGCCGTGCTCGAAACCATTGACCGAGGGCTGCGGAAATTCGTGGCAACGCCCAGCATGAACCCTGCCGCCAACGACCAGAGAATCAAGCTGTTGCGCGACATCACGGAGGAGGATTTGACGCGCCTGACCGAAATCAAAATCAAGCGCATCTCGAAATTCAACTCCTTCAAAGCCGACGAGGAAATCGCCAAACTGAACGCCGACCTGGCCCAGACACTGCACCATTTGGAGCATTTGACTGATTACGCGGTGGCCTATTTCGAGGATTTGCTCAAAAAATACGGCAAAGGCCGCGAGCGCAAGACCGAAATCATGGCCTTCGACACCATCAAGGCGACCGAAGTGGTGGCGAACAACGCCAAACTTTACGTCAACCGCGCCGACGGCTTCATCGGCACGGGCCTGAAAAAAGACGAGTTCGTGCAGGATTGCTCCGACATTGACGACATCATCGTGTTCCGCCGCGACGGGGTGATGAAAGTCGTGAAAATCGGCGACAAGGTTTTTGTCGGCAAGGACATCGTTCATGTGGCCGTCTGGAAAAAGAACGACGAGCGCACGACCTACAACATGGCCTACCTCGACGGCGCGACGGGGCGCACCTACGTCAAACGCTTCAACGTCACGGCCATCACCCGCGACAAGGAATACCAACTCGGTTCGGAGGCCAAAAACTCCAAAATGCTCTACCTGACCGTCAACCCGAACGGCGAAAGCGAGGTCGTGCAGGTCAACCTGACGGCCAGCAGCACGGCCAAAATCAAGCAATTCGACTACGATTTTGGCGAACTCGGCATCAAAGGCCGCGACTCGCAGGGCAACATCCTGACGAAATACCCCGTGCGGCAAATCAAGCAAAAAGAGGCCGGCAAAAGCACCATCGGGGCGCGGCGGCTGTGGTTTGACGACATCACCGGGCGGCTCAACGCACAGGAACGCGGGCGGCTGCTGGGCGAATTCGACACCGGCGACAGCATCTTGATTCTATACAACGACGGCAGCTACGAAGTGACCGACACCGATGTGCAGCAGCGTTTCGAGATGAAAGACATCCTGCACGTCGGCAAACTCACCCCCGATTTGGTCATCAACGCCGTGCATTTCGACGGCCACAAAGGCTGGACAATGGTCAAGCGTTTCCGCGTGGAAACCACCAAACTCAAAGAACGGTACTCGTTCCTGACAGACCACCCGAAATCAAAAATCCTGTTCGCCTCCGTCAAGCCCAACCCGCGCATCCGCTATTCCATCAAACTGAACGGCAAGGCACTGGCGGGCGAAGTATCGTTGGGCGATTTCATGGACGTGAAAGGCTGGAAAGCCGTCGGCAACCGCCTCAGCGACCAATTGCTCACCTCTATCAAAGAAGTTGAAAATCAGGAAGTTAAGCCCATGCCCGCGCCTGCCGAAGTGCAGGTCAACCTATTCGGCGAGGAGGAAAAACTGCCCGCGCCGGCAGAGCCGAAAAAGCCGGGCGACAAACTGAAAACTGGGGATGTGGTGGAGTTTGATTGAGATGTGGCGGTTGGAAACAAGTTGCCCCGACTGGCTGGCCAGTCGGGGCAACTTGTTTCCGGCGGAAAACGTACTCACATCTTCCCCTGCACTACCGCCAAAATCTCCGCCTCCAAACGATTGGCCTCGGCGATGTGGTGGTCGGCTTCGGCCACGAATTTTTGTGCTAAATCTTTGTCTGTCAGGCCAGTAGCGTTCACTTTCATGTTCAGGGCAGCACCGACGACGGCAGCACGGGCGCACAACGCCCCCACGCCCGCGTCGGTCACGGAGTTCGGGTTGCCCGTTTCGACCATTTGCCGGATGAGCGGAAACGACTCGAATGCCAAGCGCATGACGCGCTGCGGCACTTCGATGGCACCCAAGGTAGCAGCCTGCACGGCGGCTTTGCGGGCAGTTTTTTCGTCCGGCGTGGTGTTCGGCAACTGGAACGCAGCCATGATTTTGTTGAAAGCATCGGTGTCCTCATCCACCGCCCGGATGAGCGCGTCTTTGATGCGTTGGCCCCTGTCGGCGGCCTCGCTGAACGCTTCCCAACGCTCGTCCCAGCCGCGTTTGTGGGCCGAAAGATTGGCGACCATCGCGGCCAGCGACGCGCCCAATGCCCCGACATAAGCCGAGATGGAGCCGCCGCCCGGCGCGGGAGTTTCGGCGGCGGTTTCGTTGGCGAATTCGCGCAAGTTCTTCTTAATCAATTTTTTAGCCGAGGCTGGGTCGCTGGATTCGATGTTGTATTCGATGATTTTCCGCTGCGGTTCGAATGGGCCGAGCTCGTCCAAGCCCATGCTTTTCACGGCGATTTTGAGCAACTCCTCCTCGCTCACGCCGACGCTGCGCTGCTGTTTTTCCAGAAAATACCGACCCGCGTCGAGCATGACTTTCAGCGGCACGAGGCCGACCAATTCGGAGCCGGTCACGCGCATCCCGCGCCGCTGCGCGCTCGCGCAAGTTTCCTCGAAAGCCGTGTGCAGCGGCGTGGCGTTGGTGTCGGTGATGTTCATCGAGACCTGCGCCACGCCATATTCTTCGATGAACCAACCGATGGCTTTCACACCTTTCAGCGTGCCCGGTTGGCGCAACGGCTCGCCGTTTTCGTCTTTCAGGGGCTTGCCCGTCACCGGGTCGCCGTCGCGGAGGATGCGGCCTTGCTCGCGGATGTCGAAGGCCACCGAGTTGGCGCGGCGCACGGAGGTCGTGTTCAAATTGACATTGTACGCCACCAAAAAATCCCGCGCGCCGATGACTGTCGCGCCGCTTTTCGGGTTGAAACGGGCCGGGCCGAAGTCGGGTTTCCAGTCGGGGTTTTGCAGTTTTTCGGGCAAACCTTCGTACTCGCCAGCGCGGATGACGGCCAAGTTTTTCCGCTCCGGGCGGCTGGCGGCGGCTTCGTAGAGGTAAATCGGCAGGTCGAGTTCGCGCCCGACGCGCTCTCCGAGTTTGCGTGCCCACTCGGCGGTTTCTTCCATCGAAATCCCGGCGATGGGGATGAGCGGGCACACATCGGTCGCGCCCATGCGCGGGTGTTCGCCCGTGTGGCGGCCCATGTCAATGACCTCGCAGGCTTTTTTGATGGCTTGAAAAGCGGCCTCGACCACACGCGCCGGCTCGCCGACGAAGGTCACGACCGTGCGGTTGGTGGCCTTGCCGGGGTCAACGTCGAGCAATTTCACGCCTTCGACCGCTTCGACGGCATCGGTGATTTGCTTGATGACGGCCATGTCGCGGCCTTCTGAAAAATTGGGGACGCACTCGATAAGTTGCTTCATGTGGTGGACAGTTTTGTATTTGGTATGTGGGTGTGTGTTTCGTCGAAACACAAAAAACGAAACACGAAACACAACACTCAAATCTCGAATTTCCGAATCATTTTTTTCACGCCAGCGGCGATGTCGGCGTATGGCAGAGCCTCTTGCGCGACGTACACGAACATGAGGGCCACGCGCCGTTCGGAGCCGAGTTTTTCGTAAAACAAGTGTTTTTGAAGCCGCCACGCCTCTCGGATGCGGCGTTTGAGCAGGTTGCGCTCGACGGCGGTTTTGAAACGGCGTTTCGGGACGGAAATGGCGGCTTGCACAGGGTCGGGGCACTTCGGGTTGGCGGGCAACGGCAGCCAAACCACGCGCAACGGATAAGCCATGAACGATTGCCCTTCCCGGAACAGCCGCCCGATGAGTTTTTCGCTTTTCAGCCGTTCTGTTCTGGCGAAGGTGAAGCGCATGGCGGAAGAGATAAAAAAGTTGAAACGCTGAACTACCCGAACCAAAGGCCCGAATTTTCACGGGACTTCAAGCCCAAAAAATACAAACAGAAAAAGAGGCTGCCCACCGGGGGACAGCCTCTTTTTTATGTGAAGAACCCCGGTCGTGGCCGGGATTATTTCAGGCGGCGTTCGTCGGAAACGGTCAGTTTCCAGCGGCCTTGCTTGCGGCGGCGCGCCAGCACTTTGCGGCCATTGCGGTCTTCCATGCGGCTGCGGAAGCCGTGTTTGTTTTTGCGGGCGCGGCGCGAAGGTTGGAATGTGCGTTTCATCGCTTTATTCTTCTATTGGTGTATGATGTTCAAAAAAGGGAGCGCAAAGGTAACTTTCGATGCCGGAAAAAAAAGCTGGGCGTTGGTTTTTGCTGAAAAAACGTCCCAGCTACGGTTCGTGGACGTGGCGCGGCAACCGCAAGGCCATGAAGCCCAGCACACCCGCGACCGCAAAAGCCGACACGGCGAACGGAGCAACCGCGCCAAAAAACTGCCACAAAACCCCGGCCAACAGGCTGGCCGCCAACGCCGCGACACTCTGCCAGCCCGCGTAAAAACCGACGGCAGTGGCCGCGTCTTTTTTGTTGCAAAGACTTGTGAGCCAAGCTTTTGCAACGCCATCCGTCGCAGCGGCATAGAGGCCATAGAGGAAAAAAAGCGCGTAAAACGCGGACAGGCTCGTCACCAAGGCAAAGCCCAAATAGATAAATGCGAACAAAACCAGCCCGACGAGGAAAACCCGTTTCATGCCCAGTTTATCGGCCAAGATGCCCATCGGCCATGCCGCCAGCGCAAAGACCAGATTGTAAAAAATATACGCTCCGATGACCTCCACATCCGTCGCGCCCGCCGATTTCATTTTGAGCAGCAAGAACGCATCGCTGCTGTTGAACACGGCAAAAGCCAATAGGCACAGCACCAACCGCCGATACGCGGGAGTGCTTGACTTCCAATATGTTAGGAAAGAAAAAAAGCCCTCACCTCTCGCCGTCTCACCCCTCGCCGTCTCACCCCTCGCCGTCTCACCCCTCGCCGTCTCACCCCTCGCCGTCTCACCCCTCAAAAACAAAGTCGCCGCCACCGAAAGCAGTCCCGGCCCAAAAGCCAATACAAACAAAGTCGTGTAATCGCCGGGCCTGAAATGCAAGTAAGCCAACGCGACAAGCGGCCCCAGCACCGCCCCAAAAGTGTCCATACTTCGGTGAAAACCAAAGACTTGTGCTTTGGTCTCCGGCGTGGATTCGGCGGAGAGCATCGCGTCGCGGGCACCCGTCCGCAGCCCTTTGCCGAGGCGGTCGAGCGTGCGGACGGCGAAAACCCACAGCGGCCATGCCCACACGACCATCAGCGGCTTGGCCACCGCGCTCAAAAAATAGCCCCAGCGCACGAACGGCACCCGCTCGCCCCGGCGGTCGGACATCTGCCCGAAATAGCCCTTGCTCAGGCCCGCCGTCGCCTCCGCCATGCCTTCCAGCAGGCCGATGAGCGCGACCGAAAAACCGATGTGGTTCAGGAAAACAGGCATCACCGGGTACAGCATTTCGCTGGCGAAATCGGCCAGCAGGCTGACCAGCGAAAGCACCCAGACCGTGCGCGAGAATTTTGTCATTTGCCAAAAATGGTTGAGCGGAGGATTTGCCCGACGCGAAAAAAGACGGGGCCAACCGCCACTCGGTCGGCTTCGGTTCGGTGTGCGAAGAAAAAACAAGCGTCTTTCAAATTTCGGTTGAAAATTTGCAGCACACAATTTGGGAAGCCTGCCGCGCTGCGCGGCGGGCTTTTTTGTCCTAACCACTCAATTTTTTGGATTATGGAAAACACAA
Organism: Saprospiraceae bacterium; assembly: GCA_046299435.1. Lineage (GTDB taxonomy): Bacteria > Bacteroidota > Bacteroidia > Chitinophagales > Saprospiraceae > M3007. The sequence goes on from JBKBIC010000093.1 coordinate 11,057, forward strand.
TCAAAGAGGTGCCGGAGGAGAACATCCAGCCAATCGCGGAAGAGCACCCTTCGGGCAATGGCGCGAGCCGCCCGATGAAGCAATGGAACAAAATCAAAGGCGAGAACTCGTGGACGATGTTCAAAGTCATGGCCGAGTTCGTGGACGGCTTTGAGGTGCTGAACAACGTGGGGCCGTGCATCTCGATTTTCGGCTCCGCCCGCACCAAACCGGGCACTTACTACTATGAATTGGCCACCAAAATCGCCCAGCGGCTCACCGAGGAAGGCTACGGGGTCATCACGGGCGGCGGCCCCGGCATCATGGAGGCCGGCAACAAAGGCGCGTGGATGAAAGGCGGCCTCTCGGTCGGCCTGAACATTGACCTGCCGTTCGAGCAGAACCACAACCCGTTCATCGTGCCCGACAAAAACCTGCGGCACCGCTACTTTTTCGTCCGCAAGGTGATGTTCGTCAAATACGCGCAGGGCTTTGTGGTCATGCCCGGCGGCTTCGGCACGTTGGACGAGATTTTCGAGGTGCTGACCCTCGTGCAGACGAAAAAAATCCAGCGCGTCCCCATCGTGCTCGTCGGTAAGGAATTCTGGGAAGGGCTGCTGCATTGGATAAAAGAGGTGATGCTCGAACGCCACCACAACATCAATGCCGACGACCTCAACCTTTTCCATGTGACCGACGACCCGGACGAGGTGGCGCACATCGTCAGCGAGTTTTACGCCGGCGAAAAAGCGAAGAAACTCTCGCCCAACTTCGAGCTGTGATTGCATTTGTGCTGGGGGGCTTGCCGTGATTTTTGCGGAGGCTGTTTTACTTTGCGGCGGGTTAGTTGACTGGTTGACTACGGCCAAACAGCCGGGCAGCCAGTCAACCAACCCGGCCAATCAACGAACAACACATGGCAAAAAATCAACGAAAACCCGCGCCCTCCCCTGCCCCGAAACCTTCCCCTGCCAAATCCGCAGCCCAAACTTCCCCGCTCATTTCGGACGACTCGAACACCAAGCACTGGCTCTGGATGGGCCTTTGCGTCCTGCTCACCCTGCTGGCCTACCTGCCAGCCTTCGACGCGGGTTTCGTGAACTGGGACGACGACGACTATGTGACCAAAAACCTGTGGTTCCGCAACTTCGACAACTTCAGCAAGTTCTTCACCGTGCCCGTGCAGGGCAACCTGCACCCGCTGACCATGATTTCGCTGGCCATCAACTACTCCATGAGCGGCGAGGATGCGTGGTCGTACCACCTGTTCAACGTGCTGCTGCACTTGGCCAACACGGCGGCGGCCTATTGGCTGGCGTGGAAACTTTCGGGCCACAAGTTTTGGGTCGCGCTCGTCGTCGGCATGCTCTTCGGCCTGCACCCGATGCGCGTCGAATCGGTGGCATGGGTCAGCGAGCGCAAGGACGTGCTGTACTCCTTCTTTTTCCTGCTCGGCCTGATTGGCTACGAACGCTATGTGCAAAAGCAAAACACCGCCAACTACCTCCTTTTCACGCTTTTATATGTTTGCTCGCTGGCCTCGAAACCGGCAGCGGTGGTGTTCCCGGTGCTGCTGTTGGCCATTGATTATTGGCTGAACCGCCCGCTGAACCTGCGGCTTTTGCTCGAAAAAATCCCGCATTTCGCCCTGGCCGCCGCGCTCGGCCTCTACACCGTGAACGCCCAGACCTCGCAGGGCGCAACGGACACGAAAGACCTCATCTCGGCATCGAGCGCGTTTTTTTACGGTTTTTACTCCTACATGATGTACTGGGTGAAAATGGTGTGGCCGTTCGATTTGTGTACTTTTTACCCGTTCCCGCCCATCTCACGGGCCTTGCCGGCGACGTACATGGCCTCGCCGCTGTTCGCGCTGCTGGTCGGTGCGGTCGTGTTTTGGAGCCTGAAAAAAAACCGGCTCATCGCCTTCGCGGTGGCGTTTTTCACCATCAACGTCGCGCTCATCCTGCAATTCAAAATCGTCGGCAGCGCGATTTACTCCGACCGTTACACCTATATGCCCTATTGGGGGGGCTTCTTTTTGCTCGGCTACGGGCTTTATCATCTGGTGACGCAGCGCAAAATCTCCGAGACGATGGCCTACGCGCTGGTCGCGGTGCTGGCGTTGGGCTGCACGGCGTTGAGCTACAAACAGGCGAAGGTGTGGCAATCGCCCAAAAGCCTCTGGGTGCTGGCCATCGAGGTCGCGCCCTGCTCGGGGGCTTACTCCAACTTGGCCGTGATTTACCGACAAGAGAAAAACAACGACAAGGCTTTTGAACTGCTGACCAAAGCCATCGAACTCAACAAGGCCGACGACCACTCCATGCTCCTGCGCGGCAACGTCTATTTCGAGCGGCAGGAATACGCCAAAGCAATGGCCGATTATAACAAATGCCTCGAAATCAACCCCCGCAACGCCTCGGCGTACAGCAGCCGCGGCTCCTGCCTCGGCGCACAAGGCCAACACGAGGATGCCCTGCGCGACATCACGAAAGCCCTCGAAATGGACTCCACCATCCTGCGGGCCTATGTCAACAGGGGCCTGATTCAGTACCAAATGGGCCGCTACGAACCTTCCATCGCCGACTACCGCCACTATCTGGTTTACAAACCCGACGACGCGGACGTGTGGAATACGCTGGGCGTGACCTATTTCCAAAAAGGCGATGCGGTCACAGCCCTCGAATGCTACAACAAATCCATCCAGCTCAATTCCAAGCAAGGCGTGTTTTTCCTTAACCGCGCCCGGCTCCAACTGGCGCAGGGCAACAAGGCCGCCGCCGCTTCCGATGTGGCCGAAGCACAAAAATTGGGCACCAACGTGCCTGTGGAATTGCTGAACGCGGTGAAATGACCTCTGGGTGAGGCTGTGCTCATGCGAACACAGCCTCACCCAATTTTTTCAGGGGTGCGCCGCCACCCACACTTCGCCGTCGGCGAAAACCTCTTTTTTCCAGATGGGGACGGTCTGTTTCAGCGTGTCAATACAAAATTGGCAGGCCGCGAACGCCGCCGCCCGGTGCGGGGCAGCCACCGCAATCACGACCGCCACTTCGCCGATGCCCAACACCCCGACCCGGTGATGGACGCTGACGCGCAACACCCCGAATTGCTCGCAGGCCGCGTGCCCGATTTTTTCCATTTCGCGGAGAGCCATCGGCGCATAGGCCTCGAATTCGAGGCGCACGACGGGGCGGGCTTGCGTCTGGTCGCGCACCGTCCCGACGAAGACGACCGTGCCGCCCGCCTCCGGGCAAGCGACGAAATTTTCGCAGACGGCTGCGTCAAGCGGGCTATCGAGCAGTTGGATGTCGAGCATCGGCAGCGATTTTAGCCGGTTTGTTTGAGGCGGTGCGAAGTTTGCCAACTTTTGCACATCGCATCGAAAAAAATCCACGAGCCATGACCAACGAAGAGTTCAAAGCCTTCCAGCCCAGCATCCCGACCGAGCCGGGCATTTACAAGTACATAGATGACTCAGGCACAATACTTTATGTGGGCAAGGCGAAGAACCTGCGGAACCGCCTGTCGTCCTATTTTGGCGAAAAAAAATACCTGACCGCCAAGACGAAGGCCCTCACCAAGCACGCCCACCACATCGAATTCACCATCGTCGAGACGGAAACCGACGCGCTGCTGCTCGAAAACTCGCTCATCAAAAAGCACCAGCCGCGCTACAACGTCATGCTCAAAGACGAAAAAGCACCGCTCAACTATGTCTGCGTGAAGCGCGAACGGTTTCCGCGCGTGTTCCTCGTCCGCAAAATCGTGAAGGACGGCAGCACTTATTTCGGGCCGTACCTGAACAAATGGCGCGTGTCGGAAATCCTCGATTTGGTCAAAAAACTCTTCCAGCTCCGCACCTGCACGCTGGCCTTGACGGAGGAAAACATCTCCAAGAATAAGTTCAAGCCTTGCCTCGAATACCACATCAAAAACTGCGCGGCCCCCTGCGTCGGCTTCGAGACGGAGGCCGAGTACAACCGGAAAATCGAGCAGGTGAAAAATATCTTCAAAGGCAATTTCGCTGCCGTCAAAGCCCATTTGAAAGAGGAGATGCAGCGGTTCGCGGAGAATTTGCAGTTCGAGCTGGCGCAGCAAGCAAAGGACAGGCTGTTGCTTTTCGAGGATTATCAGGGCAAGAGCACGGTGGTCAGCCCGAACATCCGCGACCTCGATGTGTTCGCCATCGCCGACGACGAGCAGGAGGCTTTTGTCAACTATTTGAAGGTCGTCAACGGCGCGATTATCCACACCTACACGCTCACGCTGACCAAAAACTTGGACGAAGACCGCGAGACCTTGCTCGTGTTTGCGATTCAGAACTTGCGGGAAAAATTCAACTCCATTTGCCCGGAAATCGTTGTGCCTGAACCGATTGCGTACCCCGATCCGAACGTCACCGTGACCGTCCCGAAAATCGCGGACAAGAAAAAACTGCTCGAACTTTCGGAGAAAAACGTGCAGTACCACCTGCTCCAAAAAAAGAAACAGCAGGCCAACCAACTCGGCAAACAAACGCCCGCCGAACGCATCCTCCGCACCCTGCAAGGCGACCTGCACATGGCCGAAGCACCGCTGCACATCGAGTGCTTCGACAACTCCAACCTGCACGGCACGAATCCGGTTTCCAGCTGCGTCGTGTTCCGCAACGCCAAGCCGGCCAAGCGCGATTACCGCCATTACAACGTGAAGACGGTGGAAGGCCCGAACGACTTTGCCACGATGGAGGAGGTCGTGTTCCGCCGCTACAAACGCCTGCTGGCCGAGGGCGCGAGCCTGCCGCAACTCATCATCATTGACGGCGGCAAAGGCCAACTGGCCGCCGCGATGAAAAGCCTCCGCGCCCTCGACCTCGAAGGCAAGGTGACGGTGGTGGGCATCGCCAAAAAGCTGGAGGAAATCTTTTTCCCCGACGACCCGGTGCCGCTGTACATCAACAAAAAATCGGAGTCGCTGAAACTCATCCAACAGGCCCGCAACGAGGCGCACCGCTTCGGCATCACTTTCCACCGCGACCAGCGCAGCCGCAATTTCCTGAAAACCGAGCTGACCGAAATCCCCGGCATCGGCACAAAAACCGCCGACAAACTGCTGCAACAGTTCGGCTCGGTGGCACGGCTGCGCGAGGCAAAACCGGAGGATTTGGAGGCCGCCGTCGGCAAAGCTGCGGCGGCGAAGGTGGCGGCGTATTTTGCAGACGAAACCCCACCAAACAACGAGGCCCAACCCACTGGTATCCAGTGAGTTGGGCCTCAAAATTTCATTTTTTACCCTTCAACTTTTCCACTCAACCGATGTGCGCCTTGTACGCATCCGCGCTGAGCAGGCCGTCGAGTTCGGCGGGGTTTTGGACTTCGATTTTGACAATCCAGCCTGCGCCGTAGGGGTCGGAGTTGATGAGCGACGCGCCCTGTTTGGAGTCGTCGAGTTCCGGGTTGAATTCGAGCACTTTGGCCGTGACGGGCATGAACAGGTCGGACGTGGTTTTCACAGCCTCGACGGTGCCGAACACCTCGTGCGCGTCCACGACTTGGCCGACGGTCTCGACTTCGATGTAAACCAAATCGCCCAGTTCGCTCTGGGCAAAATCGGTGATGCCGACGTAGGCCGTGTTGCCGCCTTCGATGCGGAGCCATTCGTGGTCGGTGGTGTATTTGAGTTCAGCAGGTACGTTCATGTTGCGTATGGTTGACGGTTGACAGTTGACGGTGGCGGCTGCTTTGTTCGTTTGCGAAACTTTGCCGCGCCAAACCGGGGCGAAAATAGGCGTTTTGGGTTGGTGCCTAATTTTTGCCCCCGAAAAAAATCCGCCCGCTGCCGGGCACTTGCCGTCCGCCGATTTTTGCCCCGAAGCGGTTTTTATTTTCGGGCGGAACTTTCATTCTTTGCCGAGACAAACCGCCGCTCGCAACCGGCAACTCACCATTTACAACTAAATCATTCATGAAATACAAGCCGCTCGACCCCGAACTGTTCAAACTCAACCGCCGCCGCTTCACCCGCGAGATGAAGGCCAACACGCTGGCCATCTTCAACTCGAACGACATGATGCCGCGCTCCGGCGACCAATGCTTCCCGTTCCGGCAGAACGCCGATTTGTTCTACCTGTCGGGCATTGACCAAGAGGAAACGATGCTCGTGCTCTACCCCGATTGCCCGAAGGAAGGCTTCAAGGAACTGCTCCTCGTCAAGCGCACCAACGAGCACATCGCCGTGTGGGAAGGCCACAAATACACGAAAGAGGAGGCCACCGCCACGTCGGGCATCGAAAAAGTGCTGTTTTTGGACGAGGCCGAAAACATCCTGAACGAGCTCATCCTGCTCTCCGACGGCATCTACGTCAATACCAACGAAAACGACCGCTACCACACCCCGCTCCAAACCCGCGACCTGCGCCACACCCGCGAGCTGATGCGCCGCTACCCGGTGCATACCTATTACCGCTCGCAGCCAATCCTGAAAAAACTGGGCATGGTGAAAAGCCAGTACGAGGTGGATGTCATCCAGCACGCCATTGACATCACGGGCAAGGCATTCCATCGGGTGCTCGATTTCGTGCGGCCCGGCGTGTGGGAGTACGAAGTGGAGGCCGAAATCACGCACGAGTTCATCCGCAACCGCGCCACAGGCCATGCCTACACGCCCATCGTGGCCAGCGGCAAAAACGCCTGCGTCCTGCACTACATCGAGAACAACCAACGCTGCCACGACGGCGACGTGCTGCTTATGGATTTCGGCTGCGAATACGCCAACTATGCCGCCGACCTGACGCGAAGCATCCCCGTCAACGGCCAATTCACCGACCGCCAACGCGCCGTGTACAATGCCGTCCACCGCGTCCTGCGCGAGGCCCGCGCCATGCTCGTGCCCGGCAACACACTCGAAGAATACCACAAAGAGGTCGGGAAAGTCATGGAAAGCGAACTCATCTCGCTCGGACTCATCAGCCGCGACGACGTGGAAAAACAGGAGAAGGAAAAACCAGCCTACAAAAAATACTTCATGCACGGCACCAGCCACCACCTCGGCCTCGACGTGCATGACCTGTGCCACCGTTACGAGCCGTTCCGTGCGGGCATGGTGTTCACCTGCGAGCCAGGCATTTACATCCCCGACGAAAAACTCGGCATCCGGCTCGAAAACGACATCCTCATCACCGACGACGGCCCAGTTGACCTCTTCCGCAACATCCCGATTGACTTGGAGGAAATCGAGGAGCTGATGAACGCCTCCGTGCTGGCCTGACCAACCAAATGACAATCCGCCGGGCAGTCGCTACTGCCCGGCGGATTTTTTTTCGAGGAAAACCTTCACGTTCCACCAGCCGGTTTCGATGATAGCCTCGTTTTTCCGGTAAAAATTGATGGCCGGTTCGTTCCAATCGAGCACCTGCCATTTGGCGATTCGGCACCCGCGCCGCTGGGCTTCTGCCAAAAAAGCATCGTACAGTTTTTGCCCGATGCCGTAGCGTCGGTACGCCTCGTTGACCACGAAATCGTCGAGG
>JBKBIC010000094.1:0-18362 GCA_046299435.1 Saprospiraceae bacterium
GGGGTCGAGGTATTGCATTTTGAGGGAGGCCGCCGTCCAAGTGTAACCGCCTGTGTAAGAGGCTTTTACCGTTATCCAATCCATGAAAGGGATGGTTTTGAACGGCAAAGTCCACGTCAGGCCGACGTTCTGCTGGAAATTTTTGGGCCGCCCCAAATTGCGGAGGTTGGTCAGGATGGAGTCGCGGCGGAACTCGCTGGTGATGCGCGAGCCGTCGGGGTTGCGCTCTTGCGGTTCGTCAATGATGCTGCGAGCCGTCGCGTCGTAATCGAATTTGAGCGATTTCGACAAATCCCAGCCGAGGTCGTAGTTCCTGTCCCAAGTGAAACGCTTGTTGAAAAACGTGTTCAGGTCGGGATTGGCGGCCTCGTCCACGAAGCGGTAGGTGGTGGTGTTGAAGAAGCGTTCGAGCGTGGTCGTGAAGCCGTAGTTGTTCGGGATGGGGTTGAAGTTGAACTCCGAGATGAACTTCAGGTACTTGTCCTTTTTGATGAGTTTTTTGAAGGGCATGATGGGTTTCAGCCCGGTGGAGTAGGTGTAATCGAGGCCGCCTTTGTACTGTTTTTGGTCGTCGCGGCTGATGAACGGGGTGCGTTTCAACTGGTTGTTGTATGCATACGTCAGGCTGAAATTCTCGATGGCCCAGGGCCAGGGTTTGCCTGTTTTGCCGCCGGTGCGCTCTTTGCGGACGTTGGTGAAGTTGTAGCCTCGGTTGATGGTCACGTCCTGCGCCCCGGCGCGGATGCTGTCGCGCTCGGCTGCGCTGGCGGTGGAGCGGAGTTTGTCTTTCAGTTTGATGTCGAGGTCGTAGGGGTCGAATTCTGGGTTGCGGGTGGTGTTGGAGTATTGGTAGTAGAACGGGATGCGGAGGCCGGATTTCTGCGGCAGGAATTTGCCCAGTTCGATGTTCGTGGAGAAGTCGTAGGCGATGACCTCCTCGCGTTGGCGTTGGATGAGTTTCTGCTCGATGCTGCCCCAACCGATGGAGGTGTAATTGGTTGAAAACGAGACGTTTCCGAGGTCGGCCAACTTCATGTCCACCCGTGCGAGGCCTGCGTAGCCGCCTTTTTCGTTGAATCCGTTGAGGCGCAATTCGTTTATCCAAACCTCGCCGCACTGGGGCTGGCGGTCGGGGTCAATGTTGCGCACACCGACCATCACGCCTTTGACGTAGCCGAGGTTCGGGTTGCCGACGACTTTGACGATGTGTGTCGGGTTGTCGGGGTCGGGCATGGCAAATACCTCAGCGGTCTGGCCGGTGGCGTTGCGCGATTTTTTGATTTCGGTGAGCAGTTCCAGCGGGAAATCCACGCTGTTCGAGGGCCGCCAAACTTCCTCTTTGTACGCCCGGCTGTCCGCGCTCAGGCCCATGATGTTGGTGATTTCGGAGGGCGAGATGGGCACTTCGTACTCGTAATAGTTGCGGTAAAAATCGGAGCCGAGGCGCACGAACACGGCCAGTTTGCCGGAGTCGAGCGGGAACTGCACGGGCTGTGTCTCTTCGAGGTGGACGAACATTTTGAGCCGCTTGAACTGACGCAAGTCCATGTTCAGGGTTTTGAAAATGGCGCGGTCGTCGCAGGGTTTCAGGTCGCAGAATTCCATCGAAAGCGACTGCTCGTTTTGCAGCACATCAGGGAACGCACCGACTGATTGCTCGCGCTGCACGCCGAACGGGATGGTGTAGTTGAACGGAACCCGTGCCGCGTTTTCCTCGATGCTGACGGAGTTCACGTCGAACGAGGTGCTGGGGTCGGGCTTGGTCGCGTCGGAGATACAGGTGCTGTCGGCGGGGTTGCTGAGGCGTTGGGTGAAACGCCGCCATTGGTTGCGGCCCAGCTCGAAAGTGGCGAAGCGGAACGTGGTGCGCTCGGTGAAACCTTTGAACGTGGTGCGCACGAAGCGGATGCTGCGGAAGTCTTGGATGCCGCCGACGGTGGTGCGGACGTTGCCGCCCGCGTCGAGCGGAATTTTGAAACGGTACCAGATGAACGGCTGCGCCACGCCCGATTCGGTGTAGCTCATGCGGTCGGTGATGAGGTTGGCCAGCGTGGGGTCGCTGATGTCGAGCGAGTCGCCGAGCGGGGCCTTTTTCAGTTGGATGCGGTAGCGGAAGAATGCTTCGGTCTCGTTCAGCGAGTTGTCGCGGTTGAGGTCTTCGATGTCGGGTTGGTTCGTGGCGGAGGGGTTGAGGTTTTGGGTTTGGTTGACGGGGGAGTTGCCCTGCGGCGAGTTGAATTTGCGGTAGCGTTCGAGCAGGCCGGGGTTTTGGCCGTCGAAAATCGGGTCGCGGAAATAGACGAAGTTGTCGTTCGATGGGTCGGCCTGTACTTCTTGTTTGAAGGCATTGCTGAGCGGCGCGGCGGTGATAGCGTCAATGTAATTTTTGTAAAACTGCCGTTCGGCTTCGTCGTCGAGGCCGTCAAAGCCTACGTCTTGTTGGGCGCGTTTGGAGGGGTCGTTGTCGAACGCGATGACGACGGGCGGCAACACCGGGACGCGGCCCCAAGCGGTGGTCGCGCTGGCCCCGTTGCCGTCGGTCGGGATGGCATTTTCGAAGAACTGGCGCGAGTCGCGCATCAAATCCTCGTTGATGCTGCCGAGGTCAATGAACATCTCGCCCGATTCGCTGACGGGGGTGCCGTCGCCTTTTTCCATGTATGGGTTGAGCATCCAAAATTCCACGAACTCGATGTTGGCGGCCTCGAAGTCGTTGGTGTTCAAGCCGCGCATGAAGCCCGCCCAGCGGGTTTGCGGGTCGCGGAGCAAGCCCTCGGAGTTGAGGCCCGTCGAGAAGCCGGGGTATCCGTCGGGCAAATCAAAGTTGTACGGGCCGCGCTCGCGGGGATAGACGGTCACGTCGAGCGGGCGCAAGTTGCTCTGTTCGAGGGGCGTGAGCTGGCGGTTCGGGAAAAGGTCGTTGTACTGCAAGGGCCGCGTGTAGGGGTTGGTTGCGTCGGCGTTGTCGCGGGCAAATGGGTCGGCGATGTACCAGGACATCCGGGCGCGGTTCACGCCCGTCAGCACGGTGTTGAGCGAGTCGGCCTCCGGATAGTTTATCCAATCTTGGTTGTCGCGTGAGGGCGTGGACGCAAGCACCCAGCTGTTGGCGGGGTTGGTCAGCGGGATGCCGCTGGTGCTGCCCTCGAAATCGTCCATGTACACGATGCCGCCGCTGCCTTCGCCTTGGTTGATGGCGCGGGCGTGGCCGGGGTCGAGCACTGCGCCTTCGGCCTGAATCTGAATGGTGGACGGCTCTTTTGTGGAATAAAACGGCAGTTTGTCCACCAATTTGGTCAAAAACGGGACCTCTTTGGAGATGCTCGCGTCCAAGCCGTACATCTTGTTGTTGATGGGGTCGTCGCCGAAATTGACCTTTTGGGTGAGCGGGCGTTCAAACAAGTTCATGAATGTCGCGCCCAATTTCACGTCCTTGTTCAGGTCGTAATCGGCCCGCACGCCGAGCATGGTTCGGCTGTTGAACCCGAACAGGGCGTTGTCCTCGAAGCTGACGTTGACGTTTTGGCCGCTTTGCAGGATAGCGTCGTTCAGGATTTTGATTTTGCCGATGTTGTAGTCCACCTCATAGTCTTGGCCTTCCACCAGCTGCCGCCCGCCCGCGCTGACGCGCACGGAGCCTTGCGGCAAATTGAAGGTTCCGAGGCTGATTTCGGCGTTGGAGGCCGATTTGTACGAGCCTTTCAACGTGAAACGGTTCAAGTGCTGGAACTCGCGGGCACGGAACAGCGTCGAGTCGTACAGCTGCGGATAGACGAGGTTTTTGGTGTAGTTGGTGTCCGCGCCGGCCTCGGTGAGCCGGTCGCTGAGGAACTTGCCGAAGGGTTCGAGCACGGGGAACATCACGCGCCCGCTCCGCAAATTGACCGTCAGGCCGGGCACAAAGTCGAAAATGCCGTCTGGGCCGGGGTCTTGTTGGAGGTTGAGGGTGTCGAGGCGGAAGACTTGCAGCAGCGGCTTGGAGTTGAGTGCCTGCGGGATGCCGGGGCCGTTCAAAAAACGCTTTTGGCCCGCGCCGGGGTCTTCGTAGTAAATGTCGAAACGGAACTCTTGCGGGTCGAGGTTGGCGGTGCCGATGGCATAGACGTTTTTCATCATCAAGTCCCAAATCGGGAGGTTGACGTTGGCCGTCGTGCTCTTCAACATCTTGACAAACAGCGCGTTCTGGTTCAAGGTGTCGCCGTTCTGGAAGTCGCTGGTGAACTCGCCGATTTTGTACGGCTTGCCGTTGTACGAATATTCGAGGGCCACGCCGACGATTTGGTCGGGCTGCACGTTGAGGTTGATGCTGACGAAGCCCAGCTGGTCGTGGTAGGTGTATTCCTGCGGGCTGAGCAGGCGGCAGCGTTGCTTCTCGAAGTCGCGGATTTGGCGCAGGCCGTAGTTGGTCTGGAGTTTCTGGACGATTTTGTCCGAGAAGCGCAGCGTTGAGTCGGTTTGAAGGTCGGCCACGAGGCGCGGGTACAGGTCGTTCGCGCCGTTGGCAGGCAGTGTTTTCAGGTTGATGTCGGTGGGTGCGCCGGGTGTGGGGTCAATGCCGGGGTTGGCTGGCTGCGGCTCGCCGAGGTCGGCGAGTGCCACGATGTCGCGGACGTTCTCGGTGCGGAGCTGGTCGTTGGTGAGCCACACTTCCATGCGCGTGATGCGGAAAAGGTTCATCGGCACGGGCAGGCAGCGCAGCGAAGGTTCGAAGGTCTCGCGGTTGTAGTGGCTGACGAAAAAGTGGCGGTTCTCGTCGTACTCGTCAATCGGCACTTGGAATTGCTGCACCTGTGCGCCGCCTTGCAACGTCAAATTGTTTTGCCGCGAACGCTGTTGGCTCGCCACGGTGGTCAGGCGCAAGTGGCCGAATTTCATCTCGGCCTTGATGCCGAAAAGGTTGGGCGAGCCTTTGATGAGCTGCGAGCGCAGGGGCATGGACACGTTGCCGGCCTCGATGTTTTGCAGGATTTCGTCCTCCGAAAAGTTCTTCGTGTCGTAGTTCAGCTTCATCTGATTGTCGAAGTCGAACGTGGCCTGCGTGTTGTAGTTGAAGTCGAGGTTGAGTTTTTCGCCCACCTTGCCCCGCGCCCCGATGTTGATGTCCATGTCAAAATCGAAGTTGCCGTTGCTCTGCTGGCGGCGGGTGAGGATGGGGTTCAGGATTTTCTGATAGTCGAATCCGAAGGTCAGGTTGATGTTGCCCTGCGGGCGGATGTCCACCGTCGTGCCGCCGAAAAGGCGGTCAATCAGTGTGTTTTTCACGTCAAACTTTGCGACCGGGTCGGTAATACCGCCGCCGCTGCCCTTGCCTTTGCCCTCGCTCACGCCCTGCAAGCGGTCGAAATATTCCTGTTGCTGCTTTCGCTCTTTCCACTTGGCGTACTCGTTGAAGGTCATGTACGTCGGGGCGCGGAAGTAGTCGTCGCCGATTTTCTCGGTGATGATGTACTGGCCGGTCACGGGGTCGTACTCCACGCCTTGCTCCACCACTTTCGGGTCTTTGAGGTCAATGGGGTTCGGGTTGGGGGTCAGGAAGTTGTCGAGCCGTTCTTGGAGCGGCTCGAAGGTGTCCCGGACTGAATGATGAGTGGAAAGTGATGAGTGATGAACCGCCGCGACAGGGCGGCTTTCGTCGGGATAAAAAACGGTCAGGAATTGCTCTTGCAGCCGGGCAGGTTCGGTGAAAGCAAACAACGCGAACAGGCAAAACGAAGCGATTGCCGGCAAGAAGGCATTTGTATTTTTCATAAAAGTCGGATTCAAAACAGGAACGAGGAACAAGGGATGAGGAATGAACGATGCGTTGGTGTGGTTCGTCATTTCTCATCTCTCGTTCCTCATCCCTCCAAAAAAGTAGGTGGGCAAATGTTGTAGTTCCGGGGGGTTGGGTTGCCTCTTTCGGGCGTGGTTGGCCGTAAAGTTTTGCGCGCTTGGCTTGCGGCAACGCCCGCGCAAAACGGCGGGCGGGGCGGGCGGTTGGTGGTTGGCAATCTGCAATGGGTGGTTGGCAAAAACATCAAGCGAAAAGCTCTCGGACGCTGATTTCAAAATCGGGCAGCACGGGCGCGGCGGAGCAAACATCGTCGTCGAAACAGATGGTCACATCGCGCACCGAGCGGTAGACCTCCACTTTTTGCAGGCGCGGGAACACCGTCCAGACCACCTGCACGCCGTTCTCAAAGTATTCCCGGATTTTTTGCCCGACCTCGTTGATTTGGTCGTTTTTGGAGATGACCTCGATGACAAACGGACAGACGCTGAGCTCGCCGTTGCGCGAAGATTTCATCTGTTCAGCGGTCAGATAGGCGATGTCGGCGCGGCGGGTGCGATTTGCCAACGGCAGGTATATGTCAACTTCGGAGGTAAGCATATTACCATTGGAAAAATCCTTTGTGCCCACGAAAAGGCGCATGAGTTTTTGGAGCAATAAAAATTGACTTCTGTTCATGGTTCGAGGTGATTTTTCGACGATGCCGTTGTTCCACTCATACTTGAATGGGTCTTCGCGGCTGGTGTACCGTTCGAGGAATTTTTCCAGCGAAATGAGCCGCTTGGGCTGGGCTGGCTTGGCCGATACAGGCCGGGTCGGCGACAAACGGGGCGGAGTCAAAGTGGCTGCTGCGCTCATATTGGGGGCTTTTTTGCTCAAATTTACTCGGAAAGCCAAGCCGCCCGGTTTTTAAAATCATTTTTCTGAACCTTTGCCCCCGCAAAAACGGCCTCGCGCCGATGCTTTTCCACCGTGCAAAAACTTCCACTCGCCATACTCGCCGCCGCGCTCCTTGCCCTAAGCGCGAACGAAAACCACCAGTTCAACTACGGCCACAACCTCGACCGCCGGGAGGCGCAATGGGTTGATTCTGTGTTCGATGCGCTCTCGCCCGACGAGCGGCTGGGCCAGCTTTTCATGCTCCGCGCCCACTCCGACAAGGACGCGGCCTACGAGCAGGGCGTGGAGGATTTGATTCGGCAGTACCGCCCCGGCGGCCTTTGTTTTTTTCAGGGCACGCCCGAACGCCAAGCCGAACTCACCAACCGCTACCAAGCCGCCAGCCGCGTGCCGCTGATGATTTCGATGGATGCCGAGTGGGGCTTGGGGATGCGCTTGCGCGAAAGCACGATTTCGTTCCCCAAACAGCTCATGCTCGGCGCGATGCGCGACAACAGACTCATTTACGACATGGGCCGCGAGGTCGCCCGCGAGTGCCGTCGGTTGGGCGTTCACATCAATTTCGCGCCCGATTCGGACATCAACAACAACCCCGCGAACCCCGTCATCCACGACCGCTCCTTCGGCGAAGACCGCTACAACGTGGCCGCCAAATGTTTCCAGTACATGAAAGGGATGCAGGACGGCGGTGTGCTGGCCTGCGCCAAGCATTTCCCCGGACACGGCGACACGAACGTGGACTCGCACTTCGACCTGCCCGTCATCCCATACTCGACCGACCGCTTGGACAGCCTCGAATTGTTCCCCTTCCGGGTGCTTTCGCAGTTCGGCGTGGCCTCGGTCATGGTCGCGCACCTCAACGTCCCGGCCCTCGACAACCGCCCGAACCGCCCCACAACTCTCTCAGAACGAACAGTTTATCGTTTGCTCCGCAAAAGCATGGGCTTCGACGGACTCATCTTCACCGACGCAATGGAGATGAAAGCCCTTTCCAAACACTTCGCGCCCGGCCTCGCCGACGTGGAAGCCCTGCGCGCCGGCAACGACATCGTGCTGCTGCCCGCCGACATGGGCGCGGCCCTCGGAGCCGTGAAAAACGCACTGGCCGACAGCACGCTTTCGCAGGAAAAAATTGACGCGAGTGTGCGCCGCGTGCTCCGCGCCAAATACCGCCTCGGCCTCACCGCCCCGCAAAAAGTGGAGGTGGCGAACATCCGCCGCGACCTGAACACGCCCGAAGCCATCGTCCTCAAACGCCGCCTGATTGAAAACTCGCTCACGCTCGTGCGCGACCGTGCGGGCCTCGTGCCGTTCCCGGATTTGGAGAAATTCAAATTCGCCAGCCTTGCGCTGGGCGACACGACGCGCACCGTTTTCCAAAAATCGCTCGCTCAGTTCGCGCCCATCCGAGAGTTCAACGCCCCGAAAACGCTCACGCCCGCGCTCGATTCGGCCTTGCTCGACACCCTGCGCGGCGCGGACGTGGTGTTCGTCAGCCTGCACGATATGCGGCGGGCGGCGACCGACAACTTTGGCATCACGGACTCGGAAATGCAGTTCATCCGGCGGCTTTGCGGGCAGACGAAAGTGGTGTTGACGGTTTTTGGCAGCCCGTATTCCCTGCGTTTTTTCGACGATGTGCCGACGGTTTTGGCCGCGTTCAACGAGGACGAGCACACCCAAGACCTCGCGGCACAGGCACTTTTCGGGGCCAACGACCTGCGCGGCACCTTGCCCGTGACCGTCAGCCCGGCGGCCAAATTTGGCGACGGCGTGGAAATCGTGTTTTCGCAGCACCGCCTCGGCTACGATTTGCCCGAAACGGTCGGCCTGAATTCCGACACGCTGGCGCAAATTGACCAAATCATGCGCGAGATGATCGGCATCGGGGCCGCCCCCGGCGGGGTGGTGCTCGTCGCCAAAAACGGCAAAATCGTTTGGAACAAAGCCTACGGCCACTTCACCCAAGAACAGGTGGTGCCCATGACCAACGAGTCCATTTTCGACCTCGCCTCGGTGACAAAAGTGGCTGCGAGCACCATTTCGCTGATGAAATTGGCGGGCGAAGGCAAGTTTAGCCTGACCGAACCCGCCAGCCGTTACATCCCCGAATTGGCCGGGACGAACAAGGCCAACCTGAATTTCGGCCAAATCCTGACCCACCAAGCCGGGCTGCAACCCTGGATTCCGTTTTACAAAAACACCCTCGCCAAAAACGGCTTGCCCGACCAGCACATTTACCACGCCCAGCCGGATGCCGATTCGGAAATCCCCGTCGCGCCCGGAATGTGGATGGACAACCGCTATGTGGACACGGTTTGGCAGACGATTTTCCACTCCGGGATGCGGGCTGGGCTGGGCTACAAATACTCCGACCTCGGCTTGTACCTCGGTGCGCGGGCTTTGCAAAACATCGCCGGAAAACCGGTGGACGAGTATGCCCGCGACAATTTTTACCGCCCGCTCGGCCTCGCCACCACGACTTTCAACCCGTGGAAACTCGGCCTCGCCCACCGCTGCCCGCCAACGGAGGACGACCGTTATTTCCGGCAGCAGCGGATTCAGGGCTACGTCCACGACATGGGCGCGGCCATGCTCGGCGGCGTGAGCGGCCACGCGGGGCTGTTTTCGAGCGCGAACGACCTCGCCAAAATCTTCCAGATGCTGCTCGACGGCGGCTCCTATTTCGGGAAAAGCTACCTGCGCCCCGAAATCGTGCAGGAATGGACGGAGCGGCAACTCGGCAGCACCCGCCGGGGCTTTGGTTTCGATATGAAAGAACTCAACCCCGACGAATCGGGCAACATGAGTCCGCTGGCCGGGCCGCGCACGTTCGGGCACTTGGGCTTCACGGGCATCTGCGCGTGGGCCGACCCGGACGAAGACCTGATTTTCATCTTCTGCTCCAACCGCACCTTCCCGACGATGGAAAACAACAAACTGATTTCCGGCGATTTCCGACCGCGAGCGCAGTCGGTGGTCTATCGGGCCTTGGGCAGGAAGGTGGGCGGGGCGCAGCGGTGAAGCCGGTCAATAGTGTCAGAGAAATAAAGCCATGCCCGGTCTTCACATCCGCAGTACCCCAATAGCCCGCTGTCCGCCCGTGCCGCGCCCCACGAGCCAATACGCGCCCGGCGGCAAGCCCGGCAACGACATCTCCAAGCGATGCTTCCCGGCGGCAAAAAACTGATTGTCAACGAGTTGGCGCAAAACCTGCCCCGTCGCGGCGCAAAGTTCGAGGCTCAAAAATTGGCCGTTGGCGAGGTCGAATTCGACCGCCAATTTTTCGGAAAACGGGTTCGGGAAAACGCGCCAAGCCGCCGCGTCGCCGGGCGTTTTCGAGGACGTGGAGACTTGCAAAAACAGCGTCACCGTGCTGTCGCAGCCCGCTGCATTTTCCAGATGGCAAGTGTAAACCCCGCTCGTCGTGAGCGAAATGTTTCCACAAAATTGCACCGAGCCGCCCGCCGGGATTGTGTCGTAAATCGTTGTGGCAGAAGTGCTTAGCAGTTTGATTTGCACCTGCACGATGCTGTCGCAACCCAACCACGAGCCGCCCGGAATCAAAATTTCGCCCGTCGGATTGGTTGCCGAAAATATTTGCCCGCCCAATTCAAACGTCCCGTCTGGGCAAATACCGGGTTCGAGTTGGCTGACCGATGCGCCCGTTAACGTGAAGTTTTTGGTCAAAGTGTCCGTGCCAAATTGGTTCGAAACCACGAGCGTAATCGCGTACTCACCCGCGCCCGGAAATGTCGCAGTCAGTTGATTTTCAGTTGAATACGCCGGGTTGCCGCCGGGGATGAACCATTGCACGGCAGTCGGGCTGCTGCCGCTCAAATTTTCCACCGAGGCGAAAAACTGCCCGCATTGGCTGGGCAGCGCGAGCGAAAAATCGGCCACCGGCGCGGCTTGGATTTGCACGATTTGCGTCACGGTGTCCGTGCCGCAGCCGTTGAACGCGACGAGCATCACCGGGTAGTCGCCGTTGTAAAAAAAGAACTTGTCGAAAGCCGCTTCGGTCGTCGTGGTGCCGTCGGGCAGCAGCCACCACACGAAGTCCACGCCCGACGAAAGGCTCTGAAAATGAGCCACTTGCGCGTCCACCGTGACCGAAAACGCTGCCGTTGGTCGGCCTTTGATTTCGATGAAGTCCGAAAAACTGGCCGTGTGGCTGCCAGCCGCGTTCGTGGCCGTCAGCGACACCGCGTAAGTGCCTGCTGTTGAATATGTTACGCTCGGATTGGCGGCAGTGGACGTGCTCGGCGAGCCGCCCGGAAATTGCCACAGGCGCGACTGTCCGCCCACAGATTTGTCGCTGAAATGCACCGTCAAACCCTCGCAGCCATCGGTCACGTCGGCCTCGAACGCGGCAGTTGGCAGCGCGGGCGGTTGCTGCGTTTCGGTCAGGAAAACCGGGCTGCCTGTGAGCGCGATGTTTGTCGGTGCGACGGTGGTTTGGTTGCCCGTCGCCGACCAGTCCCAGCGTTTGCGGTAGAGTTGCCCGACCGCCAAAGCCGTTGGAAATGAATAGGTTGCGTTGGCAGACTCGGAATTGTCCGTCGCCGTTTTTGCCCAAAGGACGTAGGTGAATTTGCCCGCCGCGTCGCGGAAAGCGTAGCCTGCCACGCCCGTCGGCAGGGCCAAAAGTTGCGTCCGCACGGGGTCGAAGATGGTCGGGTACAGCAGCGTGGAGGCCGTTTTGAACGCCTTGCCGCCCGCCGTGAGCACTTGCTGGTAGGGCGTTTTATCGCCCAAAAACTCGTGCAAGCCCATCGCGTCGTTCGGGCCAAAAGCCTGATTTTCAGGGGCTTGCTCGCTGATGTTGTTCACGTTGAAGAGCAAAAAGCCGTTGGCCATCGCCTCCACCATCGCTTTCACGAGATAGTTGCGCTGCGCCTCTTCGCCGCCGAAATAGTCGCCGAATTTTTTGCGCGGCGCGTTTGCCTCGCTCACGAGCCACTTTTTGGCGGGTTTTTGCAAGCCGAAACCGTGCGTTTTCAGCACATCGTCGAAGCGGTTTTTGATGGAAAAAATGCCCGCCGCCGCTGCGTCCGAATGGCGTTGGTAGGCGATGCCGCCCACGTTCGGGTCGTAAAACGAGGTGCTGCCGTCCACGAACGGGTAGGAGTTGAAGCCCAGCGCATCGAAATACGCGCCGCCTGTTTTCGGGTAGCGCGGGTGCGTTTGGCCGCCGTCGGGGTTGTCGGTGTTCCGCAAAATGGCGTCCAAAAACGCCGGGTAGCCGAGTCCGCCGATGGTCACATACGCCTGTGAATCAAGCGTTTGCACGATTTCATAGACGATGCGTAGCATCCGAACGTAAGTCTCCACCGGAGCCTTCAAACTCAGGTCGCAGGGTTCCGGGTCGTGCTCCCACCAGTTGCCGGGCTGGCCGGGCGGCAGCCAACCGAGTTTGCCGCTCGCGTCGTAGTCGGGCGCGTCGTTGACCTGCCAAAACTGCACTTGGTCGCGGTATTGCTCCACCGTTTTCCAGATGTAGAGGGCGTACAAATTGGCCTCGTTGACGGGCGTTCCGTTCGCGCCGCCGTCCCAGATGTCGGTGTATAAGTTCTTGAAAATGAACGACTGAGCGGTCGGGCAGAATGGGTACGTTTCGCGCACGGCCTCGTTTGGGAAGCCCAAGACGGCCACGTTGTCGCGCAGGTCGAGGTTGGCGTAATGCTCGAAAGTTTGGGCGCGGATGCCGTAGCCCCAGAACTCCAAAAAGTTTTGCGGCAGGAAAAAACGCCCCGCCCGAACGCCCGCGCCCGATTGGTTTTCGAGCGGGTTGCCAGCGGCGATGTCGGCCAGTTGTTCGTCCGTCCAGCCGGGCACATAGCGCAGCACCGCGCCGGGTCGGAACGGGCGATTGTACGGCGCGATGGCTTCGTCGGCGGTCTGTCCGATGTTCGTCGTGGTAGGTGCATCAATCGCGTAAGTTTTTGAAAATGAGCGATTTCCGCACTCGTTTTTGGCCGTGAGGGTCACGGTGAAACTGCCGTCGTCGTGAAAAACGTGCGCCGGATTTGGCTCCTCCGAGGTCGTGCCGTCGCCAAAATCCCAGTGAAAACTGTCTGCGTTCGGCAGGCTCAAATTTTGAAAATGCACGAGTCCGCCCGCCGGTTCGCCCGCGAAATTGGCCGTCGGCGGTGCGTCCACATGGATTGTCCAAGTTTCGGTTCGCAGCAAATTCCCGCTGCCGAACGCGATAGTTTGTAGCGTCACTTGGTGGTCGCCGGGCTGCGCGAAAGTCACGTTCACCGTGCCCACGTCGGTTGCCGAAGCTGGGTTTCCGCCCTGAAACTGCCAAAGCGGGATTTCATTGGTTTGGAAAAAGCCGGAGCCTCCGAACTGCACCGTCAGCGGGGCGCAGCCCGACCATTTATCGGCCACAAAAGTTTGCTCCGTGAAAAAAACGGGAGTGGCCGTGAGCGTCACCGTTGCGTTGCCCGCAATGACTTCGGCAGTTCGGGTCCGGGCAAAATCCCAGTCGCGGCGCACCCATTTTTCAAAACTGCTCAGCGGCAAAGTCACCGCCGCCGCCGCCGTTTCGGAGCGGTCAATGGCAGTTTTTGCCCACAAAACCAGCGTGTGCCGCCGCGCGTTTTTGTCCCAAAACGCACCGCCGCCCACGTTGGCGGGCAGGTTGAGCGAGGCCGTGCGAGCGGGGTCGAATGTTTTGCCGGCCAAGATTTCGCTGGTGGTTTTCAGCGCGATGCCCGCTTCGTTGCGGGTTTGCCAGATGCCGTCGTTGGGCCGCAGTTTTTGGTAAAGGCCCATTTGGTCGAACTCAAACGTGGCGCGTTCGGCAGTTTTTGCCTCTTCAAGCGCGTAAACATGCATGGCCGTGATGCTGTCTTTCAGGCACTGCACGGCGGCTTTTATCGTGAAATTGCGCTGCAACTCCTCGCCACCCATCTGGAATTGCGGGTACTCGCGGCGCGGGACGTTGACCTCCGTGATGAGCCAGATTTTTTCGGGGAATTGCCCGCCGTAGCCCCATTTTTTCAGCACTGGCTCGAAGCGGTCTTTGACGACTGAAATGCCCTCCGCCGCGCCGTCGGAGTGCCGGAAATAGTCGAATTGCCCGGTCGAATTGTTGTACTCGCGGGTACTCGAATCGAAGTGCGGATACGAATGGTAGCCCACCGCATCGAAATACGCGCCGCCGCGCAGCGGGAATTCTGGGGTGATTTTGCCGCCGTCGGGGTTGTCGGTATTCCGCAAAATGGCATCCAAAAACGAGGGGTAGCCCACGCCGCCGCACAGCACAAATGCCTGTGGGTCAATGCTTTTGATGACTTCGTAAGCCACGCGCAACAGCCGGACATAGTGCTGGATCGGGGCGCGGAGTTTGTAGTCGCAGGGGTCGGGGTCGGCATCCCACCAGTTGCCGGGCGCGCCGGGTTCGAGGTAGCCGTGCAAGCCCGTGTAGTCGAAGCCCGGCTCGTTCCAGATTTCCCAAAAGCGGACATAAGGCTTGTATCGCGTGACCATTTTCCAATAATACACAGCGGCGTGGTTGGCCTCGTTGACGGGTGTTCCGTTCGCGCCTCCGTCCCAAATGGGCAGGTAAAGCCCCGAAAACAGCTCGCTTTGGTGGCTGGGGCAGTAAAAATTGGGGTCGCGGTGGGCGGCCACCGGGAAACCCGTGATGACAGTGTGGTCGCGCAGGCCCGCGTTTTGGAAATACTGGAAGGTTTGGAGCCGCGAGTCGTAGCCCCACTGCTCGAAAAAATCTTCCGTCAGGCCGGGGCGGAGCGATTGCACGCCGCAGCCTTGAATGCCCAATTCGCGGTTGCCGGTGGCGAAATTCGCCAGTTGCTCGTCCGAAAAACCGGGCACATAGCCGGGGTTCACGCCGAGCAAAAAGCCGCCGGGATAGGTCGGTACTTGGTCGTTGGCGGTTTGCGCGTGCAAGGCCAACGGCAGCAGCAGCAGTGCAAAAGTTGAAAGATGAAGGGTTGAAAAAGGGCGATAACGGATAGGCAAAATCATCTGGCAGGAATGATTCGATTGTTTGCAAATGGTGCGTGCGGGAGTATGTAGGAGAGGAATCGCAGCGGATTCGCTGCATCGGGAGGGAAAACAAAAGTAGTGTTTAGCGGGGTTCAAATGTTTTTGCCGGGCGTATTGGCTTGAATTTTCCCCCAAAAACGATGCAACCCGCCCGGTCGAACCGGGCGGGCTGCGCTGTTTTTCAAAGCCCATCAACATCAATCGCGGCGGCCACCGAGGATGCGGAGCAGGTACAGGAAAAGGTTGATGAAATCGAGGTAGAGCGTCAGTGCGCCGCGAATGGCCTCTTTGCGGTCTTCGTCGGTGCCTTCGTTGCCGATGATGTTCATCTCCTTGATTTTCTGCGTGTCGTAGGCCGTCAGGCCGACGAAAATGAGCACGCCCGCGTAGGTGGTTATCCACATGAGGGTGCTGTTTTGCCAGAAAATATTGACCACGGAAGCCAAAATGAGGCCGATGAGTGCCATGAAAAGCAAGTTGCCAAGGGTGGTCAGGTCGCGTTTGGTGTAGTAGCCATACGCGCTCATGATGGCGAACGTGCCCGCCGTCACGAGGAAAGTGGAAGCGATGGAACCCGCCGTATAGACCAAAAAGATAAGCGAAAGCGTCACGCCGTTCAGCACCGCATAGCCGAGGAAAACGGCGGTGGCCATCGTGGCCGACATCCGCATGACGGCGATGGCGAGGTAGCCGACCAGCAGCAGTTCGCCGATGATGAGGCCGTAAAAAAGGATTTTGTTGCTCGCCAACGCATACACTAATGACGGCGTGGAAGCCACGAACATGGCAACAGAGGCCGTGACGAACAGCGCGAGGCTCATCCAGCCGTACACTTTGGTCATGAAACTCGCCTGTTCGCGGGCGATGTCTTCGGCGGTCATCATTGAATTCGGGAACATGACAAATGAGGTGTTTTTAAAATGAAAGGATGTGGGAACAGCCCGGTGGAGCCAATGCGAAAGTAGAAACACGGCGTGGAAGTTTCGGCGGATTTTTCAGGCTGGTTGTCCGCGCCTCCGTTGCCCACAGATAAATCTGTGGGTTGGGTGAAAAAATCCGCATGATTTTCTGTTTCCAGCCCACAGATTTATCTGTGGGACGGCTACACTTGCGCCCGCAAAAACCATTTCCAATATCTGTATTCCATGTTCAAAACACTGTTTTCCGCCTGTCTCGCGGCCATTTCGTGGTCGCTGCCCGCCCAAACTTTCACCAGCACCGTCAACCAGCCCATCCCCGACGACGGCTCGACGGTGACGTTCGACATCGCCGTGAGCGGGCTGCCGAGCGCGATTGACACCACGTTCGGGCTGGAAATGGTGTGCCTCAACATGACCCACACCTACACCGAGGACATGACCATCAAATTGCAGGCCCCGAACGGCAAAATCGTCGTGCTCATCATGGGCGCGGGCGGCGCGGGCCACGATTTTTCCAACACCTGTTTGGCTGGCACGGGGGCTTCGATGGCGGCGAGCGCGGCTCCGTTTTCCGGCACTTTCCAGAGCCGGGGCACGTTGGGCGATTTGAACAAAGGCCAAGACCCCAACGGCACTTGGACGCTGATTTGCCACGACACCTACGCCTTTGCCGACGCGGGATTTTTGCAGGATTGGAGCATCACCTTCGGCCCAAACCCCGCCAAACCGTTCATTTTCCGCAGCAGCAACCTGCCCATCGTCAAATTGACGACGCTCGGCCAGCCGATTGACAACGAGCCGAAGGTGCCCGTCCTGATGCAAATCATTGACAACGGCCCCGGCCAGCGCAACGACGCGCACCAAACCACCTTTGCCTACGAAGGCCGGATTATGGCCGAATGGCAGGGCTTCACCGGGCCGTATTACCCGAAGAAAAACTACGACTTCGAGACGGTGGACGCGGCGGGCGAAAACTTGGACACCAGCCTGCTGGGCCTGCCCAGCGAAAACGACTGGCTTTTCAAGGCCGAATTCCTCGACCACACGCTCATCAAAAACGCGGTGACGTATGAAATGGCGCGGCGCATGGGTGGCTACGCGCCTCGCACCCGCCCCTGCGAACTGATTTTGGACGGTGAATACATCGGCCTTTATGTGCTGACAGAGCAGGTAAAACGCGACGCAAACCGCGTGGACATCGCCAAACTTGCCTCCGACGACATCTCCGGCGCGGAACTGACGGGCGGCTACATCATCGAAATGAACATCAACAACAACGCGCCGGGCGACTGGAATTCGCCGCACCAGCCCATCAATTTTGCCTCGTGCCAGCTGCCCGTCGAGTTCAAGCACGTCTATCCGAAACGCGACGAAATTATGCCGCAGCAACGCGATTACATCCGGGCTTTTGTGGACAGTTTCGAGACCTCGCTGCTCTTGCCCGATTTTGCAAATCCCGACGCTGGCTATCGCCAATTCATTGACATTCAAACATTTATAGACTTTCTGATTGTCAACGAATTCAGCGTCAACTACGACAGTTACGGGCGCAGCACTTATCTGTACAAGGAAAAAATCACCGACGGCGGCAAACTGAAATGCGGCCCGCCGTGGGATTACGACCGTGCGTACGACTACAACGTGCCGCAAAGCACCGAGGGCTGGGTCTGGGAAATCACGCACCCCGGCTGGCCCTTTCCGTTTTGGTGGTCGCGGCTGTGGCAAGACGAAGCCTACCGCAAACAACTCGCCTGCCGCTGGACGATGCTCCGCCAAAACACCCTCAGCGACGCGGCCTTTGCCGGGCTGATTGACTCAATGAGCGCGCAAATCCACGAGGCGCAGCAGCGGAATTTCACGATTTGGAACGACTTGGGCGCACGGACTTATGATGAAAATGTGGACTCGCTCCACAACTACGTTGCCCGGCGGCTGCGCTGGATTGACGCGACGCTGGCTGCCGAGGGTGTGGCTGCGCCACAGTTTTACCTGCCGACCGATACCGTCCTTTGCGCGGGGGAAGTGTTCGATGCGGCCCTGCTCATCGGCCAGCAATACGAATACAACTGGCAGCCGGGGCCGGACGAGGCCAGCTTCGTTTTCCCGCAAAACGGCGCGTACAACTTGCTCGTGACCGATGCCAACGGCTGTTTTTCTCGAAAAACCATGCAGGTCGCGCTCGCCGAGCCGCTCGACGCGGGCTTCGGCAGCCAACAAGTGGGCGGCAGTTCGACGTGGGTTTTCACTCCGAACAAGCCCGATGCTGACAGTTATTTCTGGGATTTTGGCGACGGCAGCACGTCCACGCAGGCCAGCCCGACACACCAATTTGGGGCATTGGGTGTGTACATCGTGTCGCTGACGGTCGCGGATTTGCCCGGCTGCCCGCCGGAGACGGTACGCGACACCGTCCAGTTTTTGTCCGCCGCAGCCGAGCCGTTGCCGTTCGGCGGAGCGGTTTACCCGAACCCGTTTCAGGCGGAAATTCAGGTTGATTTCGCGCAGCCATTGGCCGAGGGGTGCTCCATTTCGCTGGAAAATGTGTGGGGGCAAACCCTGTTTTCGGGCCAACTTTCAGCCGGGACTGCCCGCTGCGTCATCCCCGCCGCGCATTTTCCGGCAGGGGTTTATTTGTTGCAAATCGCCCAAAAAGACAGGGTTTGGGGTGTGAAAATGGTGCGGGAATAGGGTTTCTCAATTGGAACGCGGATTGGGCGGACGCGACGGATTTTCACGGATTTCCAATAGTT
>JBKBIC010000095.1:0-18346 GCA_046299435.1 Saprospiraceae bacterium
ACCCGGCTTTTGGCACGACTGGTTGCCGGGCATGGACTGCGCCATCTGCTGCTGCATGTTGTTCATCACATCGGACAGCATGAGCGCGAGGTCGTTCAGGCTTTTCATGCTGCGCTGCTGGTGTTCGTTGGCCTGCGGGACGCGGCGTTCTTCCAGCTCTTCGAGGCTGTTTTTTATCGCAGCTTTTATCTCCGTGACTTTTTCTGTGATAATACCTTCTATCTGGAAATTGCGGCTCGCCAATGCCTGCAAACTATCCTCCACCAATTTGAAATCATCCTTGATTTTGTATTGCTGCTGTGCCAGCTCCACATATCGCGGCGTGTTCACGGTTGCGCCCTGCACGTCTTTCATCGTCTGTTCTTGATTGAACGACAACCCCACCAAGTTTTCCAACAATTGCCGCAACATGGCCACATCTTCTTCCATCTGTTTCATATCGCCGCTCTCTTTGCTCTGTTTCATTTTATTGGCGAGGTTCTTCATTTTATTCGCCGCCTTCTTTTGCTTTTTGCTCGCGCCTTTGCTGTCTTTTTTCTGCAAATCCTCTTTCGCCTCTTTCATGTCTTGTTGAATGTCTTTCATGTCCTCTTTCGTCTCTTCCATTTTTTCGGGCTTTTTCAATTCGTCGTTCTTCTTTTCCAGTTCCTGCTGCTTCTTTTCCAATTCCTCCATTTGCTTGTTCAGTTCCTCTTGTTCTTTTTTCAATTCTTCCACGCTCTTTTCTTCTTTTTCGGATTCATCGCCGAGTTTATCCTGCTCTTTGGCCATCTCCTCCAATTTTTCAATGTTCTGTTCCAACTGATGCTCGACCTCCAATTTTTTATAGAGTTCTTTCAATCGCTCCAAGTCTTTGGTTAGTTCCTCACTGTTCATTTGCATCTTCTCCATCTGTTCCAAGGCCTCTTCTTTGTTCATCTCTTGCATCAATTTCTGGATGTCCTCCATCAATTGTTTCATCTCCTCGCTCATGGCCTCGTCCATGCGTTTTTGCAACTCCTCCTCTTTTTGCTTCATTTCTTCGCTCTTCTGTTGGAATTCGTTCTCCAACTTCTTTTGCTCCTCAAAAGCCTCTTTTGTCTTTTGCATTTCCTCCTGCAACTGCTTTTGGCGGTCCATCAATTTCTCCAATTGCTTTTTCGACTGCCAATCCAGCTCTTTCTGTTGCAGGATCTTATCGCGCAGCTTTTTCATCTCGGCCTGAATTTTCAGGCTTTCCTGCAAATTCTTTTCGAGGTCTTTTTTCAATTGTTCGCTCGATTGCTCGGTCTGTTTTTGCAATTCGTCCACCGTCGGCAATTTGTATTGCATCACGTTCGTGCGAGCACTTTTTGAGCCGTTCACCGCGTCGTTGTCAAATACCTCAAAATAGTACGACACCTCATCGCCGGGCTGCAAATCAATGTTCCGCAAATCCCATGTATAATCGTACTGCGCTTGTTTGCCCGCCTGTTTTTCTATTTTGACGGTGTTCATGGGCAATTGTCCGCCCTTCGCTTTTTTGATTTGATAGTTGAACGTCAAATTGAGCAAACCATAATCATCGCTCGCGTCGCCCGCGAAAAACAGCATTTTCCGGTTGGTCGAGTCCTTGAATTCATCCACGCCGATTTGCGGATGCAAGTCCGGGATGACCGTGACCGTGTACGCCACCGAGTCGGCCTTCGGCAACAACTTATTGGAAATGAACACTTTGTACGATTCATCCTTCAAGGCCCGGCGGCTGAATTGGAACAATTCGTCATCGAAACGCTTGGCCGGAGTGCCCGCGTCGGAGCCGAATTTCATGCCCAAATCGTCGGTGTTTTGCACGTTGAACACCCAGCCAATTTGTGTGCCTTGCGGCACCACGAGGTCGCCGACGTTCGACAGTTCCTCCGACGGGCGACCGATGTATTCCGGGAAAATCAATTTGGTCGTGAACGCGAGGATGCTCGGTTTTTTGACCACCGCCAGCACATAATCCGTGCTTTCCACGCCACCAGCGTACAGTTTGAACTCCGTGTCCTGCTGGACATTGGTGAATCGGTACGAAAATTCATTGGCTGCGTCCTTGTTCAGGCGGTACTGCACCTTGCCAAAATCAATGAAAACTTCGCTCGGCAGGGCCGCACCGTCCACTTTCACGCGCAGGTCGTAGTCCGAAAATTGCACGACGCGCAGCGTGTCGGCGTTCAGCAAAAACTTGAACGGCGCGGGTTTTTCGAACTTCTTGGAGCTGTTCCAAAGCCGCATCGTGCCCTCGCGGATGATGTTCGGCGCACCCAAAAGCAGGAACAAAAACAACATCAACGGCGGCAAGGCCCAACGCAAGTGTTTGCGGTTTTTGCCGAGGTCAATGGCCGCTTTGAACGGCACGAGCTTGATTTCCTCGCTCTTCTGGTTGATGCTCGCCGTGATGAGGTCGGCGTAAATGGCATTGCTCGCTTGCTGACGCAACTGCAAGATATTCAGCAGTTTATCTTTCACATTCGTGAAATGTGCGCCGATGATTTGCGCCGCCTGCTCGTGGCTGATGACCTTGCCGAGATGGAAATAGTGCATCAACGGCAGCGCGACCCAGTTGTAAACCGCCGCGCCCGAAGCCGCCACGAACGTCCAAAACATGGCTGTACGAACAGTCGTGCTGAAATAGAAATAATATTCCAACACGTTCAATAGAATGAACAGCCCCAATACAGCACCCACCGTGTAAAGTGAGCCGCGTAACAATTGATTGATATAAAACTTGCGGATGAAGGCATCCAGTTTTTCAATCAGCAGGGAATAATTGTCTTTCAACATGATGTTGATTCGTTGATGCGGTGATTTGTTAATTTGAGGTGCCCACAAATTCATTTGTGGGCTGGACATCAAAAATCCGTCGGATTTTGGGACACAGCCCACAGATTTATCTGTGGGGAAAAAATCGCGGCCAAAGATGCTTTTCGGAGTAGCCCACAAATGAATTTGTGGGCTGGGGCATCAAAAATCCGGCGGATTTCGGAACACAGCCCACAGATTTATCTGTGGGAAAAAGCGTGGCCAAAGATGCTTTTCGGAGGTGCCCACAAATTCATTTGTGGGCTGGGCATCAAAAATCCGGCGGATTTCGGAACACAGCCCACAGATTTATCTGTGGGAAAGGGGGTGTCTACAAATTCATTTGTGGGCTGGACATCAAAAATCCGTCGGATTTTGGGACACAGCCCACAGATTTATCCGTGGGAAAAAACGCGCGGCCAAAGATGCTTTTCGGCAGCCACACTAAACTCCGAATTTGGACAAAAGGCTCACGTTTTAACCGATTTTAACCTTCTCCTTTGGCGAAACGGATGCACAACCAGTTGCCCCGCGCCTGCAATTCTTCTCTGGAAAAACCTTGCGCGGCGGCTGCGTCGCAGACCATCGCCTCGTCTTCGCGGAGGATGCCGGAGACCAGCAGCCAACCGCCGGGGCGCAAAATCTGCGCCAGCCGGGGCAAGGAATCCAGAATCACGTTGCGGTTGATATTCGCCAAAATGCCATCGAAATCGCAGCCTTGCACGTCGGCCAAGGTGCCGCAGCGGGCCACGACATTGGTCACGCCATTGACCGCGCAGTTTTCTTGGGTGTTCAAAAACGACTCGTTTTCGATGTCCACCGCCTCCAAATCCAACGCACCGAGCCGCGAAGCGAGGATGGCGAGGATACCCGTGCCGCAGCCGTAGTCCAAGATTTTCGCGCCCGCGACGGGCAGGTTTTCGAGCGCGGCGAGGCACATCCACGTCGTTTCGTGGTGGCCGGAGCCGAAGGCCATTTTCGGGTTGATGACCAATTCGTGCCGCACCGAGCCGCCGAACGGCGCATGGAAATCCGCCCGCACGCCGCAAAAATCGCCGACCGTGATGGGCTGGAAATTGCTTTCCCAGACGGCGTTCCAGTTCTGGCCGGGCAGGAAAGTTTTTTCAAAACTGAACTCGAATTGCTCGCGCAACCCCGCCAAATCCGATTCAACTGCCTGTAAATCAGCACTCGCGGGCAGGTAGGCCGTGAAGCCGCCTTCGGTTTCCTCGAAGGTGTCGAACGGTTGTTCGGCCATGAACGCGATGAGGATGTCGGTGGTTTCGGGCGGGCAAGCAATGGCGAATTGGTAGTAATCCATGCCGCGAAGGTAGTAGCGCGGGGCGTGTTTGGTGTTTCGTTTGTCGTGTTTGGTGTTTCGTGGTGTCTGTCTCGAAACACGACAAACGAAACACGACAAACGCAAACGTACTTTTGGGCAAAAAACGATGCCTGAACCTGCCAACCCATTCTCCCACCTCGATGCCAGCGACAACCCCGCGATGGTGGACGTGAGCCAAAAAGCCGTGACCCGCCGCACCGCCCGCGCCCGCGCCATCGTGGTGCTGCCCGAAGCCGTGCTCGCCCATTTTGACGCGGGCGACATCCGCACGAAAAAAGGCGCGGTGTTCCAAACGGCCATCATCGCCGGCATCATGGCCGCCAAAAAAACGGGCGAGCTCATCCCGCTTTGCCACCCGCTGGGCATGGAAAATTGCCACGTCGAAATCACGCTGAACGCCCGCCGCGAGGTCGTCGTGGATTGCACCGCCGTCGTCACCGCCAAAACGGGCATCGAAATGGAAGCCCTCACCGGGGCCACTGTTGCCGCGCTGACCATTTACGATATGTGCAAAGCCCTTTCGCACGACATCGTCATCCGTGAAGTGCGATTGCTGGAAAAAACGGGCGGGAAACGGGACGTGGCGGCGGGGGATTTATATTAGGACAAAAGCATTACAATTGTCCCTTATTTAGGCAACCTAATTCCTGCTAGAATAAGGCAGTACTTCACCAAATCAAAGCAAATAATGCCCATAGAACAAAATCAGTTTTCAAGCTTAACCCCCGCAGAGATGCTTTTCGACCGCCTCCAAAAAAAGCAAAACTTTGAGGCAGAACTTTGGAAAATCGCCGACAACCTCCGCGCCAACGCCAAACTCAAACCCAGCGACTACAAAACCCCCGTGCTCGCCCTGCTTTTTTTGCGCTACGCTTCCGCAAAATTCGAGGCGGCGCGACCCGACATTGAAGCCAAGTACGCCGCCCAAGCCGGGCGCATGAAAATCCCGCTCGATGAAATGTTCCGCACTGCCTGCGGCTTTTTCCTCCCCGAAAATGCCCGTTACGAATACTTGCTCGCCCCGCCAGAAGGCATCCTTGACCAAGACAACCAGCCCGTCAAACCCGACGAAACCCGAAAAATCGTCGCCCGCGCCATTGATGCCTTTCACGAGGCAAACCCGGATTTGCGCGACATCCTGCCCCGCGACGAATTTTTTAAAATACCCGATGCTACTCTCCGCGAAGTGCTGACCAATCTCGGCAACCTCGAAATGGCAGACGGCGACCGTTTCGGTAAAATCTACGAGTACTTTCTCTCCGAATTTTCCAAACAACAGGGCGAAAAGGGCGGCGAATTTTACACCCCGCAGTCCATCGTCAAACTCATCGTCGAGGTGCTCGAACCCCACGCCGGGCGTTTTTTCGACCCCGCTTGCGGTTCCGGCGGCATGTTCGTGCAGTCCGCCAAATTTATCCGGCGGGCGCAGGATGCCGATGCCAACCTCTTTATTTTTGGGCAGGAAAAAGAACCCGAAACCTCCAAACTCGCCCGCCTCAACCTCAGCATCAACGCCCTGCGCTACGACGTGCGCGAGGTGGACAACTCGCTCGCCGCCTCGACCTACACCGCCGAAAACCATTTCCCGGTCGCCGACCAATTCGATTACGTCATGGCCAACCCGCCTTTCAACGTGGACGGCGTGAAGACCGAAACCCCCGGCGAACACCCCCTTTTCAACCGCTTCGGGCTGCCGCTCAACCCCGTCAAATCGGGCAAAAACCCCGATACCTTTTCCAATTCGCAGGCCAATTACCTCTGGATTTCGCTGTTCGCCGCCGCGCTCAACCCGCAGGGGCGCGCGGGTTTCGTCATGGCAAATTCCGCCAGCGACGCGCGCGGTGCCGAGACCGACATCCGCCGCAGACTTGTCGAGGCGGGCATGGTGGACGTGATGATTTCCGTCGGCTCCAATTTTTTCTACACCGTCACCCTGCCCGTCACCCTCTGGTTTTTCGACCGCGAAAAGGCCGCCGACCCCGCGCGCCGCCACCGGACGCTGTTCATGGATGCCCGAAAAATATTCAATCAAATCACCCGCGCCCACCGCGAGTTCACCTACGCCCAACTCCAAAACCTCGCCGCCATCGTCTGGCTGTACCGGGGCGAAACCGAAAAATTCGAGCAACTCCGCCGAAAATACCAAGCCTGCGCCGAGCAATGGCTACTCGGCGGACACACCGACCCCGAAGGCTACCTCCTAAACGCGGGCGAAACCTTCGCCTCGCTCGACGACTACGCCGATGCCGCCACCGAAGCACTCCGCGATTTTGCCCAAAAAACCACCGATTGGGCAATCAAACTGGCCCCGCCGACCGATAACCCGCCAGCACCGGAAGCCCTCGCCGCCTTCCACCAAAACCTCAAAACCCTGCGCGAAACCGCCCGTTTTTCGGATAAAAAACAACTCAACGACCTCCACAAACAAGCCGAAGAAGCCCTCGCCTTCGCCGAAAAAACCCTCCGCCCCGAAAAAGACAAAACTTTCGCCGCCGCCGGCATCAAAACGGCTTTCCAAAACCTCGCCGAAGCCCGCCGACGCTGGGTTTTTGTGGACGAGCGCGTCGCCTATTTCCGGCAGCAACTCGATTGGCTCGACGCCCGATTCCCCGATGCCGCGTGGCGCGACGTGGAGGGCCTTTGCCGCATCGCCACCGCCGCCGACATCGCCGAACAGGGCTACTCGCTCAATCCCGGCCGCTACGTCGGCGTGGCCATCGAAGACGACGGCATGAGCGCCGAAGACTTCCGCGCCTTTTTGCTCGCGCAGGGCGACACGCTCGCCCGTTTGCAGACCGAGGCTGCCGCGCTGCACGGCGAGATTGAAAAGGATATTTTTTCACTCGCGCAAGCGGTTTTGGAAAAGGAGGTGGTGGGGTGAAAAATTGGAAAGAAACCTCGATTGAGGAGGTTGTACTGGGCTTTTTTGACGGACCGCATGCAACTCCCGCAGATTCAGAAACAGGTGCTGTTTTTCTAGGCATCAACAATTTAAAGCCAGAAGGCGGTATTGATTTGACAGAAATCAAATACATCGCCGAAGAAGATTTCCCAAAATGGACAAGGCGCGTTTTGCCTACCGAGAACGATATTGTTTTTTCATACGAAGCCACGCTTCACCGATATGGGATAATTCCACAAAAATTGCGTTGTTGCTTGGGTAGGAGGCTTGCGCTGGTTCGGGTTGACCCAACAAAAGCCAACTACCTGTTTTTGTACTACTATTTTTTAAGCCCAATTTGGAGAGGGTATCTTGAAAGTAGGATTATTTCTGGCTCAACCGTTGACAGAATATCGTTGATTGAATTTCCCAAGTTTAAACTCCGCCTCCCCCCCCTCCCCCTCCAAACCCGCATCGCCCAAATCCTAAGCCGCTACGACCGCCTCATCGAAAACTGCGAACAGCAAATCGCCGCCCTCGAAGCGACGGCGCGGCAGGTGTATCGGGAGTGGTTTGTGCGGGGGAGAGGGCCGGGCGGGGCGGTGGAGGAGGTGCCTTTATCCAAAATTATGGATTTGAAATACGGGAAATCTTTGGTGGAGGAAGTTCGGATTCCCGGTGATTTTCCGGTAGTTGGTTCAAGTGGAATTGTTGGTTCACACATCGAATACTTAGTGGAAGCACCGGGCATTGTCGTTGGCCGAAAGGGCAATGTCGGCAGCCTCTTTTTCATGGTTAAACCTTTTTTCCCGATAGACACTGCGTTTTATGTTTCTCTGAAAGAGGACATAGGTTGGCATTTCGCCTATTTCTTGCTTTGTCATCAAAATTTTTTGTCTGGCGATGCTGCGGTTCCCGGCTTAAATAAAGAACAAACGCTTTCAATTAAAGTAAAAATGCCGAGTGGCTCCGCTCTTTTGGCTTTTGAGAAAATCGCATCTCCCATTTTTTCCAAAATCCAAACCCTCCAAACCCAAATCACCCACCTCCGCCGCACCCGCGACACCCTGCTGCCGCGCCTGTTGTCGGGTCAACTGACCGTAACCGAAGCATCATAGCACATGGCACATTTCATCTACGAGCATCAAATCGAATCGCGCTGCGTCGAGATTTTCCGCGACGAACTCGGCTACGACGCGCTCCTCAACCTCTGGCAACTGCCCGACGACGGCAACGCGGCTTTCGGGCGCACGGATGCCCGCGAGGTGGTGCACCGGGGCTGGCTTCGGCAGTCGCTCCAAAAAATCAACTACGGCCTCGCGCCCGAACTGCTCGCGCAGGCCGAACGCGCCCTGCTCCGCGACCGCAGCCGACTCTCGCCGCTCGCCGCCAACCGCGAGGTGCATGCCCTGCTGACGGAGGGTCTTGAGGTGCTTGCAGCCACTTCGCGGGGCGTGAACGAGCCGTTCCGGGTGCGTTTCGTGGATTTCGAGCACCCGGAGCGCAACCATTTCGCGCTCGTGCAGCAACTGACCATCCGGGGTCGGCAACAGACGCGGCGACCCGACCTGTTGGTTTATGTCAATGGTCTGCCGCTCGTGTTCATCGAACTGAAAAACCTGACCGAACCCGTGCGGCAGGCGTTCGACAAAAACGTGCGCGACTACAAACGCGACATCCCGCAGTTGTTCCATTTCAATCTGCTGCTGCTGCTTTCCAACGTGGAAGAAACCAAAGTGGGCAGCATGACGAGCGATTGGGAGCATTTTTTCAACTGGGAAAAAGTGGAAAGCGAGGACGAACGCCCCGTGCCGAAAGGCAACGAAGACCTTTCGCGGGCACTTTTGGGCATCTGCCGCCGCGAAACGCTGCTGGATTTGTTGCGGCATTTCACGCTGTTCTACTTGGACAAAGCCAAAATCGTGGCGAAAAACCACCAGTTCCTCGGCGTGAACAACGCCATCGAAGCCTACCGGACGCAACGCTACGGGCCGGGCAAACTGGGCGTTTTCTGGCACACGCAGGGCAGCGGCAAGAGTTTCAGCATGGTTTTTTTCGTAAAAAAACTGATGCAGCGGTTTGTGGGCAACCAAAAATTCGTCATCGTGCTCGACCGCGAGGAACTCGAACGGCAAATCAAGGACGAGTTCACGGGTTCTGGGCTGCTCCACCCGGAAGCCAAAACCCGCGCGACCGACCGCGAGGATTTGCAGCGACGGCTGCGGGGCGGCGACCGTTTTGTGTTCACGCTCATCCAAAAATTTTCGACCCCGAAAAAAGGCGAGGTGTATCCGTTGGTCAGCGACCGCTCGGACATCATCGTCATCGTGGACGAGGCGCACCGCTCGCAGTACGCGGATTTGGCGGAAAATATGCGCCGCGCCCTGCCCCGGGCGCAGTACATCGCCTTCACCGGCACGCCGCTGCTCGATGCCGGCGAGACGACGAAGCAATGGTTCGGAGATTATGTGTCGCGCTACGATTTTGCCGATTCGGTGGCCGACGGCAACACGGTTCGGATTTTCCACCAAAACCGCGTGCCGCAAATGCAACTGACCAACGACCTGCTGAACGAGGAGGTGTCTGAAATTTTTGAAGACGAAAACCTCTCCGACGAGCAACGCGAGCGGCTTTTGAAAGAAAAAGCGAGCATCGAAACCATCATCGAAGACGAAGACCGACTTTGGGAAATCGCCCGCGACATCGCCAAGCACTTCCCGGAGCGCGGCTATCTGGGCAAAGGCATGGTCATCAGCATCACGAAAGAAGTGTGCGTGAAAATGTACGACCTCGTGCAAAAAGCATGGGGCGAGCGCAAACGCGAACTGCGAAAAATGCGCACCGGACTGCCCGACGACTCGCAACTGCGGGCGGATTTGACCCGGACGCTGGATTTTATGGACAAAACGGAAATGGCGGTCGTCATTTCGTACACGGGCGAGGACGAGGAAAAATTCCAAAAACGGGGGCTGAACTTGCGCCCGCACATCGAGCGGATGAACCGTTTGGACGAAGGTTACGGGGGCATCGAAGACCAATTCAAAGCCAAAAACAACCCGTTGCGCCTTGTTTTTGTCTGTTCCAAATGGCTGACGGGCTTCGATGCGCCGACTGTTTCGACCTTGTATTTGGACAAACCCATGCAAAACCACACGCTGATGCAGACCATCGCGCGAGCAAACCGGGTCGCGCCCGCGCTCAACCGCGCAGGTTTTCCGGCGGAAGAGACCGATGAAAACCGGGTGGAAAAACAATCGGGCATCGTGATTGACTACATCGGCGTGTTCAAAAGCCTCGAAAAGGCACTCGCCAAATATGCCCGCAAGCGAAAAACGCCGGAAGGCGAGGAGGGCGAAACGGAATATCCCGCCGAGACTTTTGAAGAATCGCTGGAATATCTGGATTTAGCCATCGAAGAAGGTTTGAAGTTTTTGGACGGGCAGGGCTTGGATTTTCGCCCAGTGCTGGCGGGCGGCGATGTATTTGAAGGCATCGAACAATTCAAATCCTTTGCCGATGCGCTTTCCCGGACGGACGAACTGAAAAAGACCTTCGGGGTGCACCAAACCGCTATCACTGCATTTTACGAAGCCTGCAAACCCGACATCGTAGACGAAACCGCGCTGAAAACGGGCAATTTTCGGGGGCAATACCGCCGCACCCGCGACGCTTTCGAGTATCTGCGAAAAATCATCCTCCGCAAATTGGACGACACGGGCGACTACGACGCTGCCAAAAACCGGGCGGAAAACCTGATTGACGAATCGGTCATTTCCTTGGGCTACGAAATCCGCCCGACGGCGGAATTGGATTTGTCGAGCCTCGATTTTGAGCGGTTGGCGGAAAAATTCAAAGCGACCCCGTACCCGCATCTGGCGATTTCGGACATGACCGCTTTTTTGCAAGAACGCCTCGGACGTTTGCTGAATGCCAACGTGACCCGCGTTGATTTGGCAGAACGGCTGCAAAACATCATCCGGGATTACAACGAGTTGAGCAGCGACGTGAACGAGTTTTTCAGAGCATTGAAAAAATACGCCGAACAACTCCGCGACGAAGAAAAACGCGCCGCCGCCGAAGGGCTTTCGGAAGCGGAATTGGAACTGTTCGACCTGCTTTTTCAAGAAAAATTGACCCAAGAGGAAAAACAAAAAGTAAAATTGGCCGCCAAAACGCTCCTTCAAAAATTGCAAGCCGACGAGACGAGCCGAAAAATCATGGTGACCGATTGGCACCGCAACGTGCAGACTCGCGGGCGCGTCCGGGAGATGATAGGCCAAGTTTTGGATGAAGAACTGCCTTCCGAGAGTTACGGGGAAGCCGTTTTCACGGAAAAATTGGAGGCGGTTTATGCGCACATTGAAAAAAAGGCAGTAGTGGGGGAGCGATATTGGCTTTGATTTTGACACGAGGCCGCTCGTTTCATCTGCCCAATCTCCAATTCACTTTCCGCAAGTCCCACAACAACCGACGAAAGGCATTGAATACAAGCCCTGAAGGGGCACCCTCGCCGCGCTTTCTGTCTGAGATGTACGCCGTAGGTTCATCAAAAAACAGCCGCGCCCATCATGGCACGGAAGACAATCCAGCCATCCGCCCCCCTTCCACCTCTTCCTCTTTTCAACTTTCCCTCTCTTCCACGAAGTGACCACCCA
Source organism: Saprospiraceae bacterium (assembly GCA_046299435.1). GTDB lineage: Bacteria > Bacteroidota > Bacteroidia > Chitinophagales > Saprospiraceae > M3007. The sequence continues at coordinate 11,681 of JBKBIC010000095.1, forward strand.
CACCCTCTCCGACCTCACCGAGTACATCCGCCGCGTCATCGCGCTCAATTTCCAGCAGCCGCTGTGGATTGGCGCGGAAATCGGGCAGGCCAACCCGGCGCGGGGCCATGTTTTCCTCGATTTGGTGCAAAAAGGCGAGACCGACGTGGTCGCCCAAGCACAGGCCGTACTTTGGCAAAAAGACCTTTTGCGCCTGCGCGCCGCACACGGCCAAAACGTGGACGAGGTGTTGCGCGAGGGCTTGCAGGTGCGCCTTCAAGTGCGCGTGGATTTCAGCGAACGCTACGGCCTGAAACTCATCGTCGCCGACCTCGACCCGGCGTTCACCTTCGGCCAACTCGAACTCGAACGCCGCGCCACCATCCAAACCCTGCAACAACTCGGCCTGCTCGGACGAAATGCCACGCTGCCCCTGCCCCGCGTGTTGCAGCGCGTGGCCGTTATCAGCTCGGAGACTGCCGCCGGGTTTCAGGATTTCCGGGAGCATCTGGCGCAGAACCCATACGGCTATTGCTTTGATTTACAATTGTTTGCGACGGCCATGCAGGGCAAAAACGTGGAAACCGAACTGTCCGCCGCGCTCGCCCGCATCGCCGAAAATCGGGCGCAATTCGATTGCGCGGTCGTGCTGCGCGGCGGCGGGGCGCGGCTGGATTTGACGGCTTTCGACGGGCTGGAAGTGTGCAAATCGGTGGCTTTCGCGCCGCTGCCCGTGCTGACCGGCATCGGCCACGACGTGGACGAGACCGTGCTCGATTTGACCGCGCACACGGCCCTGAAAACCCCGACGGCGGTGGCCGATTTTTTGGTGCAGCACAATTTTATGTTTGAAAACGAGGTCGCTCGACTCGGCGCAGGCATCCGGCAAATGGGGCAAAACCTGCTGAATGTCAACGAATTGGCTGTGTCTGGCCTCGAACAAAATTTGCGCTGGGCCACCCGCGAGCGGCTCCGCTCGGCGCATTGGCAACTGGAACAAGCAGCCCGGAATTTGCCCGCTTTGGCTCGCCAAAATTTAAGAAACGCCGACCACCGATTGGCTGAGGCCGAAGCGATTTGCCGCGCTTTCGACCCCGCCACTGTGTTGCGGCGTGGGTATTCATTGACCTTTAAAAATGGGAAAGCCGTGCGCTCCGCTGCCGAAATTGCCCCCGGCGACGAACTCGAAACCCGCCTGCACGACGGCTCCGTGCGCTCGGTTGCTGCCGCTCACTCCTGAAAATACACCCGCTTCACCCGCTCCGAAATATTCGTAAACACCTCATAAGCAATGGTTTGCAACGACTCGGCCAGCCTTTGCACGGGCAGCGATTCGCCGAAAACGATGACTTCGTCGCCCGCCCGCGCCTGCGGGATGTGCGTCACGTCCACCATCGTCATGTCCATGCACACGCGCCCGACGGTCGGCGCCAGCTGCCCGTGCATGAGCACCGAATAGCGTCCATTACCCGCCAAACGCAGCAACCCGTCGGCATAACCGATTGATATTGTGGCAGTTCGGGTGGGGCGTTCGATGTGGGCGGCGCGATTGTAGCCCACCGTGTCGCCCGGCGGGATTTCCTTGATTTGGCTGATGGTGGCTTTCAGGGTGTTCACCACGCGCAGTTGGTCTTGCAGGCCACTGCTGTCAATGCCGTACAGCCCGATGCCGAGCCGCACCATGTCGAAATGAAACTGCGGAAACCGCGCTATGCCGCCCGTATTGACGATGTGCCGCAGCGGGGCGTAGCCCAACGCCAATTTTAGCTGCTCGAACATGGCCGAAAATTGCGCGGCTTGGTGCTGCGTAAAATCGTCGTGAACGGGCGCGTCGCTGGCCGCAAGGTGCGAAAACACGGATTTTACGCGCAAATTCGGATGCTCGCGTAGCGTTTCGAGTAGCGCGGGCAAATGTTGCGGCTCGAAACCGAGGCGGTGCATCCCGGTGTCCAATTTTAGGTGGATGGCGACTTCGCGTTCGCGTCCGGCGAATTGTGCCAGTTCGGCCAGCAAATCCGGGGCATAAATCTCCGGCTCCAATCGGTAGCGGAGCATCGCATCGAAACTCGTCGGCTCTGGGTTCAAGACCAAAATCGGGAGCGACACGCCCGCCTGCCGGAGTTCGATGCCCTCGTCCGCGTAGGCCACGCCGAGATAGTCAACTTTGTGATATTCAAGCAGTTTTGCCACCTCCGCCGCGCCGCTGCCGTAGCCCGAAGCCTTGACCATCGCCAGTATTTTCACGCCGGGGCGCAGCAGCCGCGCATAGACGTTGAGGTTGTGGATGAGCGCGCTGAGGTTGACTTCGAGCACGGTTTTGTGGGCCTTTTGCTCCAGCCGCCGGGCGACGCGCTCGAACGCGAAGGGCCGCGCACCTTTCAACAGGATGAGCTCGTCGGCAAAATCCTGCGACTGGATTTTTTGCAAAAACTCGTCGGTCGTCGGGTAAAAATCACAGCGGAAACCGGGCGGCAAGTGCTCGCGCAGCACCGGGATTTCGGTGCCGATGCCGATGAGCCGCCCGAAACCGCGCTCCAACATGGCCGCCGCCACCTTTTCGTACAGCACCGTCGGCAGCTGGCCGCTTTGCAAAATATCGGACAGCACCAGCGTCAGCCGCTTGCCCCGGCCCTGCGCCGCCGCGAAATTCATGGCCAAGCGCAGCGAGGTGAGGTCGTTGTTGTAGGCATCGTTTATCAACGTGCAGCGGTTGATGGCAGCCTTCAATTCGAGGCGCATCGCCACCGGCTCCAAGTGTGAGAAGGCGAGAAGGTGAGACGGCGAGACGGCGAGACGGCGAGCGTCTGCGAGGCAAAGCAATGTCGCCAAGCACTGGCAAGCGTTTTCGATGCTGGCGGGGTCGGAAAAGGGGATTTCGACTTGGAAATTGGGGGCTTGAAATTGGAAATTGGAAATTGGGAATTGTTCGGAAAGTTGGCAGCTCAGCCGCGCCCCACCGCCGTCAAGTTGCTGGATTTCAACGATTTGTAAATCCGCCGGATGGCCTTCCTTCGACCACGAAAACACCTGCCGTTCACTGCCTACCGCCAACTGCCAACTGCTGACAGCCTCCCGAATCGGCTCGTGGTCGGCGCAAAAAATGAGCATCCGGGCTTCGTCGAAGAGGCGCATTTTCTCCGCGATTTTGGCGGCTTTCGACTCGAAACCTTCGCGGTGCGCCGGGCCGATGTTCGTGAAAATGCCGATGTCGGGCCGGATGATGCGGGCCAGCCGCTCCATTTCGCCGGGTTGCGAAATACCCGCCTCGAAAATGGCGAGCGTATGCTGCGGCTGCATTTGCCAAACCGAAAGCGGCACACCGACCTGCGAATTGTAACTTTTCGGGCTGCGGACGAGCGCGAAATCCGCCGAAAGCAACTGTGCCAGCCATTCTTTGACGATGGTTTTGCCGTTCGAACCGGTGATGCCGATGACCAGCGGTTTTGAGTTTTGTCCAAAGGACTCCTCCCGGAGAGTTTCGAGTTTTGAGTCGTTTTTCCCGAAACTGGCGCGATGAAATGCCGCCAGATTTTGCAGCGCGTCGAGGGTGTTTTCGACGAGCAGGATGTTTGCCTCCGGCAGATTTTCCAGTGCAACCCGCTGACTGACAACGAAATGGCGCACTCCGGCGCGGTACAATTCGGGCAGATGGTTGTGGCCGTCGTTGCGCTTGCCGACCAGCGCGAAAAATAGTGACGCAGCAGGGTCGCTGACCTGCCGCGAGTCAATCAGCAAGTGCTCGACGGGGGCATCGGGCGCGGATTTTTGCAGCCAATCAGCCCGCAGGATTTCGGCGATTTCGGCAAGGGACATTTGCAGTGAGCAGTTTGCGGTGGCGACGATTGGGCGCAGATTTTCAACTTTTCAAGCTCCTCAACTTTTCATTTTCAATCATCGCTGCGGTTCATTTTCGCGGCTTTTGTCATGCGGTCGAGGTTGCGTTTTTCGTCGCGGGCTTGGATGGTGTGGCGTTTGTCGTAGGATTTTTTGCCGGTCGCCAGCACGATGGTCAGTTTGGCGAAGCCCCGGTCGTTGATGTACATTTTGTACGGCACGATGGTGTTGCCTTTCTCGCGCACTTTGCGTTCGAGTTTGCGGAGTTCGGCTTTGCGGAGCAGCAGTTTGCGGGTTTTTCGGGCCTCGTGGTTGCTGTGGGTGCCGTATTCGTACTCGGCGATGTAGAGGTTGCGAACCCACATTTCGCCGTGTTCGAGCAGGCAATAGGCATCGTTCAGGTTGGTGTTGCCGAGCCGGATGCTCTTGATTTCGGTGCCGGAAAGCACGATGCCTGCCTCGTAGGTATCCGTGAAAAAGTATTCGTGCTGGGCACGGCGGTTGACGATTTCAACCTTTTTGTACTGCTGTTTTTTCTTGTCGTTTGCCATAAATGGGGTGCAAATGTACCTGTGAGCCGGGCTAAAAAGCGCGGGGCGGGCAAATAGTTCCTCCGCACAAATTCAGGGCCGGAAAGCCTGCCGCATGGCCTCGGCTTCCGCCGGGAAAACCGCCGCGAACCGCACCGGAAAAGTGAAAAAATGATGCACCGCCGCAGCCGTCGCGTCCAAGTTGGGCAGGCCGATGGTTTCCTCGATTTGCGGGCGCGTGTGGCCACCGACTTGGGCCAGTTTTTCCCAGACCGGAGCCTCGTCCGGGAAAATGGGCAGCCGGGTTTCAGGGAACGACAGCGCGAACGCCCGTGCATATTCGTACAAAACCGGGTTGAAAAACTGCCCCGGCTGCATCGTCGCAAACATCAGTTGCTCGGCGGAAAAAATCAGGCAGCCGTCCGGCTCGAACAACTCGGAGGCGTGCGGCTGGGGGTGCTCCGGCGACAAAAACGGCTTCGGATAGACGATGACTTTTTCGAATTTAGAAAACAAAAAATCGGCACGCCCCAGCGTGAGCATCGCAGCCTGCGAGGCGATGGCGAGCTGCACGTCGGTCGGCACTTTTTCGTCGGGCCAAGCCATCGGAGTCCAGTCAATGTTTTCGCGGTGCAGGAAGATGCGGCTGCGGAAATGCCGCCGCTCGGCAGCGGGCAAACTATTGTAAAACAACGAGTTGTGCTCCAACCAAGCATGGAACTGCGGCTCCAAATCTGGCGGGTTGCGCTGCCACCACCACCAGTTTATCTGTGGCGACGACACATAAATCAGGGCCGCCACGACGAGGCAGGGTATCAAATATTTGGCATAGCCGGGGTCAACCTCCCATGCCAAATAGAGGAAAAGGAGCGCGAGGACGGCGAAGGGTGCGAGGAACTTATTGGCGGGCATGGGTGAGATGTGTGATATGGTGAGAGGTGTGAGACGGTGAGAGGGCGGGACGGGAGAGGTGTGAGACGGTGTGGCCCCGCCCTCTCACATCAACCCCGTCCCGCCCTCTCACCGTCTCACACGCTCAAGCAAAAGCCGCATCCACCACCGCTTTTTGCTGCAATTCGTGGGCACTCGGGAAGCCGGTCGCGGGGCTGGCCGCTGCTGGGCGAGTGGCACAAGCCCAACCGTATTGACTGTGGTTGGTGGCGATGTAACTCCACGCGCCCATGTTGAACGGCTCCTCTTGAACCCACGTCGGGCGGGCGTTCGGGTATTTTTTCAGGATGGCCTCGAATTGCGTTTTCGGGAACGGGTAAATCTGCTCCAAACGCACGAGGGCCACGTCGTCGCGCTGGGTTTCTTGTTGGCGTTTCAGGAGGTCGTAGTAGATTTTTCCGCTGGAAACGAGCACTTTTTTCACCTTTTTCGGGTCTTTCGCGCCGTCGTCCATGATTTCTTGGAAGCGGGTGCCGGGGCCGATTTCGGCCAAAGTGCCCATGTTGAACGGGGCGCGGAGGCCCGATTTCGGCGACATGACCACCAGCGGTTTGCGGAAGGGGCGCACGATTTGGCGGCGCAGCAGGTGGAAAAAATTGCTCGCCGAGGTCAGGTTGGCGACGGTGATATTGTTCTCCGCGCAGCCTTGCAGGAAGCGTTCGAGGCGCGCCGACGAGTGCTCCGGTCCCTGCCCTTCGTAGCCGTGCGGCAGCAACATGACGATGCCGCTCATGCGTTTCCACTTGGCTTCGCTGGCAAAAATGAACTGGTCAATGATGGTCGCCGCGCCGTTGGCGAAGTCGCCGAACTGCGCTTCCCAAACCACCAGCGCGTCGGGTGTGGCGAGCGAATAGCCGTACTCGAAGCCCAGCACCGCGTATTCGCTGAGCAGCGAGTTGAAGATGCGGAACTTGCCCTGCTGGTCGGCGATGCCGTCCAAACGATTGATTTCCACATAGTTAGTCGAATCAATGATGCACGCATGACGGTGGCTGAACGTGCCGCGCTTCACGTCTTGGCCGCTCATGCGCACGTCCTTTCCCTCCAAAAGCAGGGAGCCGTAGGCCAAAAGTTCGCCCAGCTGCCAGTCAATTTTGCCTTCGGCGACGAGGGCTTTTTTCGCGTCGTTCAACTTGGCGATTTGTGGCAGCGGCGTGAAACCGGGCGGCACCGAAAGGATTTTCGCCAAAATCTTGTCCGTCACCTCGCGGGAAATGCCCGTCTCCGGGCTGCGCTCAAAATCCGCATCGGTGGTCTGGTGTTGCAGGGCTTTCCACGCCAGTTCAGGCGGTTGGTAAGTGTATGGCAGCGGGTTTTGGCGGGCGTTGTCGAGGCGGGCTTGGAGGTCGGCGCGGAAGGAGGCTTCGAGTTC
>JBKBIC010000096.1:0-2015 GCA_046299435.1 Saprospiraceae bacterium
GTTTCGGCGGTCCAGGCCGGGGGCGCGGGGGCTGTGTACGTCTTCCACCGGGACGCGGGCGGCGCGGGCAACTGGGGTGAGGTGGGCAAGTACCAGCCTGTGGGCGGCAGTCCCGGGGAGCGTTTCGGGCACGTGCTGGCGGCCTCGGGCGACCGTGTCGCGCTGGGCGCGCCGCTGTCGGACGTGTCTGGTCGTGTTGACCAGGGCCGCGCGTACGTCCTCGACGGCGAGGACTGCGGCGGGCTGCCCCGCCCGTCGGGCGTTGCCCTGTCGGCGGCGGCTGCCGCCGCCCCGTCGCCGGTGCGGTGCTGGCCCAGCCCCTTCTCGGACGCGCTGACGATTGAAATAGTCCAGCCGCGCACCTCGAACCCGGCATCCGAGATACAGGTCACGGACGCTGCGGGCCGCGTGGTGCTCCGGGCGGGGCTGCCCGCCGGGCAACCGCGCCTCGAACTGAACACCGGCGCCCTCCGGCCCGGACTGTACTTCGTGCAGGTGGGCACCGGCGCAGCGACCCAAACCGTTCCAGTCGCACTCGTCAGATGAAATAATGCGGTTTTTTCCGCGAAACAGCTAAGCAAGCGTCGGGGAGGCTACGGGCCTTCCCGACGCTGTTTTTTGGGGCGGGGTGCGACGACGTACCTTTCGGACAAAAATGAACGCCCGGTTTTCAGTCCTTTTTCTGCTGATGTTTTCGCCGGTTTCGGCTCTTTTTGCCCAGTTGGGTACTTGGAATGTGCTCCATCTCCGGCACCAGCCAAGCGACCGCCTGACGTTTTTTGGCGAAGCCCAAATCAGGAGCCTGCGTTTTTACGATGATTTCCACTACTACGAGGTCAAGGGCGGCGGCTCTTGGCGGCTCAACGCCCAAGCCTCCATCACGGCGGGCGGCGGGCGGTACGACACCTACCTTGCCGGGGGCAATTTCCGCAAACCGAAGGCCCAGCAAGAAATCCGCACATGGCTGGAACTGGGCCTCAAAAACGCCGTCGGGCCGCTGCACTTCGAGCATCGCTACCGGGCCGAACAACGCTTCACGACACGAGGCTACCGAAACCGTTTTCGCTACCGCTTGGGCTGCATGGTGCCGATGGCGAAGGGGGGCGGCAGCGAGCTGTTTGCATCGGTCTGGAACGAAGTTTTCCTGACCAATCGCGCCCCGTATTTTGAGCGAAACCGCTTGTTTGTCGGCCTCATCCTGCGGCGCGGGCCGCTGTCGTGGAACGCTGGTTGGGTGCGGCAGTTCGACTACCAGTTGACGGACGAGACGGGGCGCAGTTTCCTGCAAATCGGTTGGCAGCTATCGGTCGCCCGCAAACCTGCGCCCGCCGCCGGGATGCCCAACGTGGAGGAAAATTGACGCACCGCAAATGCCGTCGCCGACGCGGTGATGTCAATGTTTGGACAAAACAGAAGGGGCGTTTCCTCACAGGAAACGCCCCTTTTTTCAGATAAAACTTTCACAAACAGCGGCTTGAGTCGCCGGGGACGTGTTTGCTTATTTCAAATCAAACCTATCCAAGTTCATCACTTTGTCCCAAGCCGCCACGAAATCCCGCACAAATTTTGCCTCGCCGTCGGCGCAGCCGTACACCTCGGCGATGGCCCGCAGCTCGGTGTTCGACCCAAAAATGAGGTCAACGCGGGAGCCGACCCATTTCAGGTCGCCTGTGCGGCGGTCGCGGCCCTCGAAGAGGTCTTGGGCTTCGGAAAGCGGCCTCCAAGTCGTGCCCATGTCGAGCAAGTTGACGAAAAAGTCGTTGGTCAGCTGGCCTTTGCGTTTGGTGAAAACGCCCGTGTGCGCGCCGTCCCAGTTCGCGCCAAGCACCCGCATCCCGCCGACGAGGGCGGTCATTTCGGGGGCGGTCAGCGTCAGGAGTTGCGCTTTGTCAATGAGCAGGTTTTCCGCGTGGACGGGCATCTGCGGCTTCGAATAGTTGCGGAAGCCGTCGGCCAGCGGGTGCAAAACTTGGAAGGACTCGACATCGGTTTGCTCCTGCGAGGCATCGCCGCGA
>JBKBIC010000096.1:2025-18280 GCA_046299435.1 Saprospiraceae bacterium
CAGTGATGTCGTGCCCGGCATCTTTCGCCGCTTTTTCGATGGCCGCGCAGCCGCCGAGGACAATCAAATCGGCGATGGAAACCCGTTTGCCGCCCGTTTGTGCGGCGTTGAATTCGGCTTGGATGGCTTCCAATTTTTGCAAAACTGCGGCCAGTTGCGCCGGGTTGTTCACGGCCCAATCTTTCTGCGGGGCGAGCCGGATGCGTGCGCCGTTGGCACCGCCGCGTTTGTCCGAACCCCGGAAGGTGGAGGCCGAGGCCCAAGCCGTCGTGACCAACTGCGAAGTTGTCAGGCCGGAAGCAAGGATTTTGTTTTTCAAATCCGCGATGTCCTGCGCGTCCACCAGCGGGTGCGCGGGAGCCGGGACGGGGTCTTGCCAAATCAGCTCTTCGGCGGGCACTTCCGGGCCAAGGTAGCGTGCGCGTGGCCCCATGTCGCGGTGCGTCAGTTTGAACCAAGCGCGGGCAAAGGCATCGGCGAACTCGTCGGGGTGCTCGAAGAAACGCCGGGAGATTTTTTCGTAAGCCGGGTCGAATCGCAGGGAAAGGTCGGTCGTGAGCATGACCGGGGTGTGGCGTTTCGAGGGATCGTGTGCGTCGGGCACGGAGCCTGCGCCCGCGCCGTTTTTGGGCACCCATTGGTGCGCGCCGGCGGGGCTTTTGGTCAGTTCCCACTCGAAGCCGAAGAGGTTTTCAAAAAAGTTGTTGCTCCAACGGGTGGGCGTGGTCGTCCACGCGCCTTCGAGGCCGCTGGTGATTGTGTCGCCTGCATTGCCTTTGCCGAAGGTGTTTTTCCAGCCTGTGCTCATCTCTTCGATGGCGGCGGCGGCGGGTTCGCGCCCGACGTATTTGCCGGGGTCGGCTGCGCCGTGCGTCTTGCCGAAGGAGTGCCCGCCGGCGATGAGGGCGACGGTTTCCTCGTCGTTCATGGCCATGCGCCCGAAGGTTTCGCGGATGTCGCGGGCGGCGGCGATGGGGTCGGGGTTGCCGTTGGGGCCTTCCGGGTTGACGTAAATCAGGCCCATTTGCACGGCTCCGAGCGGGTTTTCGAGTTGGCGGTCGCCGGTGTAGCGTTTGTCGCCGAGCCACTCGGTTTCCGCGCCCCAGTAGATGTCTTCTTCGGGTTCCCAAACGTCCTCGCGGCCCCCGGCGAAGCCGAAGGTTTTGAAGCCCATGCTTTCGAGGGCGCAGTTGCCGGCCAAAATCATGAGGTCGGCCCACGAGAGCTTGCGACCGTATTTCTGTTTCACGGGCCAGAGGAGGAGGCGGGCCTTGTCGAGGTTGGCGTTGTCGGGCCAGGAGTTCAGCGGCGCGAAACGCTGGGTTCCGCTGCCCCCGCCGCCGCGCCCGTCGGCGATGCGATAAGTGCCCGCGCTGTGCCAAGCCATGCGGATGAAAAACGGCCCGTAGTGCCCGTAGTCGGCGGGCCACCAGTCCTGCGAGTTGGTCATCAGGTCGAAAATATCCGCTTTGACGGCGTTCAAATCGAGTGTTTTAAATTCCTCGGCGTAGTTGAAATCCTCGCCCATAGGGTTCGATAGCGAGGAATGTTGACGCAAAATGCCCAAGTTCAGCTGGTTGGGCCACCAGTCGCGGTTGGAGGTGCCGCCGCCGGCCACGTGTTTCAGCATGCCGCTCGAAAAGGGGCATTTGGCTGTTCCGTTTTTTTCCATGATTGTTAAATGGTTGGTTGAAAATTAGGACGCTTCAGACCTGACAAAGGTGGGTTTCCGGGCGCAAAGGAACATTGAGCAAAAGCATAAACGAAACTGATTTTTTCTATGGTTGGATAGATGCAGGCTATGGCGGGCATCATCTTTAAGTTTCCGTTACCTCTTGCGCGGCGCGGCGCGTGGCGCGCCGAGCGGCGCACCTTTGCGGCGAAAAACCGCCGCCAACCATGCTGAAACAAGCCATTTTCGAGCGCATCCACACGGGCAGCCTGATTTACAACACTTGCTGGGAAGACCCCCGCTGCGACCGCGCCCTGCTGCGGCTCACGCCCGAAAGCCGCGTCGTGATGCTCACCTCCGCCGGCTGCAACGCGCTCGACTACCTGCTCGACGGCCCTGCGTCCATCGCTTGCGTGGACATGAACCCCCGCCAAAACGCCCTGCTCGAACTCAAAAAAGCCTTCTTCCGGGCGGCTTCGCACGGCGAGCTGGCGGCGTTTTTCGGCGAAGGCTGGCACCCGCAGGCCCGCGAGGTTTTCCACGACGCGCTGCGCCCGGCCTTGTCCGGGTTCCCGGCGGATTACTGGCAGCGTCAAATCGGTGTGTTTTCGGGGCGCGGCCTCCGCAAGAGTTTTTACTATCACGGCTCGGCGGGCGCGGTGGCTTTTTTCGTCAAAAAATTCCTCGAAAGCCAGCCCGGAACCCGGCGGCTCGTCCACCAACTTTTCCAATGCGCTGACCTCGACGAGCAACGCGAACTGTACCTCCGCCTCGAACCGCGCCTGCTGAACCGCCTGCTCACTTGGCTGCTCGACCGCCATTTGGTGCAAAGTATGCTCGGTGTGCCGGCTTCGCAGCAGGCGTTGGCCCGTGCCACGTTCCGCGACGGCATGGCCGGTTATTTCCGCGCTTGCTTCCGCCGTGTGTTCATGGAGCAGCCCGTCGGCGACAACTATTTCTGGAAACTGTACTTTTTCGGCAGGTATTCCGCCGATTGCTGCCCCAATTACCTGCGCCGCGAGTACAACGACCTGCTCCGCCAGCACATCCACCGCATCAGTACGCACACGGATACGTTGACGGGCTTCCTGCGCCGCAACCCCGGCCAATACACCCATTTCGTGTTGCTCGACCACCAAGACTGGCTGGCCGCGCACGACCGCCCCGCGCTGGCCGAAGAGTGGCGGCTCATCCTCGAAAACAGTGCGCCCGGCGCGAAAATCCTGCTGCGCTCCGCCGCGCCGCAGGCCGATTTCGTGCCCGGTTTCGTCCGCGAGCGGCTGCGGTTCGATACAGAAAACACTGCCCGCGAACACCTCCGCGACCGCGTGGGGACGTATGCGAGCGTGCATCTGGGCGTGGTTTGATTGCCGCCCGCAAACCATTGATAATCATGGAAAAAACGCCCGCCGCCGCTCCCCAACAAGCCGACCGGATGCGCCAATATTACCGGGTGCAAGCCCAACTTTACGAGGCCACGCGCTGGTCGTTTTTGTTCGGTCGCCGCGAGTTGCAATACCTCATGCGGCTTTCCACGCACAACACCCAGACCTTGCTCGAAGTCGGATGCGGCACGGGCTACAATTTGCAAAAACTGGCCGCCCAGCACCCCGATATGCGGCTCGTCGGCGTGGATGTGTCGCCCGATATGCTCCGTGTGGCGGCGGAAAAAACGGCCCCGTTCGGCGGGCGCGTCCGGCTCATAGAGAGCCTGTACGCGCCGGGTGTTGACCTCGATTTGGGGGCGCAGCCCAGCGTCGTGCTGCTGTCCTATTGCCTGACGATGATAAACCCCGGCTGGGAATCCGTGCTCGACCGGGCACTCGACGACCTGCCGCCGGGCGGCAAAATCGCCGTCGTGGATTTTCACGATTCGCCCGTCGGGGCCTTCCGTTGGTGGATGCGCCAAAACCACGTCCGCATGGACGGCCACTTGCTGCCCGCGCTGCGCCAGCGTTTCCGGCCCGTGTTCGCGCGGGTGCGCCCGGCCTATTTCGGGCTGTGGCGGTACTTTTTGTTCGTCGGGAAAAAGATGTGAGCAGGGTGGGGGTGGGGTGGTTTTTGCTTCCTCGCCCGCTGTTTCAATGGACTTTTGGCAAAGCCTCAAATTGAGGCAACAATCGGGACATGGATTTTTTTGGAAAACGCCTGTCCGTGTGCCGCAGCAGACATTTCGATTGAGAAATGCCGCCTAAAAACGACGAATCTGGGACGAAAACACTGCGTTTTCGCCCCAGATTCTATGTGTCTTCCTGCTCGAAAATTCGTGGAAGGCGGCTATTACCTGACCAACGCCACCGGCACGACCTGTGTGCCGCCCTCAGAGGAAACCTGTACGAAGTACATCCCAGCCCGGAAATTCTCGGTTTTCAGCGTGAAGCGGCTTGCGCTGGCTGGCAAATCCACCCGTGCCATCACCCTGCCCACTGCGTCTATGAATTGGATTTCAGATGCCAGATTGGAGATGCCAGACTGGGCAATTTCAATCGTCAGTTCGTCGCGGAAAGGGTTGGGCCAACACTGGACAGACGGCGAGACGGCGAGGCCACGAGCGGCGGCGGTGGCGGTGGCGGCGGGGCGCGTCATGTCTGGGCAGTCCTCGCCTTTGAAAACGTACACGGAGCCTTGGTCGGCCTTTGCTCCCACGTCGTCGAGGTTCGCGCCGATGGCAATGTATTGGCCGCTGGTTGCCAGTGCGTAGCCGAACTGGTCGCCCGATGCGGGACTTTCGGCGGTGTATTTGCCGATTTCACCCCAGTTGTCGGGGCCGCCCGTGTTTTTGTGGAAGACGTACACCGCGCCCGCGTCGCTGTTCGCACGGAGGGCTGCCACATAAGCATAATCGCCGGAGAGTGCCACCGATGCGCCGAAGCGGTCGTTTGCTGCGCCGTCGGAGGCGGTCAGTTTTTTGATTTGCGACCATGTGCCAGCCGTGTTTTTGAAAACGTAGGCTGCGCCAGTATAGGTAGCTTTGTTCATCGCGCTGATGAGGGCATAATCGTCTGTCAATGAGAGGCTTGTGCCAAAGCCGTCGCCCACGGCCGCGTCGGAGGCCGTCAATTTTTGGAGTTGCGCCCAGTTGTTTGAGCCGTCGAAGAGGTATGCCGCGCCCCGGTTGCTGAGGTTGCCGTTCGCGCCGACGAGCACGAGGTTGCCGGATTGGGCGACGGATTGACCGAAGAAATTGTTGGCCGCGCCGTCAGAAGCGGTGAGCTTCCGCACGTTGCCCCAGTTGTTGGGGCCGCCTGCGTCCTTTTCGTAGATGTATGCCGCGCCTTGCGAGGTGTTCGCCCCGATTTTTTTCTTGGCCGCTCCGATGACCGCCCGCCCGTTTTTGAGGGCGACGGCATTGGCAAAGTAGTCGTAGGCCGCGCTTTCGGCGGTTGCCCCGTCGCGGGCGACAATGCTCGTGCGCTGGCCCCAGTTGTTGGGGCTGCCGAGGTCTTTTTCGAAGATGTAGGCCGAGCCTGCATCGGTCGTCGTGCCGACGTTGTCGCCGTGCGCCCCGACGAGGGCTGTCGAACCGTCCACTGAAATGGCGTTGCCGAAGTAGTCCACCGCCGCGCCGTCGCTGGCTTTGATTTGTTTCAGTTGGCCCCAATTGTCCGTGCTGCCCTGATTTTGCAAAAAGACGTAGGCCGAGCCTTGCTTGTTTTGGGTTCCGATTTTGTCATTAGGTGCGCCGCTGATGAGTATTTGGCCGTCAATGGCAATGCCCCAGCCGAGGTTGTCGCCCGCGAGGCCGTCGGAGGCCATGCGCTGCACTTTCTGCGTGTGGTGCAGCACATCGAGGACGGTGACGGTGGCCGTGCAGCTGGCGGAGTTGCCGGCTTCGTCGTGTACGGTGAGGGTGACGGACACCCCGCCCGCATCGGAGCAGGTAAACAGGTTGGGCGAAGCTGTGAGCGTCAGGTCGCCCGCCGCCGAGCAGTCGTCCGAAGAGTTGTGGTTGATGCTGGCTGCCGAGAGCATGGCGGTGCCAGCGGAGGTCAAGGTGACGGAAGCCGGCTTGCAAATAGCCGTCGGGGGTGTGCTGTCTTCGTCAATTTCCAAGTCGCAGTCGTCGTCCACGCCGTTGCAGATTTCGGTCACGGGGACGCAGGAGCAGGCGGCTGGCGCGGTGCCGAGGCTTGGGCTGGTGAACGTGCATTCAGTGCCAAACTCGGCGGTCAGGATGATGTCCGAGCCGTTTGCCGCAAGGAGTACGTTTTCAAAAGTCCACTCCGTCACGCAGGAGAGGTCGGCGGCGGATTTGGTGGCGACGACGGTCGGGCCGTGCTTCACGGTCAAGTTTCCGGTGCTGGGGGCGTAGGCAAATTTGACGGTTACGGTGGCTTGGAAGTCGTCGTCAGCCACCGTTGTCGTGCCGTTGTCGTTGCAGGTACCGGGGTTTGAAACCGTGATTTCGGAGATGTCGCAGGTTCTTTCCAGCAGGCTGCTGCCGCAGTCGCTCGAAATTACCATTTGCGAAAGGTCGCAGTCGTAGCTTTCCCAGCCTGTGCAGGGGAAAATATCGCCCGTGATTTCGACGTAGCCCGCTGCGTAGCCCGTGCCGTCGTCGTAAAGCCAAAATTCGTCTTCGTAATAGTAGTAGGCCATGATGTTGGGGTCGGATTCATGTACCCAAGCGTGGCCGTTCAAGTCTTCGTCATAGACATAGTTGTAGGTTCCGTTGAACTGTGTGCAATCGCTGATGCCCGAAAGTGTCACCGAGGTATGGTTGGGCGCGACGTATTCTTCGCTGCACGGCGTGGCTGCCGTCAAATCGGTGGTCGTGAACGAACAATCGGGGTAATCGGACATGGACACTTCCAGCGTGACGGTTTGTCCGTCGGCCACAAAAGCGACATCTTCGAGGAAGATGAAATTGCTGGTCATGCTGGACGCGGGCACATTGATGGGGCCTTCGACCAAGTGCGGGCTTTCGAGCGTGACAAAGCCCGATGTCGGAATCCCGTGCGGGTTGTAAAAAATCATGAGCAAATCCGCGGTGAAGTAGTCGTCGCCCGTACAAGTGGTGTTGTTGCCCATGCAATTGCTCGGCTCATAGAAATTGATGCCGGCAATCGTCGGCGAAATGTAGATGGCCGCCGAGCCGGTCATGTTTTGGGTGCAGCCGCCTGTGGGGTTGGTCGCCACGACGGTGTAGGTGCCTGCCTGTGTGAAGTTTCCGAAAGTAATCGCGCTGCCCGTGCCGCTGACGGGGTCGCCGTAGTCGGAGCCATCGCGCTTTAATTGATAGCTCATGCCGCTTTCGGAATTTGACAACCCGACTGCCACGCCGCCGCCGCCGTAGCAGTGGCCGCCGCCGCCCGTCACGTTGTAAGCCAAAGGTGCGGTGCTTGCCGCGACCGTTGCGCTGCCCATCATCGGGAGCGAACAGCCGCCAGAGGGGTTGGTTGCCACGATGGTGTAAGTGCCCCCGGTGGTGTAAGGCCCGAAAGAAAGCGCGTTGCCCGTGCCGGAGACCGCGCCGCCGACGTTGTTGCCGTCCCTGCGAACTTGGTAAGTCATGCCGGATTCCGAACCCGACAGTTCAATCGTCGCGCCAGAGCCACCGGGGCAGAGCGAACCGCCGCCCGTCACCGTGAAAGCCGTCGGGAAAGTGCATTCCAAGAGGCAGATTTTGCACACGCCCGGCGTGTTGGCTGCCGCTGCGCCCGATGTGCCATGAGCACTGGTCTGGTTCGAGCCGTAATTGATTGAATATGCGGCGAAGCTGCCCGTCGTCCAGCCGCCAGTTTGCCCGCCGCCGCCGCCGCCGGTCGAAGAATTGAACGGGGCGAAATAATCGGAGCCGCCGCCGCCGCCCATGCCGCTGCCGCCCGCACGGGCGCAACTGCCACCTGCCGAAAGCCCCGTCAAAGAAACCTGCCCACCGCCGGGGCAGTTGGATGAATAAAACGAGGCCGAACCCGCACCATTGATGCCCCCGCCGCCCGAAGCAGGGTTGGACACCCCGCCGCCGTCGCCGTTGCTAGAATTGGCAAAAGCACCGCTCCCCTGAATGCCATCTCCCGATGCCCCGTTGCCGCCGCCGGCAATCAGCAGGATGGAACTGGTGGAGACGTTCACCGCGCCCGTGCCACCACCACCGCCGCCGCCTTGCACGTTGCCGGTCGCCGACTCGCCCCAACCGCCCACGATGGCCCTGAGGGTCTGCCCGTTGGTGACGGTGAAATTGCCTTCAACTCGTGCGCCTGTGCCGCCATTGTACACCGTCCCGGATGCGTTGCGTGCCTGACCGCCGCCAGCTCCTGTGGCGATGATGCGCACATAAACGGGTTGCCCGGAGGTGTTCGTCCAAGTCTGCGTCGCGCCGGCACTCGA
Source organism: Saprospiraceae bacterium (assembly GCA_046299435.1). Classification (GTDB taxonomy): domain Bacteria; phylum Bacteroidota; class Bacteroidia; order Chitinophagales; family Saprospiraceae; genus M3007. Next base: position 10,028 of record JBKBIC010000096.1, read on the forward strand.
AGTGGCAGTCACGCTCAACACTTCGGTGCTGCCAAACGGGCAGTTTTGTGCCGACAAATGCGACCAGCCCACGAGCAGCAACCAGACTAAAATGCCTTTTTGAATTGTTTTTGAAAAACTGGGGCGGCGCGTATCTCCGAGCGCGACCCCAAAGCCGAGGGGATGTGGATGTTTTTTCATCGTTTAAAAAAAACGGGTTGAAGAGTGAGGAATGAAATATCAGTCAGGGCTGAAAAAGCCGCCGAGCCATGCCTCACTTCTTCAAAAAGTCGGATGACCCGGCGGTGTTTCTTTTTTCGTGTTTTGTGTTTCGTGTGCTGTTTTTCGTGCGTCGGCGCACCACGAAAAACGGCGCACGAAATACACCCCCTGCCCGCCGAGTGGCAGGGTGGTTGCGTGGGGTGTCAGTCTGTGTGTGTGTTGAAAAATTTTGCGGCAAGGCAGTACACTCACCGCATCGGCAGGCCAAAGGTAAATGCACCTTTCCCGACAGGTTTTTGGGCGCGGCGGGCTATTTTGAAAATCCAGCCAGTCGTATAGTTTCTTTGCCTGAAAACTATACGACTGGTTAGACTTGCGCAGAAAACTGCCCGCAAACGATTGGTTGCCAATGAATTTGGCGAACCTTAGCCGTCGGAAACCCTCGAACACGATGCGCTTTTTGTTCTGCCTGCTCCTCGCTCCGTCGCTCCTCTTTTCGCAAAAAAAGGAATACGAAGTCCACTATTTCGGCTACCGCGAGGGCATCGCCGACCGGGGCGTGCTGAGCATTTGCCACGAGCAAAACGGGGCGGTTTGGCTCGGCACGGAGCGGGGGCTGTTCCGTTGGGATGGGTACGAGATGCTCGATTTCTCGGCCAAATTCCCGCTGCCGCCCGATGTCAACCTGTTTGTTTGGGTCGTCGTCGAGGATAGTCGGCGTTGGCTCTGGGTGGCGGCCAACCAGGGTTTGTTTCGCTTGCCGCCCGACCGCAGCCGCTGTGAGCGCATCCTCGACAACACGGTTTTTGGGCTGGTCGCCGACGAAGAGCAGCATTTGCTCGCCCTTTGCCAAACTTCGCAGGAGCGAAAAACGCTTTTCAGGATACGGCCCTCCGACGCGCCCCCGGTGTTGGACACGGTGCAGGTGCCCGGTGGTTTTCCGAGGCTGCTGTTCCCTGCGCCCGCAGGCGGCTTGTTCGTACAGAATGAAAAATATGAGATGCTTGTGCTGCGGCGCGGCCGTTGCGAGGGCGAGCCGTTCGGTGGGTTGGATATCGGCCCGCATTTTTTCCAGCATTTTTTGAGGATGGGCGGCAGCAGCCCCACTTACCTCGTCATCGCGGGTGTGCAATCGGTCCGTTGGTTCGAGGGCGGGCGTTTCCATGCGTGCCAACGCGGTGCGCTCCCTGCCGATACCGCCGCTTGGTGCGAGCCTTTCGCGCTGTTTCACCAGTATTTCAGGTTTGCGGTACAGAACGCGGGCATCTTTCCGAAGGAGCACCTGGCACTCATCGGGCTGCCCAACTCCGTCGAACCCGACCGCTACGGCAACCTCTGGTGCGGCACACGTGTGGGGGTCTTCGTCCTTTCGCCGCGCCAGCCCGGCCTGCGGCACCTCGCGCACACACTTGGCAAAAGCACCCGCGCCATTTTCACCGATGCCGATGGGCTGTGGGTTTCGACGGTCGAGAACAAGCTGTTTTTTCAAAAAACGCTCAACAGCCCACCGCGCCGGTTCAGCCCAGCACCTGTCGTGCGCACCTTTTTGCCTGTTGGCCCGTCGCGGTTTCTCGTCGGCGGCGACTACGCGGAGTTCTATTTTTTCAACAAAAAAACCGGGTTCGAACCCAAAATCAACCCAAACATCCAAGACGAGACCTACGCCGGCCTCTCCGACGGGCGGCACCTCTGGCACGCTCGCCGGGGGCTGATGCGCTTCGACTTGGACGGGCGGAACCCTCGGTTTTTCCCGCTCCCGATGCTGGGGCATCAAACCAAATCCATGCAACGCTACCGCGACGGTAGCCTGCTCTTGCCCAGCAGCGCGGGGCTTTTCCGGGTGCCCATCTCGTCCGACGGCACGCCCCAATCGCCCGAAACCCTGGTTGAAAAGGTGGACTTCCCCGGCTCGTTGCTCGTCGGCGACACGCTCTGGCTCGGCACCGCCGGGCGGGGGCTGTGGTGCTTCGACCTGCGCACCCGGCAAATCGCCGCCCGGTTCACGCCCGCCGACGGCTTGCCCGACGGCTTCATCAACTGCATCCTCCACGACCCACCGAGCGGGCAACTGTGGATTAGCACCAACCGGGGTTTGAGCCGATTCGACCCGCGCACCCGCCAGTTTTTGAATTTTGGCCCCTCCGACGGGCTGCAAAACGTCGAGTTCAACACTTCCTCGGCGTGGCGCGAGCCTGCCACCGGGCGGATGTTTTTCGGTGGGCTGAACGGCGTGACCCATTTTTTGCCCGCCGAAATCCAAAAAACCTACAACCTGCCGGAGGCATTTTTATCAAAAATCATGCGCCCGGGGCGCATGGTCGGGCAGTTCGAGACGATGCACCCCGACCGCGACTCGCTCGAAGCCATGCTGCTCGAAATCGCGCCGACCGAGCGTTTCGTGGAGTTTTATTTAGCCTCCTCGGACATGGTCGCACCCGAACAGAACCGTTTTTTCTACAAACTCGAAGGCTTTGACCCCGATTGGGTGGCGGCAGGCACACACCCCGTCGTGCGGTTCACGCGCTTGGAGGCGGGCGACTACGTTTTTCGCTTCAAAACCGTCAACCACGACGGTCGGCAAAGTGCGGAGCGGCGGCTGCGGCTGCGTGTCGAGCCGATTTTTTACAAAACTTGGTGGTTTGCTGCGTTGGCCTTGGCAGCCGTCGCGGGGTTGCTGGTCGGCTATTTCCGCCTGAAAATCCGGCAGGTCAAGCAGATGCACCGCGAGCGGAAACGCATCGCCGACGACCTGCACGACGACGTGGCGGCGACGGTATCACAACTTTCGGTGCTCGCCAAATCGCTCGCCAGTCGGCCCATTGCCGATACCGGACTGCCCGCAGCCCTCCAAAAAATCGGCTCGCTCAGCGACGAGAGCTTGGGCAAACTCGCCGACATCGTCTGGGCGGTGGACGACCGCCGCCAAACCCTCGGCGACCTCGCCAACCGCCTGCAAGACCACGCCGAGATGCTGTTCCAACCGCTCCGCATCCGCCTGCGGACGGAAATCGAACTGGCGCAGCCGGAACGGAACCTCAAATCGGCGGTGCGCCACCACGTCATGCTGATTTTCAAGGAAGCCCTGCACAACATCGTGCGGCACACGGAGAGCCAAGTCGTTTTTTTGAAAATGGAGAATCGCGGGCGCAGCCTGTCGGTCGTGATTGAAAACGAATTTCGCGGGCTGCGGCAGGTGGCAAGCTCGTCCGGCAAAGGCTTGGAGAGCATGGCCGGGCGGGTGCGGCAGCTGGGCGGGCGGTTCCATGCTGGCAAGGCCGAAACTACTTTCCGGGTGATATTTTCATTGCCCGATGTTTTTGAATGAAAAAAACTGAAAGATGATAAACCTCGCAATCATTGAAGACAACCACGATATCCGCCAGAACGTGCAGCAGCACTTCGCGGGCGACAACCCGGTACGGTGCGTCTTGGCGACCGATACGGTCGAAAAATTCATGCGGCACTACCGCCCGGAACTCGAAATCCGCGTCCTACTGCTCGACATCCACCTGCCCGGCATTTCCGGGTTGGATGCCATCGGACAGCTGAAAAAACTGCTGCCCGACAGCGCGGACATCATCATGTTCACGGTTTTCAACGAGCCGGACGCGATTTTCAAAGCCATTTGCTCCGGCGCGACGGGCTATGTGCTGAAAAACGAACCACTGAAAAAAGTCGAGGAGCAGCTTTTGGAAGTGGTCGAGGAGGGCGGTTCGGCGGTGTCGTCGTCGGTGGCGCGGCGCATCATCCAGTATTTTTCGCCGAAGCCCGCTGCCCGCGCCGAAGCCGAAGCGGCCGCGCTCAAGCCCATCGAGCGGCAAATTGTCCACTATCTGGTCGAGGGCCTGACTTACCCTGAAATCGCGCAACTGATGTCGCTTTCGGTGCCGGGCGTGAAGTACCATCAGGGCAACATTTTCAAAAAACTGAACGTGTCGTCGCGCAACGAGGTGACGAACCTGTTTTTGAAACGGCAGGTGGGGCTTTGACACGGTGGCGGGTTTTGCCCATTGATTAATCCTGATTCTACCCCGAAAAGTGCAAGCATCCGGCGGCCCGCTCGCGGGAGTTTTGTGGGCGAAAAAATCATCCACATCACTCTTTTCGTACCTTTTGTCATGCTGCACCACCAAATCGTCATCATCGGCGGCGGCAACGCTGGCATCTCCACCGCCGCCCAACTGCTCCGCAAAAAGCCCGGATTGGACATCGCCATCGTTGACCCTGCCGACAAACACTACTATCAACCCGCATGGACGCTCGTGGGCGGCGGCGTGTTCGACATCCAAAAAACCGAGCGCAGCGAGGCCTCCGTCATGCCCAAAGGAGCGAAGTGGCTCAAACAAAAAGCCGTCGGCTTCGACCCCGCCCAGAACCGCGTGGACTTGGACAACGGCCCGCTGACGTATGATTACCTCATCGTATGCCCCGGCATCCAGCTCAACTGGTCGGCCATCAAGGGCCTGCCCGAAACGCTCGGCAAAAACAATGTGTGCAGCAACTACTCCTTCGAGACCGCGCCGTACACGTTCGAGTGCATCCGCAATTTCAAAGGCGGCAAGGCCATCTTCCACAACCCGTCCACGCCCGTCAAGTGTGGCGGCGCACCGCACAAAATCATGTATTTGGCTGCCGATTATTTCCGAAAGCACGGCATCTTGGACAAAGCGGACATCCAATATTGGAGCGGCGGGACGCGCCTTTTTGCCGTCCCGCAATACGAAAAAACGCTGTTGGAGGTCGTCAAGCGCGGCAACATCCAGCTCAACTTTTTTGTCAACCTCACCGAGGTTGACGGCCCGAACCGCCGCGCCCGCTTCGTCGGGTTCGGTCCCGAGAACAAGGACAAAGTGTACGACGTGGCGTTCGATATGCTCCACGTCACGCCGCCGCAAAGTGCGCCGGACTTCATCCGCGATAGCTCACTGGCCAACGGCGCGGGCTGGGTGGAGGTGGACAAAGGCACGTTGCAGCACGTCCGCCACGCCAATGTTTTTTCGCTGGGCGATTCCGCCGGGCTGCCGACCTCGAAGACGGGCGCGGCCATCCGCAAACAGGCCCCCGTCGTCGTCGAGAACCTGCTGGCCGTCATGGCCGGGCGAAAACCGACGGCCACTTACCTCGGCTACACATCGTGCCCGTTGGTCACAGGCTACGGCAAGTTGGTCTTGGCCGAGTTCGACTACAACAACCAGCCGATGGAGACTTTCCCATTTGACCAATCGGAGGAACGCTGGACGATGTATATGTTGAAAAAAGAGGTGCTGCCGCGTATGTATTGGTCGGCTATTTTGAAAGGCTTGGCCTGAGCGGGAAGTCAGTCCTGCATTGCCTTTGCCACGCGCACCACAGCGAGCAGACCTTTTTCCGAAGATATCCGAATTGCGTAAAAACCGAGCGGTAGGCCCGCCATAGAAAGCTCCATCGGCACAAGGCCCGACGGGGCTTTTGTGGTTTTGAGTGGGCGGCCTGCGAAGTCGAGCCATTCGAGTTGGAGCATTTCGGAGGCGTTTGCCGCATCGTGTTCCAGCCAGATTTGGTCGCCCGCAGGGTTTGGGAACACGCGGAATTTGCCCGGAACCGACTGGTTTTCAGGCGATTGACTCGATAGCATTCCGGCGATTTGCAGGAGGATGTTGTCGCGGCGGAGGGCGAGAAAAGGCTTGATGCCGTAGGGCGTGTGGCCGTCCACCTGTGCCGCGAAGCCGGCATGAAAATCGGCGAGCGTGTAGCCGTAGTCGAGGGTGCGCCAGATGTCGTCCTGCGCGGGTGCGGCCAGCAGGTTTTCAAAAAAATCAATGCGCGGGAAAATGGAATCCGGGTGGATGATTTGCCGGGCGAGGGTGTCGAGGTAGCGCGAATAGGCCAGTTTGAAATTCGGCACGGCCAAAAGTTGGGTGGTCAGCGGGCGCGGCTCGCCGGTTTTTTGCCAAGCGTACACGTCGCGTGTGGCCCAGTCGCGGCCTATCCAGTCCACGCCGAGCGTGTTGTCGCCGTCGTAAGAGATGAACTCGAAGCGGCCGGTCGTTGGGTTGTCGTATAGGTAGTAGTTGTTTTTGTTGTACGAATAATCGTCCCAGTGCCCGGTGGCGACCTCGACGGCGAGGGCCTTCAAGTAGCCCTGCACGTTCAAGACTGACTGGATATTGGCCTCAAAATCCGTGTTCACGGGCTTGTTCAGTTCCAAGACGAAGCGCACAAAACCCGAATAATCGTCCGCCGATTCGTTGGTCACGAGGTCGTAGGCGCGGGTCGTTGGGTTGTTGAGGATGGCTTTGTAGGCTGCTTGCGATGGGCCAAGTGGGGCCAAATCCGCCGGATAGGTGCATTTGTAGAGGTTGCCGTCGTTGTCGGGGAACACCCGTTCGAGCCACTCTTTGTCAATCTCCTCGACGTTGGAATACAGCCCCCGGTACGCGCCGTTGACGAACAATTTGACGAACGAAACCCGGCGACGGGGCAGCCCGGCGCGGTTCCAGATGTCGTAAAAAAGTTTTTGGCGCACCATCGTCGGGTCGTTGTGGCTCCCGATGAGGTTGAGTTTTTTCACGCCCCGGTATTTGCGCCCCGCCTCGAACTCGTTGAAACTCAACTTGAAAGACTTTTTCTGGGCAGCCAACGAGGTGTTGCCGCGCAAGCGGATGCCAGTGGATTCCAGCGTGTCGCGCCCGGCGGCGGGGCCGTCCGTTTCAAAAATGAAACGCGCCCGGAGGTAGCGGTCGTTGACGCGGTTCTCGACCAAAAAATCGAACGAATCCTGCGGCATCTCGACGAAAATGGAAGGTACTCGCGTGTCGTCGAACAGCGGGTTTTGTGCACGGGCTACCAGCGAAACCGCCACTGCGAACAAGGCAAACAACAGTCGTTTTTTCATGCGGGAAAGAAACGGCAGGTTTGGGCGGGTTCGAGGCCCAAAGGCGACAAGCCCGCTTTTTTCAAAAAACTGCCGTTCCGTGCTCAAACGGGGGCTACTTCACCAAAATTTCGTTGTGCGGCAGTGCGTACTTGTTGTCGAGGGTCAGCAGGACGATGTGGTCGCCTTTTTTGCATTGGGCCAGCACTTTTTGGATGTCCACCTGCTCGAAAGTTTTGTCCGCGAACATGATGAGCGTCTTGGAGGTACTGTCGCGGAGGGCGATTTTGAACTTGATTTTGGCCTTCGCAAAAATCGTGTTCCCGTCGTGCGAGTCTGTCGTGCAGACCGTGAGTATGCCTTTTGCATCGGCGGGCAACGTGCATTTGCCGCTCGGCGAATAATCGTCCACGATGATTTTGTCGCCCAAAAAAGCGGCGGAACAGGTCGTGAAAAGTTCTTGCGCGGGGCAAGCCACGCAAAAGCAGGCGAAAAAGGCGGCCACGAGGCAGGTAGTTTTTGTCATTTGAAAACCGTTTTTTTTCTATGAAACAATACAGCAAAAGTGGGGCAAGTCGGCAATCTCGGCCATTCGCAGGCTGTAAAAGGATGTAACCGACTTGTAAAGACATTGTTCCTTGCCCCTTTGCTCAACATAATCGCAGGTGCGGCAGGAGAAAGTGTAACGAAACAGCCCCGCCAGACGCAAAGTCTGGCGGGGCTGGTCTGTCATTGGGTCTCAATTTGCCCCGAACTCACCTGACCAGTGCGACGGGCAGCACTCGAACGCTGTTGCCAGCCGTGACCTGTACGAAGTAAAGGCCCGCACGGAACTCGCTGGTATTCAAGTCGAAACGCACCTGCCCTATGGGCAAGCCCATGCTCGCCATCACGCGGCCTGCTGCGTCGGTCACGGTCAGTTGCACCGCCCCTTCGGCGTTGATTTCAATCGCCAGTTCGTCGCGGAAGGGGTTGGGCCAGCATCGCACGGACGGCGCGGGGGCAAGCCCATGAGGCTGGGAAAACGCGATGCTTTCCGGGCGTGCCGCGCCCGGGCAATCCTCGCCCTTGAAGATGTAAATGGAGCCTTGGTCGGCCTTCGCGGCCACGTCGTCAAGGTTCGCGCCGAGGGCCATGCGCTCGCCGCTGACCCCGAGCGCGTAGCCGAACTGGTCGCCGTTTGCGCCGTCCGCCGCCGT
>JBKBIC010000097.1:0-18108 GCA_046299435.1 Saprospiraceae bacterium
ACGGGTCGTCCCGACGGGACTTGCCAAATTTTTCTCCATTCGATGCTATAAACGTGGCCGTCCCTACGGGACTGAACACTATTTGTCCCAGCAGACTCCTTGGGAGAAAAATCCGTAAAAACTTCCCCTCAAATTTTAAAACATACTCTAAACCTGTTTTTCAAAATGAAAACCGCAAAATTCAGATTCCTTTTCCTGCTGTTGTCTTTGCCAACGGGACTGTTGGGGCAAACGATGGACCCGTCGGTGGTCAAAAAATCATAGACAGCTTGCACCTGCTCGTCCGTACCCAAACTTTGCAATCCAACTTTGAACAAGCCTTTATCACTACGCAAATCATTGAAAATCTGACGCTTGAACACGCGGGCCGAATGTCCGAGCCTTATGCCAACGCTTGCTTCACACGGCCTCGCCGCTGCCTTGTCGAAACCCATCGCAGCCCGCCCGAACACCGCCGAACTCGAAGAAAAAACCAACGCACTCGAAAAAGACCTCGCCCGTACGGTCGCCAGTTTCGGGGCAACGACCCGGCAGGTTTCGTGGCAGCAGGTGCGCGACCGGCTGCGCCCCGGCGAGGCCGCTGTTGAGTTCGTTGACTATCGGTTGTCAAACCCGCAACCCAGCGAACAGCGGATGTATGCTGCGCTTGTGTTGGTTTCCGGCGCGGCGCGGCCTCGGTTTTGAAAACACGGACTCGACCCTGCGCGGCGGCGGCAACTCGTGGGAGTTCCTGTAGTGGACGGGCGTGGAAATCGAGCTCGCGGCGACCATCCTGCACGATGCTGTTTTCAAAAACCGAGCTCAAAACGGGCTTCGCCGCCAGCGAGGATTTTTTCAAGACCGTCGGCTCGCTCGCGCCGTCGCCGCAGGTACTGCACCTTGCCACGCACGGTTTTTTCTTCCCCGACCCGAACACCGGAAACGCGGGGCGCGGGACGACGAGCCTGTTTTCAAAATCTCGGAACACCCGATGATTCGCTCTGGCTTGGGGCTTGGTCATGGATGCGCGGGGGGCGTTGCTTCGCCGTTTCACGATGGCGGACAGGCAGTACTCGCTCGATGTGCGTCACCTGCCAGCGGGCATTTATTGCATCCGATTGTCCGCGCCCGGCGGGCAGGATTGGGTCAGGCAATTCGTGAAAATGGATTGAGCCGATTGGCGGAACGCCCGACGATGCCGGGTCAGCCGCTCACTTTTGCCGACAATGTTGCCGCTGCGTGGAGAGCCTGTGCGACGTGCAGTTTGGCGTGCAGCACATAGTATTCGAGCAAATTGCCGAGCCGGAAACTGAACAGCGAAAAACGCCCCGTCGGGATGCGCGGGCGGTTCAAGTCCACGTCGCGGCATTGCTGGACAAAGCGCAGCAGCATTTCGTAATTGATGAGGAAGGCTTTGAGTGCCGTCGGCGGGACGGGTTGGAACTGAAAATCGAAACGTTTGGGGCTGCGGTGTTTTTTGCGGGACAAATTGGACGGGTCAACGGCGCGGACGGCACGTTGGCCCGTCCAGTTGTATTTTACCTCATCGCCCGGTCGCCATTGGCGGGCTTTGGCCTTGTGGATGGCCTTTTCGATTTTTGGGAAATAGAGGTTGCACACGGCGTTCAGGTGTGCGAAACATTCCAGCGCATTCCAAGCATCGGGCGCGGGGCGTTGCGTCAGCACTTGGTTGTCGGCTCGGCCCAGCTCCGCCCGCACGATTTCGAGCAGGTCGCGGATGTCAATTTCGAGTTGGTCGAGGAGTGCGCTTTGCGTCATGTTTTGATGGCTGGTTGATTGGTTGATTCGTTGGCTGATTGATTAGTCCGGCACCAATGAACCAGCCAACGAACCAGCCAATCAACCAAATTCGGGCGGCAAAAGTAGTGCGTCCCATAAATTTTGCCCCTTTTTGCCGGACATTTGCCGCCAATATGAAAACCAAGTCTTTTCGGAAGGATAAAGTCAACGTCATCACGCTCGGCTGCTCCAAAAATGTGGTGGACAGCGAGAACCTCATCACGCAGCTGCGCGGCAACGACTTCGAGGTGGTACACGACAGCCGCGACGAGCGGGCGAACGTCATCATCGTGAACACCTGCGGCTTCATTGATGTGGCGAAGAAGGAGAGCATTGATACCATCATCGAATACGCCGGCGCGAAACAGGCGGGCGACATCGAAAAACTCTATGTAACTGGCTGTCTTTCACAGCGTTACCGCGACGACCTTTCGCTCGAAATCCCGGAGGTGGACGCTTGGTTCGGCACCCTCGAAATGCCCGCCCTGCTCGCCAAACTCAACGCCGACTACAAGCACGAGCTGCTCGGCGAACGGCAAATCACCACGCTGCCGCACTATGCTTACCTGAAAATTTCGGAGGGCTGCAACCGCACCTGCTCGTTTTGTGCCATCCCGCTCATGCGCGGCGGGCACGTCAGCCGCCCAATCGAAGAGCTGGTTTTCGAGGCCAAAAACTTGGCGCGGCGGGGCGTGAAAGAACTCATGCTCATCGCCCAAGAACTGACCTATTACGGCCTCGATATTTACAAAAAACGCGAGTTGCCGCGCCTGCTCCACGCGCTGGCCGAGGTGGAGGGCATCGAGTGGATTCGCCTGCACTATGCCTACCCGTCCAAGTTCCCGCTCGAAATCATGGACGCGATGGCCGCGCTCCCGAAGGTTTGCAACTACCTCGATATGCCGCTCCAACACGCCGCCGACGGGGTTTTGGAGCGGATGCGCCGCCAAATTACCCGCGCCGAAACGGAGGATTTGATTGCCAAAATCCGCGAAAAAGTGCCCAATGTGGCTCTTCGCACTACGTTTTTGGTGGGCTATCCCGGTGAGACGGACGCAGAGTTTGATGAGTTATGCCGCTTCGTTGAGGCCATGCAGTTCGAGCGCGTCGGCGTTTTCCAGTATTCGCACGAGGAAAGCACCCGCGCCTACGACGCGCCCGACGACGTGCCAGCCGAAGTCAAAGCCGAACGCGCCAGCCGCCTCATGGAAATCCAGCAGGAAATCTCGCTGGCGAAAAACGAGGCCAAAGTCGGGCAGGTTTTCCGCACACTTTTCGACCGCAAGGAGGGCAAATATTTCATTGGCCGCACCGAGTCCGATTCGCCGGAAGTGGACAACGAGGTGCTCGTGGCCGCGAAGAAAAACTACGTCCGGCTGGGCGATTTCGCCAACGTCCGCATCACTGGGGCGGAAGAGTACGACTTGTTCGGGGAAGTGGTGTGAGGCGGGTGGTTGCCCTGTTCGGAATTTGTACCACCTTTACCCTCAACTAAAAACGCATGGAAAAAATCAATCTGGACATCACGGACAGGCGGTTCGATGCCGGGCGGGCGGGCAGCTACGAGCTTGCGCTGCTGGTCGGCACGGACGGGCTTTCGTTTTCGGTGGCCGACGAGGCTGGCGAAGTGTTGGCCCTGAAATCGTGGTTTTTTCCCGGCACGGCGGGCAGTTTTCGGCAAGTGGAGTCGGCGGTGCGCCGGATTTTGGGCGGCGACGAAAAACTGCGGCTGCCATTCGGGCGCACGCGCTGCGCGGTGTTCAACCAAGCGGCCACGCTCGTGCCCAACCGCCTGTTCAACCCCGCCGAGTTGCCGGCGTATTTCAATTTGCTGTTGCGGGCGGGCATCCCGCTGAATTACCATTTTGACGATTTGCCCGATTTCGATTCCAAACTGGTGTTTGCCGTCGAGGCCAGCGCGGCCAAGGTCTGCGAGCAATATTTCCCGAAGGAAAAACTTGGCCATGCCTCGTCGGCACTGCTCCGGGCTTGGCACCGTTTGGCGCGCCGCAATGACTACGATGTGTTCCTGAATTTCCGCAACCAAGTGGCGCAAATCGCCGTTTTCGACCGCAAACACCTGCTGTTTTTCAACACTTTTTCGTTCGTCAAAGCCAGCGATTGCCTCTACTTCACGCTGCTGCCTTTCGAGCAGCTGCGCCTCAACCCCTTGGAGGTTCCGCTCACGCTGAGCGGCGAACTCATGCCTGATTCCGAGATTTATCGCCTGCTTTACCGCTACGTCCGCGAGCTGCGGTTCGCTGGGCTGCCGGATTATTACCAGTTTCCGGGCGCGGTGCAGGCATTGCCGGCGCACCTGAATTTTGACCTATACGCCCTGAAACAGGGCTGAGCGCAGGCACGAAGCCAATCATCCAACTGCTGCCAGCCGGGCTATTTTTACGGACATCCGCTGTTTGCGGCGCGTCTCGGCTTTGGCGTGGTCGTTGTGCAGGTGGAAGCCCGACGAAAGCGCGTCGGATTTGAATTGGAGGTTGCGCTCGATGTGGGTCGCCATTTTTTCGAGGGCGGCGAGCAGTCGCGCCTCTTTTGCCCGCACTGCATCGGTGCGTTCTTTCCGTTTCAGGAACTGGTTTTCCATCGTCGCCCGGAGGGAATGGCAGCACTGGCGGAGCTCCTCCCAGAGTTCGTCGGGCTTGCGGAAGTTCGGGTTTTGGGCGGTGTTGCGGAGCACGCGCTCGGCAAATACGGCGAGGTTGTCGGCGTGCAAAAACAAGAAGTGGCGGTCAATCTGAAAAGCGGCGGGATTCATGTTCGTGAGATTTGTTCGATTTGGCGGGAGGTGCTAATCGGTTGCAATTATTGCGCCAATGCGGCGATTCAAAAAATTGTTTTCTACAAAAGTCGGCCATATTGCAAAAAAACACTCCCGTTGATACATTTAGGCAAGTCGGCATATCTCCCGGATTTGCGACGCGCCCGCCTCACAATTCATTCCCAAAAAGTCTGCTGGATTTCCCGGACGAAACCGAGCCGTGCCAACTCGTACAGCACACGCCTGTAGTTTTTTTGTTGGGTCGTGCCGATGACCAATTGCTCGCCTTTGCCGCACCCGGCGCGCCCGCGCCCGGCGTTTTTTTGGGCCGTCGGGTCAATCTTTTGCACGGCCCGCCACGCCTCCTCGCTTGCCGGGATGCAAAACTCGTAGTGCGCCGCCACCTTGCCATTGGGCGGCCCGGTCAGGCCGTTTTCGTCGAACCGGCGGAAGTCAATCTTCACTTTTTGCCAGATGGCCGGGTCGTCGGGGGCGGGCTTGGAAGGCCGGCAGCCACCCCAAAGGGCGAGGGCTACCAGCATCGCAACCAATTTTTTTTTCATGGCAATATGCCCGCAAAAGGGCATTGGACTAAGCGAAAAGATTGACCTTCGCCCTCGTTGAACCAAATTTTCAAACATCATATCTCCAGTTTTATCCTAAAATGTTTTCCCGACGCAAATTTCTCCAAAATTCCCTGCTCGGCGGCCTCGCGGCTGGAAGTGCCGATTTCTGGTCAAAAAAAATCGAGCAGTTTGCCCCTGCCGAGCGCGGTGCATCCCCGGTGGTCATCGCCACTTGGGGGCCGAACGTGAAAGCGACCGCCGCCGCTTGGGAGGTGCTTTCGCGCAGCGGTACGGCACTCGATGCCGTCGAAACAGGTGCGCGGGTGCCGGAAGCCGACCCCGAAGATACCAGCGTGGGCTACGGCGGCATGCCCGACCGCGACGGCAACGTGACGCTCGATGCCTGCATCATGGACGCGCTGGGCCGGGCCGGGTCGGTCTGCGGCTTGGAGCACATCATGCACCCGATTTCGGTGGCGCGGCGCGTGATGGAAAAAACGCCGCACGTCATGCTCATCGGCGAGGGCGCGTTGCAGTTCGCGCTCGCGGAGGGTTTCCCGAAGGAGAACCTGCTGACCGAAAACGCCCGCCAAGCATGGGAAAAATGGAAAATCGAGGCCAAGTACAAGCCTGTCATCAACGTCGAGCGGCACGACACGATTGGGATGTTAGCTATTGACAATCAACAACATATCGCAGGGGCCTGCACCACCAGCGGCTTGGCTTTCAAGATGCGCGGGCGCGTGGGCGACAGCCCCATCATCGGCGCGGGCCTGTTCGTGGACGACGAGGTGGGCGGCGCGGCAGCGACCGGGTTGGGCGAAATCATGCTCCGAACGCTGGCCACGTTTTTGGTCGTCGAGGAGATGCGGCGCGGCAAAAGCCCGCAGCGGGCCTGCGAATCGGTCATCCGCCGCATCGTGAAAAAGTACCCGCAGGACACCGCCGAGGCACAGGTCGGCCTTGTGGCGATAGACAAAAAAGGGCGGCACGGAGCCTTTTCGGTACACCCCGGCTTCAATTATGTGCTGTACCAGCACGGCGAAAACCGCGTGTTCGAGGCGGGCAGTTTTTTCGATGTCAAAAAGTAATTCGGCAAAGACAGCGATTGGCTAAAATATGTTTGAGCCGAGAGAAATTTTGAGGAAGTATGTTTTTCCCAGAAAAAGCGGCCTACTTTTCCCGTTCAAAAGCCCCGGCACCCATGTCTCCTCCGCGTACACAACATTAAAGTTTACCGTCATGCAGTCTTTATCACGCTTCGCTGCGCTCCTCTTGCTGCCCTTTTTTGCTGTCGCCCGCTCATTCGCCCAAGATTGCGGCAGCCAAATAATCGAAAACAAAAAATTGGGCGGCATCCAGATCGTCCGCACGACAAGCGTCACCTTCATCGTCCGGGGCAACTACAACTATTCCATTGATTTTTTTACCGACGACAAAGGCATCTTCGCCCGCATGGCCTCCTCCGGCGGCATCGAGTTCAACCAAGATGACCAAGTGATTTTCGCCGACGACAAAGGGGGCGAGCGCACCTACAAGTTCGTGGCTATGGGCGAGGTCGTGCCCGGCAGTACGCCCGTCCACCGTAACATCTTGCGGCTCGACATGGACGCAGTCGCGTGGTTCGCCAGCAGCACCATCGCCGGCGTGAACTTCATCAACTTCGTGGACAGGCAGAAGTACAAATTCACCGTCAACCCGAACCGGCAAGTCGAGTTCAAGAACTTGGCGGCCTGTTTCAGTGGTGTTTTGGACAAAAGTGCGGTCAAAGACACCGGCAGCGCACTCGTCCTGAAACCCGGCTCGAACAAGCCCGCCACAGGCGGCACACCCAGCAGCGGCACAGGTGGCACGGCCCCCGGCGGCACCGCCGCCCCCACCAGCGACAACGAAGTGACCAACCTCCGCGCCGAACTGGAAAAAACCAAAGAGACCATCCGCGCCGAAATCGCCGCCGAAAAAAGCCGGGGCGAATCCATCAAAGCCCAGTTGCAAGCCGACGTGGCCGCCGCCCGCGAAGCCGCCAACCAGAAAAAACTTGAATATGCCAACGAGGTGCTCGCCGCCCGCAAATCCAGCCTCGAAGAAATCGAAAAAGCCAAAGCCGAGACGCAGGCTATCATCAACGCCAACCGCAGCAAGGCCGATAGCGCGATGTCGAAAATCAACCTGACCGTCGAGACCGCCCGCCGCGAAGCCGCCGAACAAATCCAAAAAGCCCGCACCAGCAGCGCGGAAGAGGTGCAAAAAGCCCGCGAAAACGCCGCCAAAGAAATCGCCGCCACCAAAGAAAAACTCGAACAGGCCAAACTTCAATACTCCGACGAGATTGCCACCGCCCGCACCAATGCGGAGGACGAACTCAAGCGCATCCGCGAAGAAAGCACCCGCATGGTCGCCGAGGCCCGCGAAAAAGCCAAGTCCGAGACCAACCGCACCGCCGACGACGTGGTCTCCGCCAAAAAAACCGCCGCCGAGCAAATCCTGAAAATCCGCGAAGACCAAGCCAACGAGGTCGGGCAAATCCGCGAAAACGCAGTCCTCGAAAAACAAAAAGTCGCCCTCGAACTGGCCGAAACACGCCGCAAGGCCGCCGAGGAAAAAGCCCTCGTCCAGCAAAACAGCGCGAACGAACTGGCCGAGCTCCGCGAAAGCGTCGCCAAACAGAAAGAAGCCGCCGCCCTCCAAGTCGCCGAGGCCAAGAAAAAAGCCGCCGACGAAATCCAAGAAACCCGCGCCGCCGTCCAAAACGAGCAACAAAAAGCAAACGAGGACAAAGCCAACATCGCCAAGGACGTAGCCGAAAACAAGCAAAAAGCCGCGCAAACCGTCCAGCAAGTGCAGGAAGAATCCGCCAAAGCCATCACAGAGGCACAAGCCAGAGCCAAAGCCGAGCGCGACGAAATCGCCGCCCAAGTGCAGACTTCCCGCCAAAAGGCTGATGCCGAAATCGCCAAGGTGCAGGAAGATTTGGCGAAAGCCATCGCCGCCGCCAAAGAACAAGAGGCCAAAATCAAGCAAGAAAGCGCGCTCGCCGTCCAGAAAGCCCGCGAGACAGCCGCCGCCGAAGCCCAAAAAGCTGCCGAAGAAGCCCGTGCCAAAGTGCAGGAAGCCAGCAGCAAAGCCGACCAAGCCCAAAAACAATACACCGACGAGGTTGCCAAGTCCAAATTGACCGCCGACGAGCGCATCAAGCAGATTCAGGCCGAGGCAATGGCCGCCATCGCCGATGCCAAAAAGAAGCAACAGGAAACCCAAAGCATGAGCGCGCAGGAGGTGGTTTCGGCCAAAGAAAAAGCCGCCGCCGAGGTCGCCAAAGCCCGCGAGGAAGCCGCCAACGCCATCGCAACCGCCCGCGAGCAGCAAGTCCGCGCCCAGCAAGAATCGGCCAACGCTGTCTCCGAAGCCAAGCGGCAGTCTGCTTCGGAAGTTGCCAAAATAAAGGCCGCAGAAGCCGATTCGGTGCGTCTGGCCCGCGAAAACTCCTCGAAAATCCGTCAAACCCTCGCCAACGACGTGGCCTCCGCCCGCGAAAAAGCCGCTTCGGAGGTTGCAGCTGCCAATCAGTTGGCTGCCAACGAGATCAAGACCGCGAAAGAAAACGCCGCCCGCGCCAAGCAAGAGGCCGCCGAATCCGTCGCCAAAACCAAAGAAGAAGCCGCGAACGCCATCGCCACCGCGAAGGAAAATGCCGCGAAAGAAGTTGCCGCCGCCAAGCAGCAATCCATTGCCGCCATCACCGCCGCGAAGAAAGAAGCCGACGACAAAAAGGCGCAATATGCCAAAGAGGTCGCCGACGCACAGGACAAATCCCGCAAAGAAGTCGCCGATGCCCGCGCCCAAGCCGCCGCCGACGTGGCCGCCGCCCGCAAAGACGCGGAGGACAAACGCGCACTTTACATCCGCGACGCAGAGGAAGCCCGAAAAAAATCGCTCGCCGAAATCGCCGCCGCCCAAAAGGAAGCGACCGATTTGGTGTACAAAGCCAAGCAAGAATCAGCCGCCAACATCGCCCAAGTCAAAGACACCGAGACCAAAACCATTGCCGACATCAAGGCCCAGTCCGCCGAGGAACTGGCCCGCATCAAAGCCGAAACCGCTGCCAAAATCGCAGAAGAAGGCAAAAAAGCCGATGCCGCCAAACAGCGCACCATCGCCGAGCAAGCCGAGCAGCAACGAGCCGAACAACAAACCAAGACCGCGTTGGAGGAAAAACAACGCGCCGAGCAGCAGCAAAAAACCGCGCAAACCGAACTCGACCGGAAATTGGCTGAGGTCAAAGCCGCCGAGGAACAGCTGAAAAAACTGAACGACGAAATCGCCAAAAAGCAGGGCGAGGCGAAAAAAGATAAAAATTGAGGTGGGCTGGGTCGAGCGTATCCGGTCAACACGCCTCAAAAATTCCTACTTCAATACGCCTTTGCCGATTAATGCAAAAACTCCGCTGAGCATGTGCCCGGCGGAGTTTTTTTGATTTTGCTGCTAACGGTCTATGCAAATGGCGTGAGGGCGCATAGCCCTCATGAATATTTTCACTTTGTTCCCTGTAGTTTTTACTCCAATCTTCCCCAGATATAGTTTTGGTCTTTGTCCCATAGCTTTATATCTGTGCCCTCCAATCTTCCCCAGATATAGTTTTGGTCTTTGTCCCACAGCTTTATATCTGTGCCCTCCAATCTTCCCCAGATATAGTTTTGGTCTTTGTCCCACAGCTTTATATCTTTATTCATATTTGATATGTTTTTATTGTTTATTAATTACAGGGAAGTACGGTTTGCCACCACTCCCGACAAGTTTGCGCCCGCAACCCTGTCCATAGTAGAGTACAAGTAACTCAGTCCGCAAACCAAGTGCTTGCAAAACCATATTGCAAGGTAGCACAGTTGCCGAAAAATTGCATTTGGAGGCTTGCTCACATCTGAAAAAAGGGAAGCAAGACCTCAACACAAAGCGGGCGCACCGACCAAACCCGGTGCGCCCGCTTCAATTTTTCGAGCTTTCCTCTTTTTCAACTTGCCTCAATTCCGCACCACGAACCGCGCCACTTTGCGCTCGCCGCCGTCGGGCAGCACTTCAAGGAAGTAAATGCCATCGGGCAAATTGTTCGGCAGCGCGATGGGCTGGATGTGCGGCGCGATGTTCGCCCGGTGCTCGGCCACGAGGCGGCCTTGCGCGTTCACGACCCGGAAACGGGCGGTTTGGGCAGCCCAATTGGAGAAATCCACAAAAAGTTCGCCGTTGGTCGGGTTCGGGAAGGCGGTCAATTTGCTCGTGGTGCCCGGCGGGTTGGGCGGGTCTTGGTCGCTTGGTTTGGGGCCGGTGCCGGGCGTGACCCCGATTGGGCAGTCAAACGTGTTCAAATGCGCCTCGATGTACGCCTTGTTTTCGAGCCGCGCCCCGACGTTGATGTAATTCGGCCCGGCCTGATTGGGCAACACGTACGAGAAAATATCCGATTCGCCGCTGACCATCCCCGCGCCAAAAGGCTTGAACCGCACGGAATAATACGGCGAGTAATTCGGGTTCCGCACCTCGTACTCGCGTCCGCTGGCCGCCTCGAACGTGCTGTTGTTCGCCGGGCCGACGGCTTGCACGCCCGTCGGGACTTGGAAATAGGCGAAAGTCAGGCGGCTCGTGCAGTTGTTGGTCAAGCGGATGCGGTAGGTTTTTTCGCCCGCAGGGTTGGCCGTGATGCTCAGCAATTCCCATTTGATGCAGCTGTTCGTTTTCACGTCGCAGGGGTTTTCGGCGGGCAAAACCTGCACATTGAAGCAGCAATTCGCCGTTTTCCCGCACGAATCGAGGGCCGAAAAACACACTGCCGTCGTGCCGATTGGGAAGGTGCTGCCACTTGCCAAGCCCGACGTTTGCCCGATTTGGATGCCCGGACACGGGCAATCGGACGTGGCCGTCGGCTGCACGAAATTTGCCACCGCACCCGTCGCGGCGGGCGTGGCCGCTTGCACGGTGACATTTGCCGGGCAATTTATCGCCAACGAAGTCGGCTGCGCGGGCACCAAATATTGCAGGGTGTAGGTCGCCACCGTGTCGCAACCCGTCGTGGCCGGGAGGTTCAAAACGACTGTCGTGGGCTGGGTGTAAAGCGTGCCAAAGAGCGCGACCGTGTCGCCTCGACAAAACTCAATCGTTTGATTTAGAACAGGTTGCGGCAGCAATTCGAGGTAATAAGTGGCCACCGTGTCACAGCCCGTCGTGGCCGGGAGGATGAGCGTCACCGTGTCGGGCTGCGTGTAAAAATTGCCGCCGAGCGCGACCGAGTCGCCGGGGCAAAACACGATGGTCTGGAACGTGGTCGGCAGCGGCAGCCATTCCAAAATATACGTCGCCACCGTGTCGCAACCGGTCGCGGCCGGGAGCGTGAGCGTCACCGTGTCTGGTTGCGTGTACACCGTGCCGCCGAGGGTGACGGATTCGCCGGGGCAAAATGCAATCGTTTGATTCAGCGTGGGTTGTGGCAGCCATTCCAAAATATAAGTCGCCAGCGTGTCGCAGCCGATGTTGGCCGGGAGCGTCCGCATCACGGTGTCGGGCTGGGTGAAAAGCGTATTGCCGATTTTCACGGTGTCGCCGGGGCAAAACTCGATGGTTCGCAGCACCGTCGGGAACGGCACCAATTGCAGGACATAAGTGGCGATGGTGTCGCAACCGCCGCCTGTGCCGGGCACGATGGAAATCACCGTCGCCGATTGGGTGTAGGTCGTGCCGTCAATCGTGATGGACATGCCGGGGCAAAACTGAATCGTATCGGTAGAAACGGGTTGCGGCAGCAATTCGAGGAAATACGTTGCCAGCGTGTCGCAACCGTTCGCGGAGGGCAGGGCCAAAGTCACGGTGTCCGATTGCGAATAAGTGATGCCGCCGAGCGTGACGGATTCGCCGGGGCAAAACGCAATCGTTTGATTCAGAACGGGTTGTGGCAATAATTGCAGGACGTAGGTCGCAATGGAATCGCAACCGCCCGGCACCGGGAAATTCACCGTCACCGTGCCCGGCTGGGTGTACGTTGTGCCGTTGATGACCACCGATTCGCCGGGGCAAAACTGGATGGTATCCGTCGAAGTGCCTTGCGGCAAATGGACAAGTGTGTAAACCAGCAACGTGTCGCAGCCGCCCGTCGTGGACGGCACGCTGAGCGTGACCGTGCCGGGCTGGGTGTAGGCCGTGCCGTCAATCACGACCAAACTACCGGGACAAAACGCAATTGTTTGATTGACAGTTGGTTGCGGCGCAAAAACGAGGTTGTAAATCGCCAGCGTGTCGCAGCCGCCCGTCGTGGACGGGATGGTATCGGTGAGTGTGGCGGGCTGCGTGAAAAGTTGTCCGTTGAACGAAAGCGTGTCGCCGGGGCAAAACGCAATCGTCTGATTGACAGTGGGTTGCGGCGCATCTGCAATCGTATAAGACCCCAGCGTGTCGCAACCGCCCGTTGTGGACGGGATGATGGAATCCACCGAAGTAGGCTGTGTGTAAAACACGCCATTGAACTCGATGGAATCACCCGGACAGAACGTAAGTGTCTGTAACAGTGTGGGTTGCGCTAACAGGGTGAGTTCGATTTGGATGAGCGTGTCGCAGCCGTTGGGCGCGGGCAGCGTGTCGAAAATCGTGGCCGGGGCGGTGTATTGTTGGCCGTTCCAAGTCGCCACCTCGCCGGGGCAAAGCGGCACACTCAAATCCACGAGCGGCTGCGGGTTCACGCAAAAATCTTGACCGGGCAGCGACAGGTTTTTCGCCAGCGACGCACGCGGGTCGGTGGAAAAATACGGCCCGACGATGGCATCCAACGTGTCCAGATTGGCCTGAAAATCAAGGGTTTCGATGCTGGCCGGGGCGTTGCAGCAGAACTCGACGCGCCCGAGGCTGTCGGTTTTCACGATGAAAATTTCCTCGAAACCAGAGCCTGTGCTGCGCGTCGAACCGACGGCCACGAAGCCGCCGTCGGCGGTTTCCTGTGCCTTGAAAAAACGGTCGGCAGCCGCGCCGCCGTAGTTTTTGGCCCATTGCACGGTGCCAGCAGCGTCCAATTTTATCAAAAAAGCGTCGCCAGTAGCGGCGTTCAGGTTTTCGTGCGGGGCGATGAGATAGCCGCCGTCGGTGGTCGGTTCCACGCGCCCGCGCAGGTTCATGCCCGGTACGCCGTATGTTTTTGACCAAATTGGCTGGCCGTTTTTGTCGGTTTTCATGGCCCAGACGCGCATCCCCGCGCCGCCGGTGGCCGAAAGCGTGTGGTCGGAAAGGAGCAGGTTGCCGTCCTGCGTCGGGCGGCAATACAACAGGGCTTCGGTGCTGTTGCCGTCATAGCGTTTGCTCGAAATGAGCAGGCCGGTGTTGATGTCAATTTTGGCGAGACAAGCCGCGTTGTCGGCAAATCCGCTGGCGAAAACCGTGTCTGCCTCGACGTAATCGGCCTGTAAAACATTGCTAATCAACGACTCGTATTGCACGGCCCACACCGTGCCGCCCAAGTCGGTCAAGCGGGCGAGGAACGCGGTCTGGCTGCCCGCGCCCACGCTGTTTTGCGCGCCCGAAATGAGGTAGCCGTCTGGCAAGACTGTCAAAGCGCGGCCCGCGTCGAAGCCCGCGCCGCCGATGGTGCGCGTCCAGCCGACCACACCGAGGCTGTTGACCTTGACGACGAACACGTCGCGGCCACCGTTGCCGTAGCTTTCCGTTTCGCCGACGGCCACGAAGCCGCCGCCGTTGGCAGGTTGGACGATGTTGAAAATCTCGTTGCTGTTGCCGCCGTAGCTTTTTTGCCAAACTACGTCGCCCGCAGCGTTCAGCTGCATGAGGAAAGCGTCGGTCGTGCCATCGGCGAGGGTAGTGGTGCCGGCCAGGAGGTAGCCGCCGTTGGGCGTTTGCAGGACGTAGCGGGCCGATTGGTTGCCCGCCCCGCCGAACACTTTTTGGAAAGTGGTTGCAGCGGCCTGTGCCAGTGTGTTCGGCGCACCTTGCAGTTGGTTTGCATGATGATACTGGGGGGAAACCCGTCCCAAATTTTGCCCGGAAAGGGGATAAAGCCAGCCAAATGCCAGCAGGAGCAGGCATGAAATCCGAGTTGCCATTGGAAGGAAAGTTGAGTAAATGAAAAGAAATTGCCCGGCGCAGGCTTGCGGCACTGGCCGGGCAATCGGGTTATATGCAAAAAAACTGCCAATTTTTGTGCCCCAGATTTCAGTATGCTTTGGGCGGGGTTTTCTCCGTGAAACCCGTAGGAAGAGGGGTGCTGCCGCTGGATTTTATCCTTTGTTTTTGAAGGTTGCAGCGCAGTTTTTCCGCCGGAAGATTTTCGAGAACAAGTTTACCTTGCCTGACCAAATTTGATGCAATGGAAACGTTACTAGTCAAAATCAAGACCGCCCAAGCAGCCCAACGGCTTGCCGATTTTTTAAAGACGATTGATTACGTCGAAGGCGTGTCCAATACCTCGGACGATGCGCCCACTCCACAAGCTGCCATGACCTCTGGGGCGTTTCTGCCTACTGAAAAACCGTCCGATTTCGCTGGCATCTGGAAAAACAGGAAAAAACTTGACGCACGCAAACTCCGCAAACGGGCATGGCAACGAAAAAAGTAATCCTCTGCGACACCAATATTTTCATTGACTATTTTCACGGAGACGAGCGCATCGCTCGCGAACTGGACTTCTTGGGATTTGGCAGGCTCGCGGTTTCAGTGGTCTCGGTGGCGGAGATTTATTTCGGGATGCGGAAAAGAGAGGCCGCAAAAACCAAAGAACTTCTGCGAAAATTCAATGTACTGCACCTCGATAAAGAGGTCTCCATGCTTTTCATCCAATTCATGCTTGGCTACCACGAGAGGGGAATAGCCGTGCCCGACGCGCTCATCGCTGCCAGCACGGTGCGCAACAATGTTGAACTTTTCACCCTCAACCGGTCGGATTTTGAGTTCATCGAAGGCCTGAAACTTTACAACCCAAAGTTTTGAACCCTCGTTCAGCCCTTGTTTTTGAACGCCGCGATCGCCTGCTTTGAAAAATCCGACAGGCTCAACCGTCCCGAAATGGCGGCGCGTTCGGGCAGCAATGTTTGCCAGTGGTCGGTTCCTTGCCAGAAGATTTTTTTCAGTTCGGCCAATGCTTCGGGCGAGTAGCTGCAAAGCGTCTGGCAAAAGTGGTCGAGATAAGCGTCGAGTTGCTCGGTCGTGTCGAACACCTCTTGGAACAGGCCCTGCTGTTTGGCCCATTCGGCGGTCTGCCACTCGGCAGGCGTGAGCGAGAGTTTCGAGAAAGCCGCCGCGCCCACTTTGCGTTCCACAGCCGGGCCGATGACGAACGGCCCGAAACCCACCGCCAACTCGCTCAGCCGGATGCTTGCCCACTTCGAGGCCATGCAATAATCGGTTGCTGCGGCCAAGCCAACGCCGCCGCCGACTGCCTTGCCATGCACGCGCCCGACGATGATTTTCGGGCAGCGACGCATGGCGTTGATGACGTTGCCAAAGCCTGAAAAAAAGCGCAACGCGGTCTCAAAGTCCTGAATACCAGCGAGTTCGTCGAAGCTCGCGCCGGCACAAAAGGTCTTGTGTTCGAGGCTTTGCAGCACGATGACACGCACGTCGGGGTCTTGCCCGGCGGCCTCGATGTTTTCGATGATGGCGTTCAGCAGGACGCTGGGCAGCGAGTTGTGGTTGGGGTGGTAGAAACTGATGCGGGCGGTGCCGTTCTCGTATTTTTCGGTGAAGACGTTTCCTTGCATGGGCAATGAGTGAATGAGCAAATGTGTAAATGGGCGAATTGGCTAATGCTGGGATGGGGCGGCAAAAGTAACTTGAACCGGAGGTTTGGGGTAAAAAAGAACCGGGACGGCGGAGGGCCGTCCCGGAGCGTAAATGTCACTTTGGAAGCGTGTGTTAGTGTTCCATGCGTGACAGGGGGGATACGAATACAAGTTTTTTGCATCCAAAACCATGCCGGAAAATGCTTATATATTGACTTGTACCCGCGCCCACACGCTCCGGCCCGGACTGATGGTTTGCGCGCTATCGGTGCCGTGTCCGCCGCCGGTTGTGGTGCCGACGGCTGCCGATTGCACGTTGAGGAGGTTGCGAACGCCCGCTTGGAGGCAGAGGCGTTTTTTCCAGAAAGATTTGCCCGCCGAAAAATCCACGTCGGTGTAGCCGCCGATGATGCGCTGCTGCACGACGGGCTGGCCGTTTTCGGTCTCCGGGAAATAGCGCACAAAACGGTCGTGGCTGCGGAGCCAAAGCCCGGCATTCCACGAGTTGCGCCGCCATTGCAGGGCCGCGTTCAATTCGTGGGTGTACGTAAACTGCGGAGTTTCAGCGAGTTCGGCGTGGTAGGGGTTGAAATAGCCCGTGACGCTACCGCCCACGTCCAGCCTGAAACTGCGCCATCCGACCGAGCTGCGCACGATGGTTCCGTAGGTTTTGTACTCTTCGATGTTGAAATAGGAGTAGCGGAAAGTGCTCGTGTCGCCTGTGACCGGTTCCATGCCGCCGGGCGTTTCGACGAATTCGTAGAGTTCGATTTTGTCGCGGATGTGGTTCCAAAAGCCGTTCACTTGCACACGCGGCGCGAAGCGACGGGCGGGTTTTTCCCACGACAAATTGACTTGCACGTTGTTCGAACGCTCCGGGCGGAGGTTGGCGTTGCCGATGACATAGTGGCTCGCGTCAATGAAATAGAGGAAAAGTTCTTTCAAATCCGGGCTGCGGAAACCACGCGCCACCGATGCCCGCAGGTCAATGTCGCGGCTGATGCGCTGGCGAAGGTTGAGCGAGGGCACGATTGCGCCCCGGTAGCGGCTGTTCCAAGCGGCGCGGAGGCCGCTTTCGACGGTGGTTCGGTCGGTAGGCAGCCAGCGGAGGCTGCCGATGAAAGCGAGGTCGGTCAGGGTGCTTTCGCCGGGCGTGTTGCTCAACGAATCGCGGATGCGTTGGCCGAAGGCGCGGTCGAAGCGCGTGTCCACGCCCGCGAGCCATTGCCAGCGTTGGGCGGGATTTTTGGAGGCGACGACCGAGCGGAGCATGGCCGACGCGACGCGGCTGGTGTCCTGTTCGCCGAAGATGGGAGCCTGCGCGTTGGTTTCGAGTTCGGTGCGGAGGGCTTTTTTTTCGCGGCGGAAGAGGTTGAAGCCCAGCGCGTTGTTCCAGTAGAGTTTTTTGAAAATCGTGCCTTCGTGCAGCAGGGCAACATCGCGGCGGAGCGTCAGGTAACTTTCGTCGAAAGCGTAGGGCTTGAACTGCGGGCGGCGGATTTCGCCCAGATTTTCCACCGTTTCGTTGAAAAACGCGGTTTTAAGCCGTAAAAAATGGTCGCCCGCGAACATATACCGCAGCATGGCCTCGGCGTAAAGTTGGCGTTTGGGGTTCCAGAGCTGGTCGCGCTCGGTCGCGCTCGTGTCAAAACCGACAAACTGGTCGTAGCCGCCGGAAGCCGTGAGCAGCCAGCGTTGGCCGATGTTCAGCCCGGCGTTGGCTTGCAGGCCGCGCTCGCCGAGTTGTTCGTACTGCGAGGTGAGGCCAAGCTTGAATTTTTCGGACTGCCCGCGTCGGCTGATGAGGTTGACCACGCCGGCCAGTGCGTCGGTGCCGTAAAAAACGGAGGCCGGGCCTTCGATGATTTCCACGCGCTCGATGTTGGCGAGGTTCAGTTGGCCGAGGTCAATGTTGCCGTTCGTGCGCCCGACGACGGGCACGCCGTCCACCAAGATTTTCACGTTTTGCCCGGAAAGGCCCTGCACGGCGAGGCTGCTGCCGAGCACCATGTCCTGCCCGATGCGGAGGTTGAGTTCTTGCCGCAGGAGTTGTTCGAGGTTGTTCGCGCCCATGCGTTCGATGCGCTCGCGGGAGAGGACGCGCACGGGCGTGACGGCGGCGCGGGCATCGGTTGGGGCGAATTGCCCGGTGACGACGACTTGGCGGACGAGTTGGTCAGGCAGGGTGTCGCGTTGGGCGTGGGTAGTTTGGAATAGGCCGAGGGCG
>JBKBIC010000098.1:0-17950 GCA_046299435.1 Saprospiraceae bacterium
CGACGACGGTGCCGCGCCGGATTACGATGTTTTGCACGAGCGAGGCGGCCACCCAGCGGTCGGGGCCGATTTGGAGCCAACGGTCGTTTTGCCCGATGATGTCCACGAGCGTGCCATTGGGCAGTGCGTCCACGATTTTGAACGTGCTGCCTGCCCCGGCGCGGACGTTCGCCCCGGTCGGGTCGGCGATGATACCGTTTCGGGTGGTGAACGTGGTTTCGACGTATTTTCCGCTGACCCAACGCCCTGTGCCGATGCGGAGCCAGCCTGTTTTTTCCTCGAAAATCTGGACGGTGTCGCCTTTGTTCAATTTGCCGACGGCGGTGAACGACGCGCCTGCGCCGTTGCGGACGTTCAGGCCGTCGGTCGTGACGCGGCCCGTGCGGATGGGCGGGCGCGGGTCGTCGGTCATGGCCTTCGCCACGTCGGCGCGGAACTTGCCCCACGAGGCGGGCGTGAGCATCATTTTGGGGCAGTCTTTGCCCGTGATGTCGAAGTGGCGGTAGAGGTCGGCGGTCGTGAAGCGGTATTTGCGGAGCAGGTGGGCAGCCAGTTCGACGGAGTTTTTGTAGGTCTTGTTCCAGTCGCCGTCCTCGTTGACGCACATCTCGAAGCCGATGAGGAAGTAGTTGGGCGAGAGGCCGGTTTTGGCCATGATGCGCTCACCGTCGGGCCTGTACGAATTGGCACCGACGTGGTAGCCCACCTCGTTGTCAGGGATGCACTGGATGATTTCGCCGTCGTCCACGATGTAATGTGCGGAGGCATACATGGCCGAACCATTGAAATAATTGCGGTTGGCGCGGGCATCCGCCCCCTTTTTTGTGTTGGCCGTCCAGTGGGCCACGATGCCTTTGAGTTGGCGGATGGCGTACCTCGTCTGGTCGCGGAGGAAGGGGCGATTGGTCTTGTTGGTGAGCATCTCCTGTTTGATTGGCAGCATGGCGTGGTTGTTTTTGGCTTGAAAATCTATTCGAGGGCGATTTGCGATTCGCCATTCGTCAATCTGAAATCGCCACTCAAACGGCTGCAAGGCGGTTTTGCAAAGTGGCGCGTCGCGGGGACGGGCAATTTGGGTAGTTTTGCCGCCCTGTTCGGGACGGCGGCGGCAGGGCAAAAATATTTGAAACAAACCGAATGTTGCCCACGCCAGATGCCACCACGAGCCAGCCACTGTTAAAAAAAATGCGATTCGACATCATCACCGTCCTGCCCGAACTGCTCGAAAGCCCGCTGGGCCACTCCATCATGCAACGCGCCAAAGACAAGGGGCTGCTCGAAGTGTATGTGCATGATTTGCGGGCGTTCGGCTTCGGCAAACACAAACAAGTGGACGATTACCAGTTTGGCGGCGGCGCGGGCATGGTCATGCGCCCGGAGCCGTTGGCGGCCTGCATCGAGGGTCTCTTGGCCGAGCGGGCCTACGACGAAATCATCTACATGACCCCCGACGGCGCGACGCTCAACCAGTCCGAGTGCAACCGTATCTCCTTGAAAGACAACGTGTTAGTCATTTGCGGCCATTACAAGGGCATTGACGACCGCATCCGCCAACGCTACGTCACGCTCGAAATGAGCATCGGCGATTATGTGCTTTCGGGCGGCGAATTGGCGGCTGCCGTGCTCGTGGACGCGGTCGGGCGGCTCATCCCCGGCGTGCTGAACGACGAGACTTCCGCGCTGACCGATAGTTTTCAGGACGACCTGCTGGCCCCGCCCGTGTTCACGCGCCCCGCCGAGTGGGAAGGCATGGCCGTGCCGGACGTGCTGCTTTCGGGCCACGAAAAAAAGATTGAGGAATGGCGGCTCGAACAAAGCCTCGAACGCACCAAAAGCCGTCGGCCAGATATTTTCAAAAAATGGGAAGGAGGATGAGGGGCGTTTTTCGTGTTTCGTGTTTGGTTTTTCGTGCCCTAAAACACCACACACGAAATACGAAACACAACACACGAAACACAAACTCATGAAACAGATAATTTTCTCATTGTCAATCATTTGCGGCTGCCTTGCCTGTGGCACCGCGCCCAAAAGCACGGAGCTGCGCTTGCTGGATTGCTACGCCCGCTTCCTCGAAGACGAGAGCAGCCTGATGGCTGAGGCTACGTTCCGGCGCGGCCCGACCGCCGCCGAAGCCCAGCCCGCCGAGATGCCCGGCGGCATTGCGTACAACAACACGGCCATGTCCGTCAAATCGCAGACGGGCCTCACCTACGCCATCAAACAGCAGAACAGCGGCGTGCCGGCGCATACTTTTTCGTGGAAAAACGCCCGCAACGAGTCGCAGGCATTCGTCATGCCCATGCCCGCGATGTCCGATTTCCAGTTTGACAAAAGCCCGCTGTCGCTCGGCCAGCCCGCCCAACTCCGCTGGAAAGGCCCGCAAATGGGGGCCGACGAGACGCTCGTGCTCCTGTGGGACAACGAGCAGCACGGCACGGTCACGATGCAGGTCTCCGGCGCGACGCTCCAAAACGCCATTGACTTCCCGGCTGCCGAACTCCGCAAGTTGAAGCCCGGCGAATGGTCGTTGTACCTCGTCCGCAAAAAAGTGTCGCGCGGCACGGTGGACGGCATCGAGGCGCGGGGCGTGGCGGAGTTTTACTCGGCAACCAAGCGTTTCACGGTGAAATGACCGCCGGGGCGCAACTCGTTGAACAAAAGTGTGTTACACGCGCATCCGACCAAAAAAACGGTACCACCTCTCATGGAAAACAACTGGAATGAATTGACCCCCGAAGAGGAATACGTCATCGCCCAAAAAGGCACCGAACGCGCCTTCACCGGCGAATACTGGAACCACAAAGCCGCTGGTACCTACATCTGCCGCCGCTGCAACGCGCCCCTTTACCGCTCGGCGGACAAGTTCGACAGTGGCTGTGGTTGGCCCTCGTTCGACGATGAGCTGCCCGGCGCGGTCGTCCGCAAGCCCGACAACTCGTGGGGGATGCGCCGCGTGGAAATCATCTGCGCCAACTGCGAAGGCCACCTCGGCCACGTCTTCGAGGGCGAGCGCATGACGGCCAAAGACACGCGCCACTGCGTCAATTCCCTGTCCATCCGTTTCGTGCCGGACTGACCGGGCGCGTCGCCCACAGTTGCAATATTTGTGTCCGTAAATCCCTGATTGACTGCTACTTTTGCCTCAATCGGGCACCCGCGCTTCTCCGGCGCGCAGCCTTCCGTCCTTCATCCATAGTTGTATTCAGAATATGAACGAAAATCAGAATTCCCGGATTTACGGGATAATCGTCACCTTCCTCCTCCTGCTTTCCGCTGGCATCGGCTGGTTTTTTTGGCAAAAATCGAAGACCATGTTGGCCGAGAACGAGCGCAAGGAAAAAGCCCTCGATTCCCTGACCGTCGTCCGCGCCGGGTTGGAGCGCGAACTTGACAGCCTGCAACTGGCTTATGCCGACCTCCGCACCGAAAATGAGACTTTGCAAGGCCGCATCGCCACTGCTGCCGCGCAAATGGCGCAGAAGGATTCGTTCCTCCAAAAAATCAAGTCCAACGCAGCCGCGCAATCCCGCGACCTCGAAGCCCTGCGCGGTCAGGTGGCCGATTTGCAAAAAATGAAGACCGAATACGAGACCATCATCGGTCTCCTGCGCTCCGAAAACGAGCAGTTGAAAAACGAAAACACCGCGCTCAAAGGCGAAAACACTGCGCTCAAAGGCACCAACGACCAGCTCACGGCGCAAGTCAGCGACCTGAGCGAAAAACTGGCCGAGCAAATCAAGCGCACCCAATCGGCCACTTTTCGAGCCACTTCCTTCCGCGTGGAAGTGGAGAAACGCGGCGACCGCTTGACGACCAAAGCCCGCAAGGCCCGCGAAATCATGGTCAGCTTCGACCTCGCCGATGTGCCCGAACCGTATCAGGGCGCGCAAAAACTTTACCTCGTCATCACCGACGAAAAGGGCAAGCCCATCGAATCGGCCAACCCGATGAAAGCGACCATCATGGCTCCCGCTGGCTCGGTGGAAATCACGGCACAGGCCATTAAACAAGTCGTGTTGGAACGCACCTCGCGCCAAAACTTCGTCTATAAACTGGACGACCGCCTCAAAAAAGGCAACTACGTCGTGGCGATTTACTGCGACAAAGGCCTGCTCGGCGCGTCGAGCTTCAAACTCATTTAAAGCAGGCATGAGGGATGAGGTATGAGGGATGGCGCGGCCTTTTTCATCCCTCATGCCTCACTCCTCGTCCCTGTCTATGTTTTTCCTCCTGCTTTCCGTCCTGTGCAGCACCCTGTTGGGCTTCATTTTCAAGCTGTTCCCGCGCTTTGGCGTGGATACTTTTCAGGCCATCGTTTTCAATTATTTCACCTGCGTGGCCTGCGCGACTGTGCATCAGGGCGCATTTCCCATCCAAAAAAGTGATTTCGGCGAGGCGTGGATGCCCTACGCGCTCGGCCTCGGTTTTGTGTTCATCAGCGGGTTCAACTGTGCCGCGCTGACGGTGCGCCACTTCGGCGTGACGGTCTCGCAAATCATGCAAAAAATGACGCTGATGCTCTCCGTGCCGTTCGCCATTTTGTGGTACTCGGAGTCGGCGGGCGCGGCCAAAATCGCGGGCGTGGCACTGGCTTTGGCTTCCATTGTGTTGGTCAATTGGCCGCGCCAAAAAGCCAGCGAGGCCCAGCCCTCGGCCCGCAACGCGGCATTTTTTGCTATCCCGTTTTTGACGTGGATTTTGGCGGCGGTGATTGACATCGTGTTCATCCGCGTCCAAAAAGAGGGCATGATTCAGTTCGGCGATGTGTCGTTCATCTCCACGGTTTTTGGCACGGCGGGCACTTTGGGCTTGGCCTACGCGCTGTTCGGCTGGGCGACGGGGCGGCTGCGGTTTTCGGGGCGCAATGTGGCGGCAGGCATCCTGCTCGGCATCCCGAACTACGGCAGTATGTTGTTCATCCTCTTGGCTTTGGGCAGCGGCATGGAAGGCTCGCTGTTTTTTCCGCTGAACAACGTGGGCATCATTTTGGCGACAACCTTCGGCGCGGTTTTGCTGTTCCGGGAGCGACTTTCGGCCATCAATTGGGCGGGCATCGCGGTGGCGGTGGCCGCGATTGTGCTGATTTCAGTTTGACATAGAGTTGAATAGTTGAAAGGGGTGTTGTAGAGTTGAATGGGGAGGCAGTCCTCAACTTTTCAACCCCAGTTCGACTTTTCAACTCCAACCCAACGCTTCAACATCGCCTCGCATGAATCCAAGACCGACTCCCAACGCAGACTCCGAGTTCATGTTCCACCCGAAGAACATCATGATGTTCCTGCTGCTGGCGGGCCTGACGTTCTTGTTCCTTGCGCTCACCGTGTCGTACATATATATACGAGTGACCAACGGTGTGCCGCCCGTGCGCCTGCCCGCGCTTTTTGTGGTGAACACGGCCATCCTGCTGGCGAGCAGCTGGACGATGATTCGCGCCCGCCGCTGCTATCTCGACGACGACACGGAGGGCTACATCCGCAGTTTGAAACACACGATTTGGCTGTCGCTGGCTTTCATGGTCATGCAAACGGTGGCTTGGGTGTGGCTGTTTTCCAATAACATCCACCTCAATTCGTCCACCACGACGGGCTTCCTCTATGTCATTTCGTTCGTGCATCTGGCGCACGTCGTGGCCGGGCTGCCGTGGCTGTACGCTTTTTACCGGACGGCCAAAAAGCGCATGGTTGACCCCGTGACCGTGCTCGTCTATTTTTCCGACCCGGACAAACGCCTCAGCCTGCGTCTGCTGACCATTTACTGGCACTTCCTCGATTTGTTGTGGATTTACTTGGTGCTGTTTTTCGGCATCAACTATCTGATTTGAGTGTGACAAAGGGTGCGGATGCATGATGAGTTTTTGGTGCAAAAGGCTGATTTCGGTTCGAGAATCTTAGTTTTGCGGCCAAAATGCCCGGCATCTCGCCGAAATCACTCAATTGCTCATTCACTCAATCA
The DNA here is from genome assembly GCA_046299435.1 of Saprospiraceae bacterium. Lineage (GTDB taxonomy): Bacteria > Bacteroidota > Bacteroidia > Chitinophagales > Saprospiraceae > M3007. The sequence continues at coordinate 5,953 of JBKBIC010000098.1, forward strand.
CTCAATGGTGCTTTCCGAAAAAGTAAACGCACTCGCCGAATCCGAGACCCTCAAAATGGCCCGCATGGCCCGCGAGCTGCGGGCGCAAGGCCACGATGTCATCAGCCTGAGCCTCGGCGAACCCGATTTCGACACGCCCGACCACATCAAAAACGCCGCTTTCGAGGCCCTGAAAGCTGGCTACACCAAATACACGCCCGTCGCCGGCCTGCCCGAACTGACGAAGGCCATCAGCGAAAAACTGAAGCGCGACAACAACCTCGACTACAAACCCGACCAAATCGTCGTCTCGAACGGCGCGAAACAGAGCATCTACAACCTCTGCATGGCCCTGCTCAATCCCGGCGACGAGGCAGTGGTGTTTGCGCCTTACTGGGTTTCGTACTGGGAAATCATCAAAATGGCGGGCGGCACGCCTGTGCCCGTGTACGCTGGCGTTGACCAAGATTTCAAGCCGACGGCCCAGCAAGTGGCCGCCGCCATCACGCCACGCACCAAATTCATCCTCTTTTCCTCACCCTGCAACCCGACCGGCTCCGTGTTTTCGGAGGCCGAACTGCGGGCTATCGCCGATGTGGTGGCCGCGCACGACGACCTATACATCATCAGCGACGAGATTTATGAGTACATCAATTTCACGGGGCGGCACGTCAGCATCGGCAGTTTCGACAATGTGCGCGAGCGCACCATCACGGTCAACGGTTTTGCGAAAGGTTTTTCGATGACAGGCTGGCGGCTGGGCTACATCGGTGCGCCGAAATTCATTGCCGATGCTTGCACCAAAATTCAGGGCCAAGTGACCAGCGGCGCGGCTTCGTTCAGCCAAAAAGCCGGCGCGGACGCGCTCATGGCCGACCTTGCGCCGACTTTCGCCATGCGTGATGCCTTTCTGAAACGTCGTGATTTGGTGCTCGAACTTTTGTCCGAAATCCCCGGCATGAAGGTCAACCAGCCGCAGGGCGCGTTTTATGTGTTCCCGGACATCAGCGCGTTTTTTGGCAAAACCGACGGCGAAACCACCATCCAAAATGCCGACGACTTCTGCGACTATGTGATGACACAGGCGTTCGTCGGTCTCGTCAGCGGCACGGCGTTCGGCGACCCGAACTGCTTCCGGCTCAGCTATGCCGCCTCCGAAGAGCAGCTGCGCGAGGCCGTGCGCCGCATGAAAGAGGTGCTGGGGAAGTTGAATTGAAAAATTGAAGAGAGGAAGGGTTGAAAAGTTGAGTAGTGCCCAAATGTGGTTGATTTCACATTTGTATGCCACTAAGAGTTGAAAGTGCCGTTATCGGAAATTATCATACCCCAAAAGAGGTAAAAGCGTGCACTAACTGGGTACCTTAGTGGACGGAAGAGACAGGGGCCAGACCCGATTTTTTTAGTGACACCCACTCGTTCGATTCGTTTTTTAAAATAGGTCGTCGGAGTTCGAGCGGCAATTATGGGCAGGCGTTGTGTATCGGTCTGCGCAAGCGGACGGATAGTTGAAAGAAGGCAATGGTGGCACCCTTATGGTGACCCCGCATACGATAATAAACAAGTTCTTTGACAATGCCCTCCTGTTGATCCCACTCATTCATCACTGTTCAACAAGGAGGACACACATGGGACGCAAATCGAACATGGAAAAGATGCCGATCGTCAACCCGAACGCAGCGGGGATCGACGTGGGCAGCAGGTCGCACTTTGCCGCCATTGGGCAGTCGGACGACCAGATCAAGGAGTTTGGCTGCTACACCGAGGACATGCGGGAGTTGTGCCGGTGGTTCAAGGACAACGGCGTGACAACCGTGGCGATGGAATGCACCGGGACGTACTACAAGGGGCTGTTTGTCATGCTCCAGGAGCACGACATCGAAGTGCTGTTGGTCAATGGCCGGCAGACCAAAAACATGAAGGGCAAAACGGACGTCAAAGATGCCCGCTGGATACAAAAACTCCATGCGCTGGGCCTTTTGACGGGTTCGTTCCAGCCACCGGAGTTCACCGAGGCCGTGCGCAAGTACAGCCGCCATCGGCAGGGCATGGTGCAGGACGCAGCCACCTACATCCGCAAGATACAACAAGCCCTGCGCCTTATGAACCTGCGCCTGGACGTGGCCATTTCGGATGTGACGGGCAAGAGCGGGCGGGCCATCATCGAGGCCGTTCTTGCAGGGGAGCGGGATGCCCAAAAACTGGCCGCCTTGTGCGACAGGCGCATCAAAAAAAGCAGGGAGGACATCGCCCGCGCCCTGACGGGCCATTGGCGCGACGAATACCTCTTCGAGTTGAAACAGAGCTGGGAGATCTACCAGTTCTATTACGCCAAGATCAGGGAGTGCGACACCGAGTTGGAGCGGCTCTTGGGGCAGGGCGTGGAGGACAACGAGCGGCAGGACGGCGAACAGCGGCCTGTTTATGATGAAAAAGCCCGCCCGGTAAAAAAACTGAACAAAAACGACCCCAGGTTCGACATCCAGCAACTGGCTTTCCAACTATCGGGCGGGGTTGACCTGTCCACGATACCTGGTGTGGGGCGCAACACCATCCTGAGCATCATCGCCGAAGTCGGGTTGGACATGAGCGCCTTCAAAAGTGCCAAGGCGTTTGCTTCATGGCTCCGCTTGGCGCCGAACAACAAGATCAGCGGCGGCCGGACGCTCTCGTCCCATGTGCCAAAAGGAGCCACCCCGTTGGCAAACGCGCTGCGGAAAGCGGCCAATGTGATCGGCGACCTGAAAACCGGAGGGCTCATGCACTTCTTCAAGCGCATCGCCTACAAGAAAGGCCGCCCGGCAGCGATTACCGCCACGGCGCATAAACTGGCGGTCATCATCTGGAACATGATCACCAAAAAAGAAAACTACAACTACTACAACGACGAGCAATATGAGAGCAAAATACGAGGACTCCAAATCCAAAACCTCAACAAAAAAATCAGGGCCTTGGGCATCCAAGCGCACGAAATCAATTTTGCAACTAATTGATTTTCACTAGGTAAACCTTTAGTTAGATACGATAGAAGAAAATAAAATGAAGATAAAAAATTACTATAAAATATTGCAAATTCCTCCTACCTCGACCTTAGAGGAAATAAAAAAGGCATTCAGGAAACTTGCCTTACAGTATCACCCTGACAGGAATAAAGAAAGCAATGCCCACGAAAAATTTATCGAAATAACAGAAGCCTACGAGGTTCTAAAAGATGATGAAAAAAGGAAAGAATACGATTTAATGTACAACATATTTTTTGGAGAAAGACAACAGGTGGAACAGGAAGAAGAAAAATACCAAAACAGAAATTATGAAGAACGAAGGAAGCAATGGGAGGATTTAGGTCGAAAAATGGCTGATGAATATTCGTCTATCCCGTTTGAAGAATTTGCAAGAAGGCTATTGAAAGAAGTAAGCATCGGAGTAAGTTACATCCCTAATCTGATTGCCATCTTGATAACAGGTGGTGGAGGAATTATGATGCTAACCATGCTTCCAAGTTTGGCAAGTGATGTTGGTGGCGGAGCAGCAATTGTGATTTTGTTGTTTGTAGTCGGATTTATTTATCTTGCTTACAGGCTTTATTTGGTCGCTAAAGCAGATTATTCAGAAGATAGAAAGCGAAAAATTAAATCAAAATAAATTCATTTCACATGGAAGGACTTGTACTTTTATTGGTTTTTGGTGGGATAGCATTTGCTATCGCAAATTTTTTAGGCAAGAAAAGACAGATTGGCTTTGGTTGGTCTTTTTTCTTTTGTCTTTTTCTTAGCCCAATCGGCGGCTTCATCACAACAATGCTTAGTAGAAAGTATTACGACGAAAACCCTCAACCATCGCAAACAAAAAAAGTGATTGGCTGGATTTTGATAGTTTTATTTGGGCTAAGCCTGTTGGGTAATTTTATTGCGCTCGGAAAAGTGCCACCCGAAAGAATGGCAAGCCAACTTAATGCCTTGTTTTTAGCAGTTGGATTTATTGGCTTAGGCTTTTATCTAATCGAACTTGGCAAGGGCAAAAACTTTAACACGGAGGCATTAACCAAAACTGATGATTAATCAAAAATGACCATTCAAGAAAAAAACTTTCAGCCATTTGTTGATTTTGCTACGAAGCAGAAATTTCCAAATTCAGTATTGACTGATGCAAATGGAAATTCCAAGATTGAGATTACTCACGGCACCTCAAAATGTGCAGTTACGGTTTACCGTACAGGTAAAATGAATGTTCAAGGTGCTAATTCAAAATTGAAAGAGGCACTTGAAACATTAAAAAAGCAAGTAGAGGAGGATGTGAGAGTTCCTGAAATTCTCCCTTTTGAAATCGAAAGTTTTCCAGACCAAATAAAGGATAAGATACCACACGTTGACCCTGTAATTCTTCATTTTCTACAAGAAGCAATAGTTTGCTTTAAACACAAATGTTTATTGGGTTCTGCCTTTTTGCTTGGTGCCGCCTCTGAGAAATCCATCCATATCCTAATTGAGACTTTTGGTGAGGCTATTGACGACGAAACGCACAAGCAAAATTATAAAGGTAAAACAGGCAGAAAAAGTGCAATATCAAAATCTTTTGAGGAATTTGAAACAAGATTTGGAGGCTGCAAGAATAAGCCCAATCCTTCGACTGCGGTGCAGGACTTTCAGCAAAATATTAAGCATCTATTTCATTTTTACAGGGTGTGTAGAAATGAAAGTGGGCATCCTGAATATGTGCCAGAATTAAATGAAGGTGCCTTGCTCGCAAATATGGGACAATTTGTAAAATATATTGAAAGCGTGTATTTTCTGATTGATTTTTACAAGGCGAACAAAGTAACTCTTTGAACTAATAAAATGCCTACAACAATGCACTCAACGCCTATGCCGCCCAAGCCCAACCCGCAAAGCCAACGCAGGGCGGCACAGCGGGAGTGCAACCGTTCTTCTTTCAAGAATAAATAACCCGCGCAGCATCTGCTGCTGCCCCATCAGGCAGGCGAAAAGCCTCCGCCCGCTCCGGCTTCGCGCTTGCCTTCGGCGCGGGCTGGCCTCGAAAGCAGCCAAGCCCACAAGCAAAAGCCCCATGCCCGCAAAAGGCACGGGGCTTTCTGTATTTTTGCTCAAAAAATGCACGGCCATGAAATTCGCTGATGTGAAAAACGACATCGCCTTCCGCAAAATCTTCGGCAACGAAAACAAAAAGGAGGTGCTGATTTCTTTTTTGAACGCCGTCCTCGACTTCGGGGGCAAGCATACAATCGCGGACGTGACCATCTTGAACCCCTACCAGTTGCCGAAGTTCCGGGACGGGAAGGCCACGATAATTGACGTGAAGGCACGGGACCAAAGCGGCCGGGAGTTCATTGTCGAGATGCAGGTCGCGGACGCGCTGGGCTTCAGTAAGCGGGTGTTGTACTATACTTCGCAGGGGTACGTCAGCCAGATTGACCGGGGCGAGTTTTACGACAAACTAAACCCGACCATTTTTGTGGGCATCTTGGATTTTGAGTTGTCGCAAAATCCCAAATACATCAGCCGCCACCGCATACTCGATGTGGAGACCGGCGAGCGGATAATGGAAGACATGGAGTTCAATTTCATCGAACTGCCGAAATTCAATGTGCCGCGAAAAGACCTAAAAACACTGGTCGAGAAGTGGGTGTTCTTTATCAAAGAGGCTGAAAATCTGGAAGTTATCCCGGAGGGCATGGACGACCCCGGCCTGAAAGCCGCCTTCGAGGAAGCCAACATTCAAACATGGTCGCCGGAGGAGGTGGAGGCTTACGATTACGCTGGGTTGAGGGAAACAGAAGATAGGTTAAGGCTTGCAAAAGCCTCCGAAGTCGCGGCGAAGAAAAGAGACATGGAACGGGCACGACAAATGAAACGCGATAAAATCGAAATTGAAATCATCAAAAAATACACGGGTTTGACTGACGACGAAATCAGTCAACTATGACCGCCGCGAACGCTGCATCGTCGCGCCAAGCCCCACCCTTCACCGTTTCCGCAGCAGCACCCGCACCCCTTCCACCGTCGCACCAGATTTTTTTTCTGTGCCCACGAATGCCCCGTTTTTGGCCGTTGCCTCGCCCGCGCCTTTCAGTTTGGCGGCGTATTCGAGGTCGAATTTGGCGGCATCCGGGCCTTCCAGCGCGAGGGCGAATCCCAGCAGGTTGCGCCGCCCGTTCAGGGCACCGCAGTACGCGCCCTCGGTTTGGCTTTCGGTGATGCCCGCGCCCGATACGTTGGTTTTGTACCGCAGTTTCAGGCCAGTCGGCACACCTTTCAGCCGCAGCGCAAAGCCCAGCACTTTTTTGGGCGGGTTGAAATTGCCGACCCACTCCCCCGCCCGCAGCGACACTTCCCCGACGCTCACGAATTTGACGGTGCCTTCCACGCTCGGCCCGGCAGCGGTGAATTTCCGGGCATTTTCGACCGCCAAACCCGCGTCAATGCGCCCGTATCCGTAATAAATGCTGTGCCCGTGCTCATCGTATTCGCCGCCGTCTTTGTCAATTTTCACGCAGGATTGGCGGATGATTTCCTTCACGTCGGTGGGCGAAAGGTTCGGGTTCGCGGCCAGCATCAGCGCGACCACACCCGCCATGCCGGGGCAAGCCGACGAGGTGCCACCGAATGTATCCGTGTAATTTTCAGGCGAATAGCCCGGCTTTTTCATGCGGTCGGTCGTGCGGATGCCGTCGGAAATGGGCTTCGGGTGCTTGAAAGGTTTGTACGCAAAATCGCCGCTTGGGAACGCCACCCAAACCGCCGAACCATAGTCGCTGTACACGCTCCGCAGGCCCGTGTCGTTGCTGGCCGCGACGGCAATCACGGCGGGATTGCTGGCGTAACCGTCGAATTTCGTGTCCTCGTTGCCATTGCCGGCGGCGAACAGGATGACGCAGCCGCGCCCGCCCCGGCCTTTCGTGAGGGCGTATTCCATCGCCAATCGGCTGCTGTCGGGCAGGGGCGTGGCCTTTTTGTGCAGCGGATGGTTCAAGTCCCACCAATCGCCGTCGGTCGGCCCCCACGAGCACGAAATCACGTCCGCGCCATGGTCGGCGGCCCACACAAAAGCATTGGCTTCGGCCATGCTGCCCAAGCCGCTGCGCAGCCGGATGGGCATCAGGTTCGCTTCGGGAGCCGTGCCGACCGCCCCGTCGTTCAGTCCGGCGGCACAGGCCACGCCCGCGCAAGCCGTGCCGTGACTGTCATCGGCTTCCTTCGGGCGCGGGTCGTCGGAGCCGAGCGTCACGTCGCGGGGATGCACGATGCGCCCGGCGAATTCGGGGTGCTCAATGTCCACGCCGTCGTCCACGATGGCAATCGTGATGCCCTTGCCACGCGAGATTTTCCATGCTTTTTCGATGTTCACGCCCGCATCCACCGTTTTGCCTTCGATGACGGTCTTTGCCAGATGCCACTGCAAGGGGTGAATCGCGCCTTTGTACCGTCGCTCCTGCACGATTTCGGGGTGGCAATACTCGACCGTTTTTTCGGCCAAGATTTTCTCGGCGATGCCAAACACCTCCAAGCCTGTGCCCTCGGCGGCCTCGACGAACCACGAGTTTGGGGCAAATACCAGCTTGTCCTTGATGCTCAGGTTGTATTTTTTCAGCACTTCGAGGCACTCGGCCTCCGGCACCGCGTCTCGGAATTTCACGAAAAAATTCTCGGTGTACAGCATCACCGCGCCCGATTTGGCATCCTGCAACACCCGCCCGGCGAACCGGATGTCGTCCTCTTGTTTCAGCGTGGCGCGGGCTTCGTCGCGGGAAGCCGTCTGGCTGGTGCTTTCCAGTTCGCTGTTTGGGTTGATGCGCTTGACGGTCACGCCCGCTTCGGGGAACTCGACGACGGTGGCCGAGTCTTGGATAATCTCGCGGCTGGCGCGGCTGACTTGGATTTTGGACAAATCCTTGTTGCCTTTCGTGCGGATGGCGACCATGTCGGGGCTTTCCACGAGGTTGATGGACTTGCCTTTCTTGCCGCCGAATTTGACTTTATACATGGCTGGGAATGAGTGGGTTGGGTGGGAAAATGGTGTGCGTGGCCGACAAAGGTAAAGGCCGGGCGAGTTACCATTTTGGATTTGGGAGAGACGATTTTCGCCAATTCAAAACAGCGACATCTGTTCCGCCGCCGCCCGCCCGCTGTGCCGCGCCTCGTGTTTGAGGAGCCATTCTTTCACCCATAAATCGCCGCCGTAGCCCGTCAGCGAGCCGTTTGCACCGACCACCCGGTGGCACGGCACGACGATTGAAATCGGGTTGTTGCCGTTGCACAGACCCACCGCCCGCGCCGCATTTTTGTTGCCGATGCGCCGCGCCTGCTCGCCGTAGGAAATGGTCTCGCCGAACGGGATTTTTTCCAACTCGTGCCACACATTCAATTGGAAATCAGTGCCTTCGAGCCGGTACGGGAAGCCGAACGCTTGCCGCTGCCCGGCGAAATATTCGTCCAGCTCGCGGATGCACTGGCGCACCGCATCGGGCATTTCGGCATCGGAAGCCGGGCGGTTGCGGCCCGGTTTGTGGCGGGCATCGGCAAAAAGGATTTCGAGCACGACCGCCCCATCCGACGTGATTTCGAGGCGGCCAACAGGCGAAGCATGGTAGTAGGTGAGCATGGGTAGTTGGCGATTTGTTGATTCGAGGATTTGGCGATTTTGTTGATTTGAATCCGAATCGCCGAATCAACAAATCGCCACCCAAATTCACGGTTTACACCGCTTGCAAGCGCGGAACCCGGCTTTTTCGGCGGCAGATTTTTCTTTGAAAAAGGAGACGTTTTCGGGCTTGGGCGAGGCCGAACAGGAAGGTTTGCAGAAGATGCCGGTGGTTTTCACGCCGATGTAAAATCGCCCGTCGAACGCCCGGTCTTTCGTCAGCATGGCCTGCAACATGACGGGCGTGGTCAGGCTCTCTGGGTCGGCTAAGTTTGCGGGCGGCACAAGCACCGAACGCTCGTTCGGGACGCTCGCCTGTGCGGTGAACCCGCTGGCCCACGCCTGCAATTCCTCCAAAGCCCGCAGGTTCAGGCAGCCGTAGCGTTCGCGCCCGGCCTTGTAAATCAGCACCGCGCCGGCCTCTTCGAGCACCGCGAGGTGCTGCGACACCGCCGGGCGGCTGATGTCCGGGAAATGCTCGGCCAGCGCGTTCACGTTGAGCGGCGAACGGGCCAGCAACCGCAGCATCTCGCGGCGGGCCGGGTCGGCAATGGCTTTGAAAATATCGGGCATGAAAAATTTGGGTAAGCAAAAACTTACGCAAAAGTAGGGTGCGGCCTTTTCGCCGCCAAATTTTTTGTAAGCGAAAACTTACGCTTTTTAAACTTTTGCGCTCTTCAACTTTTCCTCTTTTTCAACTTTTCGGCCCGCCCCTCAAAACCACCGCACCACGCCTTCCAACATCCACCGGAACAGCCGATTGCCGTAGGGCGGCAGGAAAAAATCGGTCGTCGGCAGCAGGCGGGTTTGCCGGACGATGCCGCGCTGGTTCGAGAATTCGAGGAAGCCGAACTCGCCGTGCGACTTGCCGAGGCCGCTGTTGCCCACGCCGCCGAACGGCAAGTTTTGGTTGTAAAAATGCACGCCGCAGTCGTTGACCACCGCGCCGCCGGAGCGTGTCTCGCGGATGAACCAATCGGCACGGCTGCTTTTTCCCGAAAAAATGTACAGTGCGAGCGGTCTGGGCCGGGCGTTCACATAGTCGCGGGCCTCCTCGCGGGTGCGGTAGGTGTAAATCGGCAGCACGGGGCCGAAGATTTCCTCGTCGTTGATGAGCGCGTCGTTGGGCACGTTTTCGAGGATGGTCGGGTCAATAAACCGTTGATTTTCATCGAAATGCCCGCCGCAAGTCACCCGCGCCCCGCGCACGACGGCATCGTCCACCAAGTTTTTGATGCGCCGGAAATGCCGCTCGTTCACGATGCGGCACAGGTCGGGTGTGGCTTTGCGGGCCTCCAACGTGGAGCCATAAAATTTTTCAAAACTCGCCCGCAACAGGCGCACCAGCTCCTCGCGGCGGCTTTCATGGACGAGCACATAGTCGGGTTCGATGCAGATTTGCCCGGCGTTCATGCACTTGAGCCACGCGGTTTTGGCGGCGGCGGCGAGGTCGGCGGTTTCGTCCACGATGACCGGGCTTTTGCCGCCGAGTTCGAGGGTGACGGAAGTCAAGTTTTTGGCCGCCGCCGCCATCACGATTTTACCGACAGCCGGGCTGCCCGTGAAAAAAATGTGGTCGAACGGTAGTTCCAACAGATTTTTCGAGACTTCCGAATCGCCCTCACAGAGCGCGACTTCTTCCTCCGGGAAACATTCGGCCACGATTTTTTGCATCATCGCGCTGCTGTGCGGGGTCATTTCAGAGGGTTTCAGCATGACGCAGTTGCCCGCAGCGATGGCCGAAACGAGTGGCCCAAACGTGAGGTTGAATGGAAAATTCCAAGGTGAAATAATCAAGCAAACGCCCTTCGGTTCGTAGTAAATGCTTGAAGATGAACCGAATAGCGTGATAGGCGTACCGACGCGCCGGGGCGTGAGCCAGCTCCGCAGGTACCGCACCGTGTGGCGGATTTCGCCGAGCACCACACCCATTTCGGAGATGTCGGTCTCGAACGGGCTTTTGCGGAAATCGGCGAGCATGGCGGCTTTGATGTCGTCGCGGTGGGCGAGGATGCAGGTATGGAGCCGCTCCAACTTGGCGATGCGCTCGCTGGCCGACGTGCGGGCGACGGCCCATTGGTGCCGTTTTTGTTTTTCAAAAATCCGATGAATGTCGGCGGTGGCGGTGTTCGGGACGGACGTGGCGGCGAGCGTTTCCATGCGGTGGATTTTTTTGACAAACGTACATATCCCGTTGCACATCCCATGAGCATCAATTTTTGGCTCTGGCAGCCTCTCGGCAACTAACTTTGCTCAAAACTAAGACCATGCAAAATCAAGAAAATCTCCTCGCCCGGATTACCGTCAACTCGACCGTCATGGTTGGCAAGCCGACTATTCGCGGCACGCGGCTGACCGTCGAACACATTTTAAAGGCATTAGCGGGCGGTCTGACTTTTGAGGATTTGCACGAAGATTTCCCTTTCCTCGAAGCCGAAGATGTGAAAGCATGCCTCATGTATGCTTCGCAATTAGTTGAGAATGAACGAGTTTATGCCATAGCCGCCTGATCCATGCTAAAATTCGTACTCGATGTTGGTGTCGGCCATGCTGTCCATCAATATCTTATCCACGCGGGTTTCGATGCTGTCTCGGTCACTTTGCTCGACCCTTCCATGCCCGATTCGGATATTCTTCTCATTGCTGAACGCGACCAGCGGATGGTCGTGACAATGGACAAAGACTTTGGCGAACTCGTTTTCCAGTCAGGCCGCCCACACTCAGGCGTGTTGCTTCTCCGGCTCGAAGACGCAACCGGAGTCGAGAAAGTCGCGGTTCTCAGCCATATTTTGACCAACCATGCGCACGAAATGGCCGGTAAATTTTGCGTGTTTCAAAACGGACGCTTGCGAATTAGGGGCTAAAACCACGCCCACCCTCGCCCCCTCTCCCATGATTTTTTTCCAAAAAGTGTCCACGCCCACAGATTAGAAAAAATTTGGCATTGATTTCGCTACACATGGCACAGGACTGCCATTTGAACGCGCAGCGTCCTTCATCCAAAAGCAGAATACACTGTGAGTGAACGCGACTTGCCTCCCCATCCAGCGCGTCTCGTTTTCTCTCCTTTTTGAGACAGCCGATTGCAGGTTGTGGCATTGCCCGACTTGCCAATCTTCCGGGTCTTCCGACCTATTTCTAACCACTGTTCGTCGAGTGCCGTCGGCCTCGCGTTGCCTGTAATTGTCTGACAAACAATGACTTGACAACCGTCCGCCGTCCACCGTCTGCCGTGGGCCAATTTTTTCCATAATCCATTTCCTGCTCCGTGCATGACCGGGGCGCGCGGGTTTTGCCACCCGTTGCGCTGCTGAATGTCTGTGCCTGTCCGTCGCCCAGCGGCGGTTGGCCTGTCCCTCTTCGCGGA
>JBKBIC010000099.1:0-17662 GCA_046299435.1 Saprospiraceae bacterium
CCTTTTTTACACTTTTAATTTTTGGATGTGTGCAAGTCGAGGGGGGCTTGGGGGGAACCTCCCCCCAAAACGGCCGCCCGCGCAGCGGGCCGAAATTTTTTTGGGCGTTTTTCATGCAAATGGCCCGACGCACACGGAGTGCGCCGGGCCATTGCTTTTTGCGAAAGGCTTGGTCAAAAAGGGGGTATTTCTTTTGCCCGCCCCCCCCCAGCCCTTAAAGGGGAGTTTTCAGAAATCTGTGCCAATCCGGCCCCCGCCCCCCGGCCCCTAAAGGGGAGTTTTCAGAAATCTGTGCCAATCCGGCCCCCGCCCCCCGGCCCCTAAAGGGGAGTTTTCCCGCCGTTGTTGGCGCGGATGCCAATCGCGGCGAAACTCCCCTTCAGGGGCTGGGGGGAGCCACTTTCGTCAAATCTTCTCCAAAGTCTTGCTCACAAAGGCCGTCAGAGCCTCGCCGCGCAGCATCCCTTGGTTGAGCAGGGCGAGGTCGAGGAGGTAGCTGGCCATGTGCTGGCGGGCGGGTTCGTCGGCGAGCGCGAGCAGTTTTTGGGCCACGAGCGGGTGGTTGGAGTTCACGACGACGTTGAAACTGTCGGGCAAATCGCCCATGCCCATGCCGTGCATCATTTGCATTTCTTTCATGCGGCGCATGAATTCGGGCTTGGTGATTTGCACAGGCAGGTCGTCGGGCGCGAGCGCGGCGAGGCTGACCGACGCGCCGACGTGGGGCTGGGCGGCGTTTTCAAAAATGGTTTTCACGGTCGCTTGCTCGCTGTCGGAAAGCACGGACGTGGCGGCCTCGTCTTTTTGCACGAGTTTGTCCACCGTGTCGGAGTCCACGCGCACGAACAGCAGGCCGAGGTCTGTGCGGAACTCGATGTGCTGCATCCAGTGGTTGTCGAGCGCGGTGTCCATTTTCAGCACGTCGTAGCCCCGGTTTTGGGCGGCGCGGATGTAAACGTCCTGAGCGTCAGGGCTTTGCGTGTAAATGCAGACGACCTTGTTGTGCTTGTCGGTCTGCGCGGCCTTGATTTTTTCTTTGTAATCGTTGAGCAGGAAGAACTCGCCGCGCACGTTTTCGAGGAGCGTGAAGTTCATGGCGCGTTCCTGAAATTTCGGGTCGGACACCATGCCGTATTTGACGAACACGCCCACGTCGCGCCATTTTTGCTCGAAGGCCGGGCGGTCTTGCTTGAAAAGTTCGTGGAGTTTGTCGGCCACTTTTTTGGTGATGTACTCCGAAATCATCTTCACGTTGCGGTCGCTTTGGAGGTACGAACGCGAGACGTTGAGCGGGATGTCGGGCGAATCAATCACGCCGTGCAGCAGCAGGAGCCATTCGGGCACGATTTCGCGCACGTCGTCGGTGACAAAAACTTGGTTCGAGTACAGGTGGATTTTGTTGCGCGTGGGTTCGAGGCCCGTGCCGATTTTCGGGAAATAGAGCACGCCCGTGAGGTTGAACGGGTAGTCAATGTTGAGGTGAATCCAAAACATCGGCTCCGGCGAGGCGGGGTAAAGTGTGCGGTAAAATTTTTGGTAGTCCTCGTCGGTCAGTTCGCTGGGCGATTTTTTCCAAATCGGGTGCGGGTCGTTGATGATGTTCGGCACCTCGGTTTTTTCCTCTTTCGCGTCCTCGCCCTCGCCGACGGTGTTGTATTCCGTCCGTGTGCCGAACTGGATGGGCACGGGCAGGAAACGGCAATATTTTTCGAGCAGATTTTCGACGCGAAAACGGCCCAAAAACTCCTTGTTTTCCTCGTTGATGTGCAAGATGATGTCTGTGCCTCTGTCACGCTTTTCCACGTTTTCGAGCGTGAACTCCGGCGTGCCCTCGCACGTCCAGCGCACGGCCTCGGAATCCGCTTTCCAAGATTTCGTGACCACTTCCACTTTGTCCGCTACCATAAACGCAGAATAGAAGCCAAGCCCGAAATGGCCGATGATGGTCGAATCTTGGAATTTTTCGAGGAATTCGGCGGCACTCGAAAAGGCAATCTGGTTGAGGTACTTCGTCACCTCCTCGGCGGTCATGCCGATGCCTTTGTCCCTGATAATCAGCTGTTTATTGGCTTCGTCGAGTACGATTTCGATGGTCGTGTCGCCCAATTCGCCGGTGGCTTCGCCGCGCTGGGCGAGTGCCTTGAGTTTGGTGGTCGCATCCACGGCATTCGAGACGAGTTCGCGCAGGAAAATCTCGTGGTCGGAGTAGAGGAATTTTTTGATGATGGGAAAGATGTTCTCGGTCTGGACGGCTATCGTTCCTTTTTGCATGGTGCTGAGTGCGTTGGTTGAAGTTTGGAAATGAGATGTTGGAAAACTGGGCAAACCGTTGGTTTTCAGGCTCCCAAACGGGGTGGTTGGGCTGTTTTGCAGCCAAGCCCGCCGCGTCAAACCCTGTGCCACGCACCGTTGGGCTGCCAAAATGTCCTAACCAATCAGGGCTACAAAAACATGGTTCAATGTTTTGATTATCAAGCACTTGGTTGTCACACAAGGTTCCGTGTCCGTGTCGGAGGCCCGGGCGCGGGGGCTTTATCATTGCACCATGTTCGGCACAAAACGGGAGCTTCCCGGTCATTTTTGCAGGATAGCTCTTTGATACCCATGCCCACGTAGCCGCGCAAGCCGGACAGTTGACCAAAAAAATTATTTGGCACAGGATTGGCTTACCCGGCGCAGGAATGGCAACGGCAGGTTCCCATGATTTTGCCCTTGTCCTTTCTGCAAGAATATCCTGAGCAATCGGGAGAGGTGGGCGAGACCAGTTTCTTGGGGGGTAGAGCTGGTCTCTTCACCCACTTGGCAGGCAAGCCCAGTGTGTTCAAATTCCCTCTTTTTGGCGGCTTGCCGCTTAATTTCTTCCCTCTACTTCCGCGCTGATTCAGGCAATCGGATTGCCTCAGCCACTAACCAAATTACGGTCGAGGCCATGCCAGCCTCTTGCCGACCAAAACGAGTTTTTCATTTTTGAATATAAAGTTCGTAGGCCATACGAGGTCTGCGTTTCGTGGGGCGGTGCCGGAAGCTTCGGGGGGGGCAACCGGCACCTAACCACACCTTCCTTGAAATTTGATAATGAGCGAATGGGATAATGTGCGAGTCCGCTCATCATTGATAAAGAGATAAGGCCAGAAGTGGTCTTGTATCCGTGGGCGAGGGACCAATCCGCTGGGGGGTAGGGTTGGTCTCCTCACCACACCTTCTGTTTGCGCTTCATTTTATACCGATAATACTTAATCAAAACACGGCTTCTGTTTGAAAGGCAATTGGTTCGCGCCAATTGCCTTTTGTTTTTTTGGCCTTTCGCGCCCTGCCGAAACCTTCCCGGCCTTATCCTACCTTTGCGCCGCCATGCTAAGTCTCAACAACATCTACATCCAATACGGCGACCGCATCCTGCTGAACTACATCAATTTCGTCGCCAAGCCCGGCGAACGCATCGGCCTCGTGGGCCGCAACGGCGCGGGCAAATCCACCATCCTGAAAATCATCGCTGGCGAAATGTCGCCCCAAGAAGGCGACGTGGTCGTACCCAGCCAGTTCACGGTCGGCTTCCTGCACCAAGACATGCTGCTGCCCAAGGGCAAGACCGTCATCGCCGAGACCATGTCGGCCTTCCAAGAAGTGCTCGATTTGGAAAAACGCCTGCACGACATCGAAATCGAGCTCGGCGAACGCGAAGACTACGAATCCGACGGCTACCACCGCCTCATCGAAGAAATGGGCGAAATCACCGAACGCCTCCACCACCTCGGCCACAACACCACGCAGGCCGACGCGGAAAAAGTGCTCGCCGGCCTCGGTTTCAAGCCCACCGATATGCAACGGCTCACCGACGAATTTTCCGGCGGTTGGCAAATGCGCATCGAACTCGCCAAAATGCTCCTGCGCCAGCCCGACCTGCTGCTGCTCGACGAGCCGACCAACCACCTGGACATCGAATCCATCCTTTGGCTCGAAGATTTCCTGAACTCATACCCCGGCATGGCCATCATCATCAGCCACGACAAGCGGTTCCTCGACAACGTGACCAACCGCACGGCTGAAATCATGCTCGGCAAAATCAACGATTACAAAGCCCCCTATTCCAAGTACCTCGAACTCAGCGCGGAACGCCGCGAACTGATGCAAAACGCCTACGAAAACCAGCAGCGCGTCATCGCCGACAAAGAGCGCACCATCGCCCGGTTCATGGCAAAGGCCACGAAGACCAAGATGGCCCAGTCCATGCAAAAGCAGCTGGACAAATTGGAGCGCATCGAAATTGACGACATTGACGACGCGACGATGATCCTGCGCTTCCCCGAACCGCCCCGCAGCGGCGAAGTCGTGGCGACCGCTGAGCACCTGACCAAACGCTACGATGGCGTGCGCGTACTCGAAAACGTGGATTTCCAAATCCTGCGCGGCGAGCGCGTGGCATTCGTCGGCCAAAACGGGCAGGGCAAAACCACACTCGCCAAAATCCTCGTCGGCGCGGAACCCGCCACCTCCGGCACCGCCGCGCTCGGCCACAACATCCACGTCGGCTACTACGCCCAAAACCAAGCCGAGACCCTCGACCCCAAAATCACGCTCCTCGAAACCATGGAACGCCATGCGCCGCCCGAAATGCGGACGAAACTGCGCGCCATCCTCGGCGCCTTCATGTTCAGTGGAAAAGACGTGGACAAAAAGGTCATTGCCCTCAGCGGCGGCGAGCGCGCGCGCCTCGCGCTGGCCTGTATGCTGCTGCGCCCCATCAATTTCCTCATCCTCGACGAGCCGACCAACCACTTGGACATCCTCTCCAAAGAAGTGCTCAAACAGGCACTGTTCGACTACGAAGGCACGCTCCTCGTCGTCAGCCACGACCGCGAGTTTTTGACCGACCTCACCACGCGCACCATCGAGTTCCGCGACCACAAACTCACCGAGTACCTCGGCGACGTGAACTACTTTCTGGAAAAACGCAAAGCCCGCGATATGCGCGAAGTGGAGATGCGGACAAAAGAGAGCGGACGGCAGACGGCGGACGGTGGACGGAACAGCAACGGCGCGACCCTCTCCGCAGAGGACAAAAAGAACCTCCAACGCCTCGTCCAAAAGGCCGAAAAACGCATCGCCGAACTCGAAAACGAGCAGAAAAACATCGAAGGGAAAATGGCCGCCCCGGATTTCTACGGCAAGCCCGAATCCCAGCAAGTGCTGAAAAAATACGCCGACCTGAAATCCGAACTGGAAAAAACCTACGCCGAGTGGGAAGCGGGCATGGAGCAGCTGGGGTGAGGTTTTTGAGTTGAAGGGTTGAAAGGGGGTTGAAAAGTCGAAGGGGTTGAAAAGTTGAAAACGTGTGTTTCAACATTTAAAACCCATAGTCTTTTGAACGTATGTGTGCTACAACACCACGAACCCGCGTTCCAGCGGCAGCAATTTCTCTTTCAATTCATTGAAAAACTGCTCGCCCAGCCGCAGGTAAAACTGCATGAAATTGTCGTGCCGTTCCTGCAAGCCGCCGCCGGGGAAAAGCCGCTCTTTCAGCACCCGGATTTGGTTGATGGTCACTTCGTGCTTGGCCTTTTCTGCCCGCAGCAGGCGGCTCTGCCAGTGAGCCAGCGCGTCGGCGAATTTCACTTCGTCGGCCCGCACGGCATTCACCAGCGTCGGGTCAATGGCCTCGGCTTTCTCGGCCACGCGGTTGAACACGCGCCGCAAATCCGCGATTTCGAGGCTGAGGTTCACCTCCGCGTCGGCGTTGTTTTCGATGAAAGTTTTGATGAGCGTCTCCGTGTCGTCGAAGATGCGGGCCGACGAAAACCCGAAGCGTTGCAGCCGCCGCACCGCGTCGCGGTCGAGCCAGACGACCGAGTTGCGCCGCACGAGCAGCGGGAAATTCACGCCAAAATGCTCGAACAGCGACTTGCGTTCCAGCCAGTAGGCCAGTTCGCCGCCGCCGCCGACGTAGGCCAAGTTCGGCAGAATTGTCTCCTGAAAAAGCGGGCGCAGCACCACGTTCGGCGAAAAGTGTTCGGGGTGCGCTTCCAGTTCGGCCAAGATTTCGGCGCGGTTGAACGCGAGGTCGGTGTTCAGCACCCGGTAAGTGTCGTTTTCCAGCACGATGCGCTCGCGCAGGCCAGGCTTCATGTAAAAAAGGTTGATTTCGCGGGGCGCGGCTTGGGTTTTGAAGCCCAGCGCGTTGAGGCGTTCGGTGGTTTCGCTGACCAATTTGAACGATGGTTGCTCCGTCAGTTCGGCCCGCATGATGGGGATAAAATGGCGTTTCAGGGCCGGGTCGTTCATGTTCAAAACCACCAGACCGAAGCGGCCAAACAGGTCGTGCAGCAGAGCCTGCGTGGCCTCGGCGAACGTGCGTTTGCCGTCGTAAGCCCGTTGGACGCGGGCGAACATGGCCTCGGCGTTGTTGCCTTCGCCCAAAATCACGCGCAGCCGTTCGAGCAGCGGCGCGAGGCTGTCGGTCGGCAAATCACCGACTGGCCCGCTCAGCCCCGGCTGCCATTCGAGGCGTTTGCCGAAAAGGGTGGTGTGGTTCACCTCTTCCAAATCGTGGTCTTCGCTGCCCAGCACAAACACCGGCACCACGCGGTAACTGCCGCTCACCAAACCCAGCGCGGCTTCGGCTAAGTTTATGGTTGTCAGTGCTTTGTAAATGAAATACAGCGGGCCGAGGAAGAGGCAGGGCTGGTGCGCCGTCGTCACCGTGAAGGTGTTCGCCTCGCCCAAAACCCGGATGCTTTCGAGCGTCAGGGCGTTGCCGGGGAGGTTTTGGTACTGCTTTTCGAGCACCTGCACGAGTGTTTCGCGGGGGATTTTCGCCTGACTTTTGTCGGCGATGACGCGCCGGAAAGCCTCGTTGTTCAGGTCGTACTTGTAAAAAGGGGCCAATGTGCGGTCGCCGATGGCGTAGGCAATGTCGGTCTTGGCGAGTTGGTGTACCCGGTCAAAGGGTATCAGTGATTTCAGCATGAATTGTGGTGGCGGTTGGCAAGTAGGCAGTTTACAGTGGGCAGTTTGCAGTGGGCAGTTTGCAGTTTGCGGTTTATAGTGAGCACCTATTGCCTACTGCCCATTGCAAACTGCCTACTTCAAAAGAGGGGCAAGTTTAACAAGAATGGCGGCACGGAGTTTATGCTTCTGCCAAAGCGGTCGCGGCGTAGATGTTTGGGGTGTTTGGTTCGATGGTTGCGCCGCCCCAAAAAACGAACCGCCACCGGATGCATCCCGGCGGCGGCTGTTTGATATACCACGATCTCTCACCTTTCATTTGTCAGTGGCCGATTTTCTTGCCGTTTGCATCGAAACGGACGGGGCGGCCTTGCTCGAACTTCACGACGTAGAACACTTCGCAATCCGGGCGCGTGACTTTTTCCACCGAACTGACGGTCTGGCTCGCGGCGTTTTGGGTCAGCCAATCTTGTGCGGCCTGTGGCAAATCGGCCACCGTAATCGTGGCCGGAGCCGTGCCGGCACAGGGGCCATCGTGGCCGGGGCCGTTCGGGTTGTGCGGCCCGTTGCCGGGGCCATTGCCCGGCCCATGCGGGCCACCGGGGCCGTGCGGCGGCGCGAGGACTGCGCCGGTGGCATCGAAGCGGATTTTGCGGTGGCTGCCTGCAACCACATACGTTACCGTGCCGTCGGGGCAGGTGATTTGCAGGATTTTCTGGATTTTGGCCGTGTCAACTTTGGCGATGAGCCAAGGTTGGGCACTGTCGGGCAGTTCCTCGAACGTGATGGGGGTCACGGTCGCGCTGTCGCAGCCACCGCCACGCTCGGTCGCGGCATCGTAGGTCTCAGAGTAAATGTCGCCAGTGGCCGGGTCGCCGCCTCGGTCGAGGGCGATTTGGGTGCCGACGGAGGCAGTCGCAACTGCGTTGTTGAGGTCGTCTTTGGAGCAAGCGGCAAGGGCCACTATCGCGCACAGCGCGATGGCAGAAAGCAGTTTTTGCATTTCTAAAAAAGTTTGGTTGAGAATGATTTTGGAGAGCGGGAGGGCGCGCGTTTTCCCGGATTTGACAACTACACGCCGGGCGCGAAAGGGGGGTTGCGTGGGTTGCGGAAAAAAAATTGGCCGCGCAAAAAACTTGTCGTGAGGGACGAGGAATGAGCGGTTTGTTGCGTGTGCATCCCTCAATCCTCGTCCCTCATCCCTGTCAAAACTTGTATTTCACCCCTGCCCGCACGATGGGCAGGTTGAGTGTTTTCTTGTCCAAGTTGTTCACGAACTCGGCGGAGGTGCCCACGCCAAAGTGCTTGCCCTGCCATTCCACGCCGAAGCCCACCGTCCAGTTTGAATCGAAAACCTGCGGGGCAGCTGTGCGCGTCTCCATGATTTCGTTGCCGCCGTGCGGCTCGCGTTTGTAATACTTGGCATCCTGCGCGGCGACGCGCTGCCAAGCATAGCCCGCGCTCAAAAAGGGCTGCAGGCCACCCGTCACCGGGAACAAATACTCGATGCGGAGGCCGGTTTGATGACGTTTTTGCACGACTTCCACGCGGTCGAAGCGTTCCGGGCCGCCGGGGCCACCGGGTTTGTCGGGCGGTTTGGGGAAGTTGAGTTTCTCGTCAAAATTGGGGCCGCTGTAATTCAGGCGCGTCCAGTCGGCGGTCAAGTTCAGGCGGAAATCGCGGGCGAAGTTGACTTGCACTTGGAACCCCGCGCCCTGCCAGGGTTTCACGTCTTTGACCAACGGTACGCCCGTCGTGTAGTTTGTGCCGACGGCAAAATCGGTCAGCCGCAACCACGATTTGCGGTACTTCTTGATGGGTACTGCGCCTGCCGATGCGTCGAAATCTTCCGGTTTGGGTTCAGGTGCGGGCACTGCCTCGGCGGTCGGCAGTTCGGGCACGATGGCCGTCGAACTGTCCACTTTTGAACTGGCCTTCGGCAAATCGGCGACTTTTTCGGCGGGCTGTGCTGCATCGGCGACCGGGTTTTCCGGGCGCGGTTCGGTCGGCAAAGCCGCTGTTTGGGCCGCTTCTTTTTCGGTCAAAGTTTGGGCGGTGCGGCTGTCGGCCACGTTTGGTTGGCTGGTTCCGACGGGTGTTTTTGCGGGATTGTTGGTCGCGGCGGCGGCGGTTTGCTGTGCAGCGGCGGGCTGGTTTTCAATGGGCTTCGCGCTGGTTTGCCCGGCGGTTTGGGCAATGGTTTTGCCCGAAACATCGCCTGCCGCTGCCTGCGAACCCGGCTTGGGTGCGTTTGCCTGCCCCATTTTTTCGGGCACGTTTTGGCTGGGCGCAGGTGCTTTTTCCGACAAAAACACCCCCGCTTCGTCGCTGCCGGGCTGCTCCGGTGCGGCCGCTTCGCGGATGCGCGGCATCACATACACTGTGCGCCAAACCGTATCGGTGTGGACGATGACCCGTGAAGTGAAAACAGTGTCGGGTGCGGCAGTCGCCGCTTGGCCGGGCTGTGCTGTGTCGGCGACAGACTGCCGAATTTCGACGTTTTCGCGGCGCAACTGCCAAAGCATCGCGCCGAGCCAGCCGTTGAGCAACAGCAGGGCCAGCAGTGCGGCGGGCAGCAGCCATTGCCAGAAACCCGCCAAACCGCCGGGCGGAGCGGGCGGGTTGAGCCGTGCGGCGAGGCTTTGCCAGTTTTGTTCCATGCCCGCGAATTCGGCTTCTTCGTTCAGTCGGTCGCGGAGTGTTTTGTCGAAATCGCTCATAAGTTTTAGTCGGTTAGTCGGTCAGTCGGTCAGTCGGTCAGTCGGTCAGTGTCCGTAAAACGAAAGACTAACCGACTAACTGACTAACCAACTACTCCCGAATGTGTGCGTATTCGGTCTCGAAAATCTGTTTCAAATGTTGCCTTGCCCGCGAGAGGTTGCTTTTCGAGGCCCCGACGGAAATGCCGAGCAGCTGCGAAATCTCCTCGTGCGTGCATTCGTCCACCACAAAAAGGTTGAACACCGTGCGGTAGGCCGGCGGCAGGCGGTGCATGGCGCGGAGGATTTGCTCGCGGGTGAGGTCGGCCACCACGCCGGACTCGACGGAGGGGTGCTTGCCCACGTCGTCAATGTTTTCGGTGATGGGCAGCCGCTGGCGGGCGCGCAGGAAGTCAATGGCCGTGTTGATGAGGATGCGGCGCAGCCAAAACCTGAACGGCCACTCGCCGGAGTAGCGGTCGAGCCGCGTGAACACCTTGAAAAAGGTGTCGTTCACGACCTCCGCCGCCGCGTCCTGCCCGCCGACGTAGCGCACGGCGATGGACATGGCATAGTTGTAAAACCCGGCGTAGAGTCGGTGCTGGCTGGTGCGGTTCCCCTCGCGGCAGCCGCGCAGTAAGTCGTTGATTTCCGATTCGTGCATATCCGTTGGCTGTACGCTGAGGGTGCGGGTAGGGTTGCGTGGGGCGGTTTTTTATCCTCAAAGGCCGAAGATGAGCCGCAATTTGGTTTCCACGTCTCGCTGGAAAGCGGGCGGCAAATCGCCCAGTTGCCGCTGTACAAGGCTTGATGGGATGGTGACCAACCTGTGCAAGCGGAGCGCGGAGGCCATTTTCAAGCCAGTCGTGGCGAATCCGGGAGCGGTGGGCAGCAGCGGGATGTCCGAGCTTTCGACGGCTTTTTGCACTTGGCTTGTGATGAATGAAATGACGACATGGCGGTATGTGCCAATCTCATCGGTCAGGCAGAGGGCTGGGCGCACTTTTATGCTGCTCAAATCGTCAAATGGGAATGGCACGAGCACGATTTTCCATTTTATGGGCGGGAGGCAAAGGGTTGGCCGTCTTCCGAGGGGTAAACATCTTCTTCGAGGTCGTGCAAGAAATCGAAAGCCGGGCTTCCGGCAGCTTGCAGCCAAAGCGCGTCGTCGAGTTCTTCGGATTCAGGCAAAAGGATGATGACGCGGACTTTCCGGTTGCGGAGGCGCAGCGGTTCTTGCAGGTGCAAAAAACCTGCGTCGTCAATTTGTGCGGCAATTTCGACGGCTTGCATGGCTGTTTTTTGAGCAAAGTTAATGCGCCGACTTGACAGGATTGGAACACGGATGAAACGGATGGCTTTTGATTGACGATTGACGATTACATGATTGTTGATTGTTGATGTGGCGCGAACTTGATAGGATTGGAACGCAGATGAAACGGATGGGGCGGATTTGCGCGGATTTTCAAATTTGAACCACATCAAAAATCAACAATCATGTAATCGGCAATCGTCAATCAAAGCCATCCGTGCAAATCTGCCGCATCCGTTTCATCCGCGTTCCAATCCTGCCAAGTTCGCGCCTCATTTCATGTACGCCCACGCCGTGTCGTAGCGGCCCTCGCGCTCGCAGTAGTTCAAAAACGCCTCGTAGAACTTGTTTTTGCCAATCGTCGCCGAATCGCCGACAACGACCAGCAGCATCCGGGCGCGGGTCATCGCCACGTTCATGCGGCGGTAATCCGAGAGGAAACCGATTTCGTTTTTTGCGTTGGAGCGTACCAGCGAGAGGTACACCACGTCGCGCTCTTGACCTTGAAAACCGTCTATTGTGTTGACAGTGAATGTTTTACGATTGTCATCAGACTTTTTTTCAAAAAACGGCGCGAGCGTGGCATCGGCGCGGAACGTCTCTTCCAGATAGTTCACCTGCTCACGGTACGGCGAAATGACAGCCACCGACGGCACCGCGTCGGGCGCGAATTTTTCCACCAATTGTAGCAAATGCTCGCGCACGAGCAGGGCTTCTTCGGGATTATAGCGGCTCTGGGCACGGCTCGAATCGCGGCCCAGATTTTTTTGCACACGCTCGTCGAAGCCGCAGCCCGCCGTGTCCACGAACACCACCGGCTCGAAAACCACGAGCGTCTCGCCGTCGGGTTCGAGGGTCAGGAGCCGCCGTTCGACGACCGAATCGTGTGCCCGTAAGGCCCCGCCATAAAACCACTCGTTCGAGAAACCCATGATGGCGCGGTGCATACGGTATTGAGTGTCAAGTAGATGCACGGCTCCGGGGTGCAGTTCGAGGCAGCGTTCCATCAAAGTTTTGGAGAGGCCGCCACGTGCCGCGTCGAGGTTTTTCACGGTCGGCGGCAGCTGGAAGGGGTCGCCCGCGAGGATGATGCGCGAGGACTTCAAAATCGGAATCCACGCCGCAGGTTCGAGGGCTTGCGCGGCCTCGTCCATGACACAGGTGCGGAATTTGTACCGCTCCAAAACCGGGTGCGCCGCGCCGACCAACGTGCAAATAATCGCCTGCGCCGAGGTCAAAATCTGGTCGAGCAGGCGGTCTTCGAGGGTGTTGACCCATGCTTCGAGTTCGCGGGCTTGGTGTTTGAGGTGTTCGCGTTCGCGGCGTTCTTCGTAGCCAAAACTGCGCTTGTGTTTGCGGGCTTGGCGGCGCAGTTCGGCGGCCTCCAATTTCACTTTTTTGATGTGCTTGGCCTCCGGGTGTTTCGCTAAAATGTAATCCAACGTGTGCGACACCACCGCCTCGTCCACGCGGCTGATGTTGCCCACGCGCACCACGTTAAGTCCTTGATTGGCAAGGCGTTCGGTGAGCAAGTCGGCTGCCGTGTTGCTCGGAGCCGTGACCAAAACAGTCGCCTCGCGCTCGCAGATTTTGCCGATAGCGGCCACCAGCGTCGTCGTTTTGCCCGTGCCCGGCGGGCCATGCACCACCGCCACGTCGCGGGCGGCGAGGATGTGGTTGACGGCCTCGTTTTGGCTGGCGTTCAGGTGCGGCAGTTCGATGGGGAAATTGGGTTCGTCAAAACTCGGCGGGCGTTTCCCGGTCAAAATATCGCGCAGCTCGGCCAAGCGGTCGCGCCCGGCGGCCATGACTTTCGCCAAAGCCCGCTCCATTTCGACGTAAGTGCGTTCGTCAAAAAGCAAATCCACGCCAAGCCCGGCAGACGGTTGACGATTGACGGCGGACGGGTTTTGCCGCGCTCCGTCCGCCGTCCACCGTCCGCCGTCAACCCCAAAAAGCCAATCCGGCACGTCCCTCGAATTGAGCACGATTTTCATGCGGTTGCGCTCCACGAAGTTGATAACGCCTTGTTTGTCAGGCTTTTCGACGTGCGGCTGCGTGGTGTAAAAATTGACCATTTGCCCGGCACGGAACTGGTGCGGCTCGTCCAAACGGCCCGTGCGCTCCACCGTGACGAAGGCTTTTTCGCCGAACGTAAAGCCCGTCTGCACCACGCGCAGCGGATGCCAAGTGAAGCCCAGCTCGATGCGCTCGCCGAGCGGGCGCGACTGGACGAGCTTGCGGTACTGCTGGAAATCTTCCTCTTTTTCGCGGCGGAGCAGCGCGAGGAGGTCGGAGAAATGGGTGGCTGGGTTGGACATGGCGGGGGCGAAGGTAGGCACGTCCATTCCCACAAATAAATTTGTGGGCTGAACACGCGAAATCCCGGAGGGATTCGGATGCATCGCCATTCGCGGTGAACCCTCCCGCCCAACGTGCGTTTTGGCAGCCAAAACAACCTTGTCATGTCCGTTTACGCACTCAAATACAAACAACGCCTGCCCATTTCGATTGACGAGGCGTGGGCGTTTTTCTCCTCGCCCAAGAACCTGAACGAAATCACGCCGCCGCACATGGGCTTCCGGGTCACGTCCGACCCGGAGTTTTTGGAGCAGGCCTACGCCGGGCAAATCATCACCTACACCGTGCGCCCGCTGCTGGGCATCCCGCTTTTTTGGATGACGGAAATCACGCACGTCGAGCCGGGCAAGTTTTTCGTGGACGAGCAACGGTTCGGGCCGTACACGTTTTGGCACCACCAGCACCACTTCCGCCCACTGCCCGGCGGCGGCGTGGAAATGACCGACCTCGTGCATTACAAATTGCCGCTTGGCCCGCTGGGGCGGCTGGCCCATTGGCTGTTCGTGCGGCGGCAACTGGCGGGTATTTTCGATTTTCGGAAGGCGAAATTGGAGGCATTGTTCGGCAAAGGGTGAGCGTGTCGTATGCTCACTCGCGCACCCGCAGCCAGTATGTTTTTTCAGAAACACGGACGGAGTCGGTGAGCCGGTCGCGCTGTTCGATAGAGAAATGGAGCGGGTAATTGCCGGGCTTGTCGTGGCGAACGGAGAATTTCGCCTTGTCCCGTTCTTCCGTCAATTCTTGACTGTTGAGCAATAGCCTCGGATGCATCATGCGGTCTCTGTATTTCATCATTATCAAATCTCCCGTTACCGTGTCGCCAATTGACGGGAAGGCTTGCTCGACGGCAAACTCAAGGCCGTATCGTTCGAAGCCACAAGAAGTGTTATCCGTTTTCGTCAGGCAGTAATGCAATACCCCAGTTTTTATCAAGCCTACCTGCATTTTGGCTTGTGCCAAAACAGCTGCGAACCGCTCGTGCGAATCGTTTTTCCACGACCGAAAAAGCCAGTCAACAGGCTCGAATTTGGGGAGCACAGTTTCAACGTATCGGTCGTAATCGCACCGCTTGAAGGCGTTGGAATAAAAAACGGGCAGCTGCCCTTGCACAAAATACAGCAGCTCGGCCTCTGGGTTTTGTTCCAAACTGTCGAGCAGCACGAGCAGCGAGTCTGCTTTGGCTTGGGTGTGCGCCGCTCGTTGGAAGTAATCTGCACTTGTCTGATTGGGGTAGTGTGCTGCGTTTTCCTCCACTTGCTCGAAGGATTTTTTGGCAGATGCCATGATTTCAGGTAGGCCCACTTGCAACGAAGCCAAGACCTCGCGCTGCAAGTCCGCCTCGCAATCGTCCCGTTTTTCGCGGATGGTAAAGCCCGCCAGAAAAAGCACTGCCCCGATGCACATCCCGTGCAACACATTGGGCCACAGGGGCTTCAGTCGCATACTTGGAGTTCAAATTCTTTTTTGATGGTTTCGGTCGCCCCGGTCAGCGGGTTTTTCAGGCGGATTTCGGCGAGCAATTTTTTCCGCCCCGGCGTTCGGAACACCTGCCGGTATTTGCCCACACCGTTTTCAATCGGGATAGGCTTGCCGTTGACGAGCATGGTGGTGTTTCCGAGGCGTTTGATGTGATAGCTGACCGCGAACAACTCGCCCGAAAACGTCTCGCCTGCCCGGACGCAGGTCGGTTTGAAATCAATCACGGGCATCAAACCCTTCATTGGCAACTCGTCGTTCACCCCTTGACCCTCCAAATGCCGCAGCACTTGGCCTACAGTCGCCGCGTCGCGCAAGCGGAGGCAATGGAGCAACACCCCTTTTTGGTCGTCGCGGCCATTGGCGAGGATGCGGGCCACCGCCGCCCGGCTTTCTTCCGAAAAATTGGCCTCCACCGCAGCGAGCAGTTCTGGCTTGTTTCGGGCCGAAAACCGCAGGCTATCGGCCAAAACTGCCCGCTGCCGGGCAAGCGAATTTTGCAACGCAGGGTCGGTCAGCACGCCTCGCAGGTAAGTCGGCGAATTTGAAAAAACGGCAGTGGGGTCATCCCCCGGATGGAAAGCGCGTTGAAGTTCTGCGGCCACGAATTCGCCGAATTCAGACCGTGCTTTTTGCAAAAACTTGGCTTGCCAGTTGAGCGAGTCGTTGTGCAAGCAGGGATATTGATAAGCATTTTTGTCAATCCCGGAGGCCGCGCCCTCATTCGCCCGCTCAATCACGCTCTGTGCTTGGGAAAGCGTTTTCAGTAGGCTGTCATAATGTGCTTGTCTGCGCATTTTTTCGCCGTGCAAGTGCCAAGCATAGCCGCCCAATGCGCTGATTATCAAGCCGTAAAGCCCGAACACGCGCCAACCTCAGAGGTGGGGAAACGTCATGGGAATTGGATTTTTTCGGGTAAACGGGAGATGGGTGGCGGGGCGTATCTGGGTTGATGTTAACGGCGGCTGTGGTGTCTTCGGGTTCAATTCCGCCCGTCCCAGACCCGCGCCCGGCCGTGGTTCCGCAGGAAAATCGCGGGCGTGAACACGGTATAAAACACCGCCAAAAGCCCGTCGAAAACAGGCAAAAACGGCCACAAATCGGCCTCGCCCAGTTGCCGCAAGGCTGGCCGCAGCACCAGCATGACCGATGCCAGCCGCAGCAGGTAAAATGCCAGCACCCAGCTCCAGCCCGCCCCGAAAATCAGGACCAACAGGGCGCACCCGAAGTGTAGCGTGTGCGTCAGGCCCGCCGCGCCGAGCACGAGGCGAGGCCAGCGGCGGTAGCGTCTGCCCGTGCTGAAATGCCGCATTTTTTGCCGGAAATAGGCCGCCCAAGTCGTTTTGCCCTCCGAGAAAACAAAGGTGTCGGGGTCGAGCGCGAGGGCCGTGTTGTCGCGGCGGGCGGCGGCGTTCACGAAAAGGTCGTCGTCGCCGGAGGGCAAATCGGCGTGCGCCTCGAAGCCGCCGACCGCCGCGAACAGCGATTTTTTCCATGCCAGATTGCGCCCCACGCCCATGTACGGCTGGCCCGCCCACGCAAACGCGAAGTATTGCACGGCTGCCCACGCCGCCTCGAAACGAATCCATTGGTTCAAGAAATTGGGCGTGGGCGTGGGCTGGTACGGCCCGTAACCGAGCACGATTTCGCAGCCGGGCACGTCGAGCGGGGCGGTCATTTTTGCCAGCCAACGCGGCGAGGCGGGGCGGCAATCCGCGTCGGTGACGACAATGTTTTCAAATCGGGCGGCGGCGATGCCTGCCGCGAGCGCGTCCTTTTTGCCGGGGCGTTTTTTGTCAACTCGTTGAATGACACGCAGTTGTGGGTGTTTTTGCTGGAAATCATTCAGCACTTCGGCGGTCGCGTCGGTCGAGGCATCGTCCACGACGAGCACTTCGAATTCGCCGGGGAATTGCTGGGCGAGCACGGCGGGCAGGTTGCGCCGCAGGTTCTCGGCTTCGTTGCGGGCGCAGATGATGACGGTTGACGGTGGGCAGTTGGCAGTTTGCGGTTTGCAGTGGGCAGTTTGCAATTTTTCATCTATCACTTGCCTATCGCCTGCCGCCTGCTGCCTGCTGCCTGCCCACTGCAAACTGCAAACTTTGCCGAAGGCAAAACGTGCCAAAACGCCCCAAATCAGGCACAGCTGCACGAGCGTCGCGCCGATGAAAATGAGGAAAAGCAGGGTGGGGAAATCGAGCAAATCGAGCAGCATGGCGGGCGAAAAGTAGCGGAAAGCCCGCGAACCGAATGCGCCGATAAGTTTTTGGGGTGTTCGGGCCGGATGGCGTATTTGCACAGGCGGCGAGTTTTGCGACCTTAGCGACCGTTCAAATCATCGTATCATCAAACCAAGAATCGCCGAACGGAATGACTACCTACGAACAAATTTTCGAGAACAATCGGGCTTGGGTGGCCGAAAAGACCGCCACTGACGCGGATTTTTTCCAAAAATTAGCCGCCGACCAACGCCCCGAATTCCTGTACATCGGCTGCTCGGACAGCCGCGTGACCGCCGAAGACCTGATGGGCTTGCAGCCCGGCGAGGTGTTCGTGCACCGCAACGTCGCCAATTTGGTCAATGCCACCGACCTGAACGTCATGGCCGTCATCAATTACGCGGTGCGGCATCTCGGCGTGAAACACGTCGTCGTGTGCGGGCACTACAATTGCGGCGGTGTGAAGGCGGCCATGCAGCCCTTAGACCTCGGCATCCTGAACCCCTGGCTCCGCAACATCCGGGATGTGTACCGCCTGCACCGCGAAGAGTTGAACGCCATTGCCGACGAGCATGCCCGCTACAATCGGCTGGTCGAACTGAACGTGCAGGAGCTGTGCATCCACGTCATCAAACTCGCCGCCGTCCAACAAC
>JBKBIC010000100.1:0-17621 GCA_046299435.1 Saprospiraceae bacterium
GCGGGCAGTTACCAATACCGGGCACTCGTCTCGGCCAGCGGCGCGGGCTGCAACGCGGCGGTTTCGAGTGCGGCGACGGTCACGGTGGTGTCCGACCCGAGCATCACGGCGCAACCGACAGGCGGGACGATATGCGCGGGCGGCTCGCAAAATTTGTCGGTGACGGCCACAGGCGGCACGCCGAGCTTGGCCTATCAATGGCAGTACAACAACGGCGGCACATGGGCCAACGTCGCCAACGGCACGCCCGCAGGCTCCACCTATACGGGTGCGACTGGCACGAGCCTAACGGTGGCAGGCATCACGGCGGCGGGCAGTTACCAATACCGGGCACTCGTCTCGGCCAGCGGCGCGGGCTGCAACGCGGCGGTTTCGAGTGCGGCGACAATCACGGTGGTGTCCGACCTCTCTATTTCAGCACAACCACAGAACATCAGCGAGTGTGTCGGGGGCACCAACCAGTTATCCGTTTCCGTTACAAATGGCACAGGGTCAATCACTTATCAATGGCAAAGCAGCCCCAACGGAACCACATGGGCAAACGTGAGCGGCGCGACTTCGGCCACCTACACGCCGCCGAGCACCTCCTCAGGGACGACGTTCTACCGCGTCCAAATTGCTGCATCTGGCGGCGGCTGCGATGCCGTGACTTCCAACGCTGCGACCGTCACAGTCAATGCTGACCCGGTAGCGACTGTGTCCACGCCCGCGAACGTAGTTTGTACGGGTGGCTCGCTGACGCTCACCACTACCTCGTCGGGCGGCAGCGGCACCTGCACTTTTCAATGGCAAAGCAGCCCGAACGGCACCACTTGGACAGACATCCCCGGCGCGACCGGCTCCACTTATACCACCAGTAATCTGACCTCCCAAACCCGTTTCCGTGTGATTTACAGTTGCACGGGCAGCGGTTGTTGCAACTGACTTTTGGTGATTCGACTATTGGGGCCTCAAATCACCAAATAGCCGAATCGCCAGATCACCACTTTTAATCAACGTTTCATTTTCAATGGCCAAGACTTTACTCAGATTAACCCTACCAACGCTCGTCATGGTGCTGGCGAACACGGTGCTGCTGCGGGGCCAAGTCTGTCCTGCCTCCAATGAGGTAGTGATTGACGTGGTGGCCGACCCGACTGTGTCCATCACTGGTGCCGTGACGATTTGTTCCGGCGGCACAGCGACGCTCAATGCCACCGCAGCGGGCGGCAGCGGCACCTGTACCCTGCAATGGCAAAGCAGCGCCGACGGCTCGACGGGCTGGGCCAACATCAGCGGCGCGACAGCGACCGCCTACACCACGCCCGCGCTCACCGCTACCACCCACTATCGGGCCACGTACGGATGCACGGGCTTGGGTTGCGACCCGGCGGTATCAAACACGCAAGCCGTGACTGTCGTGGCCGACCCGACCATCAGCACACAACCGACCGGCGGCTCGCTTTGCGCGGGCGGCTCCGTCACCATGACCGTTGCGGCCACGGGCGGCACACCCAGCCTGACTTACCAATGGCAATACAACAACGGCGGCACATGGGCCAACGTCGCCAACGGCACGCCCGTAGGCTCCACCTACACGGGTGCGACCGGCACGAGCCTAACAGTGGCAGGCATCTCGGCGGCGGGCAGTTACCAATATCGTGTATTGGTCAATGCCAGCGGCAATGGCTGTACGCAGGCCGTTTCGAGCACAGCAACGGTCTCTGTGAGCCAAGACTTGGCTATCACCACCCAACCACAAAACATCACCGAATGTATCGGTGGAACCGACCAGCATACGGTTGTCGTCGCAAACGGCTTCGGGACAATCACTTATCAATGGCAGTCCTCGCCCAATAACACCACTTGGACGAACATTTCAGGTGCCACAAACGCCAGTTACGCTCCCCCCAGCACAACAGCTGGCATGACCTATTATCGGGTCATTGCCTCGGCTTCGGGCAATGGCTGCGACCCGGCCACTTCCAACGCTGCCACTGCCACAATCGTCGCCGACCCCGTGGCGACCATCTCCGGCGCGACGACGATATGTTCGGGCGGCACCGCGCCCCTGACCTCGACGTACACGGGCGGGACGGGCACACCGACGTACCAGTGGCAGAGCAGCCCCGACGGGACGACGTGGGCGAACATCTCCGGCGCGACGGCTGCGAACTACACGACCGCCGCCCTGACTGCCACGACGCAGTACCGCGTGCAGTTGACCTTCGCGGCCAGCGGCTGCGGCACGGCCACGTCGAATGCGCAGACGATTACGGTAGTCGCCGACCCAAGTATCGGCACGCAACCTACTGGTGGGACGATTTGCACGGGTGGCTCACAGGCACTTACAGTGGTAGCAACGGGTGGCACGCCCGCACTGGCTTATCAGTGGCAATACAACAACGGCGGCACTTGGGCCAATGTCGTCAATGGCACACCCGCTGGTTCCACCTACACAGGTTCGGCTGCGGCAAGCATGACAGTGGCAGGCATCACTGCGGCAGGCAGTTATCAATACCGCGTGCTCGTGACGGCAACGGGCAACGGTTGCGGCCAAGCCACCTCCAACGCGGCCACCGTCATCGTCAACCAAGACTTGTCCATCACCACACAGCCCCAAAACATCAACGAATGTGTAGGCGGCACGGACGCACTCTCAGTGGCTATCGCCAATGGCGCAGGCTCAATCACCTACCAATGGCAGTCTTCCGCCAACGGCACGACGGGTTGGGCCAACGTCTCCGGCGCAACCACGACCAGCTATACCCCGCCGAGCACAACATCTGGCACGACGTACTACCGCGTCATCATCAGTACCTCGACCAGCGGATGTGATGCAGTGGTGTCCGATGTGGCAACCGTCGTCATCGCCCCCGACCCAACAGTTAGCGTCACAGGTGTCGGCCAAGTGTGCGTCGGTGCGCAAGTCACGCTCAATGCTACCACAACCGGCGGCGCGGGTTCGTGCTATGTGCAATGGCAAAACAGTTCGGATAGCGGGGCCACATGGAACGACATCAGTGGCGGTGTCGGGCCGAGCTATACCACACCGACCCTGACCAGCACGAGCCGCTATCGAGCCATCGTAATTTGCTCAGGCAGTGGGTGCTGTAATTGAAGATTGAAGAGTTGAAAAAGTTGGAAAGTTGAACAACGGCAAACCGAGTTCAACTTTCCAACCCTTGAACTTTCTCCAGCTAAACAATGACCAATAGCAAGTGCATAAATTGGAAAAATGCGCCGCCCGACGGGCGGGCCAAACGCCTTTTCCCAAAAGCACGCGATATGGGCCTTTCAAACGAAGGTGCTTGATTGATGATTGACGATTACATGATTGTTGATTTATTATTCAATCATGTAATCGTCAATCATCAATCGAAAACAACATTCAGTTCTCTATATCAATTTAATCTTTTCCCTTTCTCTAATAAAGCGCTCCCCGACACACACTCACAAACATGATTCATTTAATTAACGCGCTTTAAAGAATGCCATCAAAAATTAAACTTTCGTGCAGGATACTACTGGTTTTGCTGGTAGGCATCCTCGGAATGGGGCGTTTGCAGGCACAGAACGACGATTGTCCGGTGTCTCAACCGCTTTCCATTACGGTGCACCAAGACCCAACCATCAGCATCACGGGAGCCACGACCATCTGCGCAGGTGGTACGGCTACCCTGAATGCGACGGTGTCGGGCGGCACGGGCACCTGTACCATCGAGTGGCAATCCTCGCCAGACGGCAACACATGGACGGCCATCTCCAACTCGAACAACGCAACCTACACCACACCCGCACTCACCGCCACCACCCAATATCGGGCGCGGTACAGCTGCGACGGCACGGATTGCGACCCGGTCACTTCCAACACCCAGACCATCACCGTGCAGCCCGACCCCGACGTGGACGTGGCGGGCGGCGGCGTGACCATCTGCTCCGGCGGGGCCATCACACTCACCGCGACCGTCTCGAACGGCACAGGCACACCCACTTATCAGTGGCAAAAAAGTGAAAACGGCGGCGCGTCTTGGACGAACGTCGGCACGAACAGCAACACCTACACAACTGACGCACTCACCGCAACTACCCAATACAAGGTGCTCATTTCGCTCAACGGCGTGGGTTGCGATGGCACAGAATCCGACCCGGTAACGGTGACGGTCGTGCCAGACCCCGACATTTCCATCGTCGGCGAAACAACGATTTGTACGGGCGGTCAGGCAGACCTGACGGCCACCGTGTCGGGCGGTACCGGCACCTGCACCATTCAATGGCAGTATTTGGCCGGTGCAACTTGGACCAACTTGACGGGGCAAAACAATGCGACCTTGAACACGGGCACACTCACTGAATCAACTGTTTACCGGGCGATTTACAGCTGCACCGGGCTGCAATGCGACGCGAAAGTGTCCAACACGCAGCAAATCACGGTCGTCAACGACCCGTCTGTCGGCATCTCCGGCGGCGCAGTCACCATCTGTTCCAGCGGCTCCGTGACGCTGACCGCCGACGTGACGAGCGGCGCAGGCACCGTTGGCTACCAATGGGAATCCAGCCTGAACGGCACCACGTTCTCGCCCATCGCAGGCGCGACGAACCAAACGTATGACGCGACCAACCTGACGGCCACGACTTACTATCGCGTGTACGTCACGTTCGCAGCTTCGGGTTGCGACGCGGTGTACTCCGGCGTTTCGACCATCAACGTCGTGCCCGACCCGGATGTGTCCATCACGGGCGCAACCCCGGTTTGCGAAGGCGGCAACATGGACCTGACTGCCGTAACTGGCGGCGGCACAGGCACTTGCACGCTCCAATGGCAACGCCAATTGGGCAACGGCACTTGGGTTGACATCGCTGGCGCGACCAACGCGAACTTCAACACGGGCGCATTGACCACCACGACCAACTACCGTGTGCGCTACTTCTGCACGGGCGGCGGTTGCGACGCGGTGTTCTCCGAACCGGTCACGGTCACGGTCAACCAAGACCCGACCATCACGCAAGACCCAGAAGGTTTGGTCATTTGCCAAGGCGGTACGCACACCATGAGCGTCCAATCCACCGGCGGTACGCCGACGGCATTGTACCAATGGCAAATCAACTTGAGCGGCACTTGGACGAACGTGGCCAACAACACCCCGGCTGGCGCAACGTACACCGGCGCGACGACTGCCGACCTCACGGTGGCAGGCATCACGGCCATCGGCAGCTACGAATACCGCGCGGTCGTGTCCGCATCGGGCAGCAGCTGCGAACCCGACGCTTCCGAACCTGCAACGGTTCAAGTCGTGCAAGACCCGACGATTGACGCACAGCCCGTCGGCGGCACCATTTGCGTGAGCGGCTCGCACACGATGACGGTGACTGCCAGCGGCGGCACCCCGATTTTGTTCTACCAATGGGAATACAACAACGGCGGCACTTGGGACGCTGTGGCTGACGGCACCCCGGCAGGCGCAACGTACACCGGCGGCGACGCAGCCAGCATGACCGTTGACGGCATCACGGCGGTGGGCAACCACCAGTACCGCGTGGTCATTTCGGCAACGGGCAGCGATTGCGGCACGGTCGTTTCGGAAACGAAAACCGTCACCGTCGAGCCCGCTCTCGTCGTGGATGTGCAACCGACCGGCTCGCAAATCTGCGTGGACGGCGAACACACCATGTCGGCCACCATTTCCGGCGGTTCCAACCTGACCTACCAATGGCAGTACAACAACGGTGGCACTTGGGCCAATGTCGTGAACAACACCCCGGCAGGCGCAACCTACACGGGCGGCACGACCAACTCGCTCACCGCTGCCGGTTTTGACGCAGCAGGCTCGTACCAGTACCGTTTGGTGACGACTTCGCAGGGCAACAACTGCGGCAACATCGTGACCCAAACCGCCACGATTGACGTGGCCAACCCGCTCGCCATCACGGCCCAACCGCAAGGTTCGTCCATTTGCGATGGCGGTTCGCACACGATGTCCGTGACCGTCACGGGCGGCAACACGCTGACATACGTCTGGCAAATCAACAACGGCGGCACTTGGCAGACCGTCGCCAACGGTTTCCCGACTGGCGCAACCTACACGGGTGCTTCGACGGCCAGCGTGACCGTTGCCGGCATTTCGGCCATCGGTTCGTACCAATACCGCGTGATTACGTCTTCGACAGGCAACAACTGCGGCAACATCGTCTCCGATGCGGCCACGCTGCAAGTGTCGCCTTCGCTGGCCATCACCACACAACCGACCGACCTCGCCATTTGCGTGGACGGCACGCACACCATGACGGTGGCAATCTCCGGTGGCAACAACGTGACCTACCAGTGGCAGTACAACAACGGCGGCACTTGGGCCAACGTGACCAACAGCACACCGGCTGGCGCAAACTACACGGGCGGCACCACCGCTTCGCTGACGGCAACGGGCTTTGACGCACCGGGCACTTACCAGTACCGCGTCGTGGCAACTTCGGAAGGCAACAACTGCGGCAACATCGTCTCGAACACGGCGACTGTCACGGTCGTCCTCGATCCGGTCGTGACCACGCAACCTGTCGGCGACACGATTTGCGTCGCAGGCACGGCAGCAGGCACGAGCTTCTCGGTCGTCGCCACAGGCGGCACGCCGACGTTGCTCTACCAATGGGAAATGTTCGACAACGGCCTCTGGATTCCTGTGACCAACGGCACCCCGACAGCCACGACGTACACGGGCGCAACCACCGCTTCGCTCGGCATCAGCGGCACGACGGCAGTGGGTGCTTACCAATACCGCGTGCGCCTCTCCGCAACGGGTAGCGATTGTAACACCACTGTTTCTCAGGCAGTTACGCTCAAAGTGGCCGAAGACCCGGCCATCACCACGCAGCCCATCAGCGCAGTCATCTGTCGCGGTGGCGAGCACACGATGAACATTGCAGCCACAGGCGGCAGCCCAGCATTGAACTACCAATGGCAGTACAACAACGGCGGCACATGGGAAAATGTGGCCGACAATACCCCGGCTGGGGCAGACTACACCAGTAGCACACCGTACACGCTGCAAGTCGTCGGCATGACCGCCGTCGGCACGCACCAATACCGTGTCGTTGTGACCGCATCGGGCAATGGCTGTAACCCGGCTATCTCCGACGTGGCAACCATCACCGTGAACGAAGAAGCCGAAGCCAGCATCGCAGGTGGCGGCCAAACGGTTTGCGACGGCGGTACCGCAGACCTCGTGGCGACGGTCACAGGCGGCACGGGCACACCGAGCTACCAATGGCAAATGAAACCCGCAAGCGGCGCATGGACCAACCTCTCCGGTGCCAACAGCCTGAACCTCACCACCCCGGCACTCACCGAGACATCGGAGTTCCGCATCGTGGTCACGTTCTCCGGCTCCGGTTGCGATGCCTACACATCCACAGCAGTCACCATCAACGTCGTGCCCGACCCGGTCATCACCATCAGCGGTGTGAGCGACGTGTGCGTCGGCGGTGGCGTGCTCATCAGCTCGAACGTCACGGGCGGTACAGGCACTTGCGTCATCCAATGGCAAATTTCGACAGACAACGGTTCGACGTTCAGCGACATCGTGCCGCCAGCCACTGGCCCGACGTACCAAACGCCGGCACTGTCCAACAACACACAGTACCGCGCACGCATCGTCTGCTCCGGCAACGGCTGCTGCGACTAAGTGGTGAGTGATAAATGATGAGTGATGAGTGTTTGAAAACTCATCACTCAACACTCATCGTGCATCACTACGATTAAGTGTTCCTCGTATTGGCAGGGCATTGTTGGAAAGCCCAACTTTGTCCTGCCAATGCCGGAACCCTCCCGCTCGAAAATTTTTCGATGCTCATCCTCCTCCCTTTTCCGGCGAAATCCTCCCAATTCGTTCGCTGTTCCCTCCCTTTTTTGAAAATGGGCCAACCTTGCGTTTGCCAGTTTTCCACTTGTTTTGAAAAAAAACCGGGCTTGCCCGATTGGATATATTTTGTTGAAAGTCAGTGTGTTGGATAAGTATGCAATTGTCAACAACCGACCATTGACCATTCACAACCACAAGCATTGAAGTCAAAAATCAAACATAGACTATGGACAGGGCTGCTCTGGGCACTCCTGCTCTCGTTCGCTGGGGTCGCTGACCTCCGAGCGCAGCAGGATTTGTGCCCCGTGCCGTCCAACGTGCTGGCCATCAACGTCAACGCCGACCCCGTTGTCACGATCACGGGCGGCAACGTGGTGGCCTGTCAGGGCGTGTTCGTCAACCTCTCCGTGACGGTCACGGGCGGCTCAGCCAACCCGCTGCTGCAATGGCAGATGAGCAGCGACAGCATCGTGTGGAACAACATCCCCGGCGCGACCGCCAACACATACGATACGCCCGTGCTTTTGGACACGGTTTGGTATCGCGTGGAGGTGGAGACGGGCAGCATCGGCTGCGACATCGTGTTCTCCGACCCCGTTTCGGTCAAAATCGTGCTTGACCCCAGCATCCAAATCACCGCCAGCGACGCGACGGTTTGCGCGGGCGGCACCGCCATTTTTCAGGCCACCAAATCCGGCGGCACAGGCGGTTGCCATGTTTTTTGGCAAAAATCCACCGACGGCGGCGGCACTTGGAGCCTGATTCCCGGCGAAACGGGCAACAGTCTCACGGCCTCGAATTTGACGGAAACCACCGATTTCCGGGCGGGCTGGGCTTGCGAAGGTCTGGCCTGCGACACGGCTTGGTCGAACACAGAGCGCGTGGAAATTTCCGGTTCGTTTGCCGTCAATGCCAACAGCAACGGCCCCGTTTGCATGGGCGAAACCCTCGAACTCTACGCCGACGGCGGCGTGTCCTATTCGTGGAGCGGGGCCGACGGCTTCGCCTCGAACCAGCAAAATCCCACCCGTCCGAACGCCCAGACCGGCATGACGGGCACATACACCGTCACCGTGACCAACGCCGACGGCTGCACGACGACTGCCACCGCCTCGGTGCTCGTCCAAATTTGCCATGAAATCTGCGACAACGGCCTTGACGACGACGGCGACGGCGCGATTGACTGCACCGACCCCGACTGCGCCGCCGAGCCGTTCGAACTCACAGCCAACGGCCCGACAAACTTCTGCGAGGGTGGGGCAGTAGTGCTTTCGGCTAGCGGCAGCGGGCCGTTCCAATGGTCAACCGGAGCCACCACCGCGAGCATAACCGCCACGCAGTCAGGCACTTACACGGTCAGCGTGACGAATGTCGAAGGCTGCACCATGACCCGCAAACTGACCGTGACCGAAAACCCGCTGCCCATTGCCACCGCCCAAATCACCGGCCAAGCCTGCGCGGGCGGCGAAATCACGCTCACGGCCACCGGCGGCGGCAAATACGAATGGGCTGGCCCGAACGGCTTTGCTTCGCGCTGGAACACGCTGACACTCAATCGTTTGGGCGATGTGAACAGCGGCACTTACACCGTCAAAGTCACCAGCGCGGCAGGCTGCACCGCGACGGCATCTGTCAACCTCGCGGTCGGCACGGTGCCGGGCGGCCTGACGGCCAGTGGCGGCGCAATTTCCTGTACCAACCCGACCGTCGCGCTAGCGCACACGGGAACCCCGACATTGAATTATCAATGGAACGGCCCCGGCAGTTTCAACAGCACGGCCAGCAACCCAGTGGTCAGCACGGCTGGCATCTACGAACTCATCGCCACCGACCCGGCCAATGGCTGCGAGTTCCGCGACACGGCCCTCGTCACCCGCGTGGACACGGCTTTTGCCGTCAGCGCGGCCCCTATGGGCACACTCGACTGCACGGCCAGCGAGGTGATGTTGATGACAAGTTCGTCATTGAAAAACGCGGAATTTTCATGGTCGGGGCCGAGCAGTTTCGCCTCGGACGAACAAAACCCGATGGCCTCGAAACCCGGTTTCTATCAATTGACCGTGACCAATCCCGGCACGGGCTG
The DNA here is from genome assembly GCA_046299435.1 of Saprospiraceae bacterium. Lineage (GTDB taxonomy): Bacteria > Bacteroidota > Bacteroidia > Chitinophagales > Saprospiraceae > M3007. The sequence continues at coordinate 9,916 of JBKBIC010000100.1, forward strand.
CACCCAAATCCGCGAAATATTGGTCTCCGAAAACAAAACCGCCCCGACTGGCACGATTTCGGGCGGTAGCCTGAGCTGCGGGGCTTTGTCCGCACAGCTGTTTGTCACGCCCGACCAACCCGGCATGATGTTCCGCTGGACTGGCCCCGGTGGTTTTGCAAGCACCTTGCAAAACCCAACCGTCTCGCAATCAGGCACTTATCAAGTGCAAATCATCAACCCCGCCAACGGCTGCGGCTCGGTGGTGTTGGAAACAAGCGTTGTAATCCAGTGATGAGTTATGAGTGATAAGTGATGAACAAACTCGCCACTTATCGTTCATAACTCATCATTCATCACTTTTAATCATGCGCCCCCCGGCAAACACTGTTTGCCCCTCTGCAATCGAGCCTTGGGTTTGAGTAAACATGATTGTTGGTTCAGGTAGAAGCTTGTGCGAGTTTATCATCTTGAAAATCAAGTGTTTAAACTCTTCATCTGCTTCAACTTTTCAACCCTGCTTCAATCACTCAATCGCTCATTCACCCAATTGCTCATTGGTAATCGAACGCTAAATAATCGCTGGCGCATGCTTCAAATTATCCGCGCTTCATTCGTGGCTTTTGGCCTGTTTTTGCTGTCCGTCGTGGGCGCAAACGCACAGGGCGGGCCGTTCTATTCGGAAGTTTCGAGTGATGAAACTCATCATTCATCACTCATCACTCATCACTGGCTACCTCCGGTAGCAGCTTGGTATTTGACAACTTCCGACGGCACCCAAGTCGAGATACTCGGCGCGGGTTTGCTCGCGTCGTGGTCGGGCAGCCACACGTTGAACATCCCGAACGCGGCGACGGTGCAAAAAGTCATCGTCGAAGCCAGCTACCGCCACCCCGGCGGCACTTCCACTTGCCTCCCGACCGACGTGGTTTTTTCCACCAATTTGAGCCAAACAGCCACCGTCACGGGCACCGCGCTCGCGGGCGGCGGCAACGTGAATGTGTATCGGACTGAATTCGTGGGCAACATCGGCGCGGTGACTTTGACTGACAACGAGGGCTGCAAACCCTACGCTTTCGTGGTGTATGTGTTCCGGTCGGTGGCGGTGGCCCCCGGCGCGGCGAGCGTTTTTATTGACCAATATTTTGCCAGCACGACGGGCACGTTTTCGATTTCAATCCCGACGCATACTTCCGCCCGCGACATCACCGTGCAAATCCCCGTCGGCGGGCTGGGCTGCGGCCCGACGGCCACGATTTCGGTGGCGGCCAGCGGCGCGACGACCCAGACAGTTTCCAATTTCTCGAACTGCGCCCCGACGGGCAATGCTTCGGTGACAAATTTGGGCGACGACCTCGCGCTCGTGTCGGTCACGTTGGCCGATGTGCCGGGCGCGACGGGCAGCATTTCCGTGCAAATCAACCAGCCGAGCGCGGGCAGCGGCGCGTTTTTCATCGCGGGCGCGGCCAATGCGTCCGGTTTTGCTTGCGACAACGTGACCTCCGGCGGTACCATTTCGGCCAGCCAAACAAACTGCGACCCCTTCGACCCAGCCCTTATTTCGAGTACCGCTGCCGCGTCGGGCGGCTCCGGGACGCTGGAATACCAGTGGCGTTTTTCGTCCGACAATTCCCTGCCGGTGGATTCGTGGACGGCCATCGCGGGCGCGACCGCCGCGACCTACGACCCGCCCGCTGTTTCTTCGACGACCTATTTTGTACGCCTTGCCCGTCGGCAGGGCTGTGGTGTTTTTGCGGGCCAATCGAACATCGTGGAAATGAAAGTCGCGGGCGACCCGGCCATTTCCATCATCGGCCCGACGGTTGGCTGCCCTTCGGACGCGCTCGGTTTTGCGGCAAGCGGCCCGGTCGGCACCACGTTTTCGTGGAATTTCGGGGCAAATGCCTCGCCCGCGACGGCCACCGGCGCGGGACCGCACGCGGTTTCGTACTCGGATTGCGGCGAAAAAACGGTGACGTTGACGGGCAATTTGGCAGGCTGCGAAAGCACGGCCACGCAGTCGCTTTTCATCGAAGACGCGACCTACCCGACACTCGTCGGTGTGCCCGGCAACACGACCGCCCAATGCTCGGCCATCCCTGCCGCGCCGACCGTCACCGCGACAGATAACTGCCCAAACCCGGTGGTGACATTTGCCGAAACGACCGTCGCAGGCAGTTGCACGGACAGTTACCAACTGCACCGCACTTGGACGGCTACTGACGGCTGCGGCAATCAAACCATTGAAACACAAATCATTACGGTCGTCGAAACCACGCCGCCGACGTTCACCACCTTCCCGGCGGACGCGACGGTGAGCTGCGCCAGCATCCCTGCGCCCGTCAGCCCGACGGCGACGGACAATTGCGACGGCTCGCCAAATCTGGCGATGACCACGATGACCGTGCCCGGCATTTGTGCCAATAGCTACGTCCTGAAACGCACTTGGACGGCGACAGACAACTGCGGCAACTCGGCCACGCAAACCCAAACCATCACGGTGCAAGACCTGGTACCGCCCGTGTTGAGCGACGCGCCCGCCGACCTGACCATTTCGTGCAGCACCGTCCCGGTAGCGGTGACTTTGACCGCGACGGACGATTGCTCCGGCACGGTGGCAGTCGGTTTTTCCGAAACGAGCATTTCGTGCGGCTGCGACGACGGGTACATTTTGATGCGGACTTGGTCGGCCAGCGACGGCTGCGGCAACGGCACGGCGCACACGCAAGAGGTGAAGGTGCAGGATGTGGTGCCGCCTGTTTTTGCAAATGTCCCGGCCAACGTCACGGTCGGCTGCGGCGCGGTGCCGGCAGCGACCAACCCGACGGCCACCGACGATTGCGATAATTCGGTGGACGTAACCCTCGCCGAAACGACGGTCGGCGGTGGCGGCAGTTGCGCGGCGGGCCAATCGTACATCCTCCGCACTTGGACGGCGACGGACAACTGCGGCAACACGGCCACCGCCACGCAGCAGGTCTTTTTGCAGGACAGCCAGCCGCCGACCTTCGCGGGCTTGGCCGATGCGACGGTTTCTTGCACCAATGTGCCGCCCACGCCCACGCCCATCGTCACCGACGATTGCGATGCCACGCCGACGGTCACGCTGTTTGAGTATGTCGTAAACGGCTTGTGTTCAGATAGTTACAAAATCATCCGCATCTGGACGGCCACCGACGACTGCGGCAATTCGTCCACTGCTTCGCAGCAAGTGTTCGTCGGCGACAGCCAGCCGCCCGTGCTCGGCCCGTTGCCCGGCGACATGACGGTGCAATGCGACGAGGTGCCGCCCGTGCCCATCGCCACCGCGACGGACGACTGCGACACGGATATTTCTATCGGCTTGGTGGAAATCGTCGTGCCCGGTTCGTGCCCATTCAATCGGCAAATTATCCGCACTTGGACGGCCACCGACAACTGCGTGAACCAAGACACGCACACCCAAATCCTGACCGTTGTGGACAACGAGGCCCCGCTCATCACTGGCGCGGTGGCCGACGTGACGGTGGCTTGCGCGGACATCCCGGCGGCGGGTAGCGTCTCGGCTTCGGACAACTGCGACCCGAATTTCACGCTTGTTTTCGGCGAAACGATTTTTCCCGGCTCCTGCCCGGACAATTACACCATCGAACGCGCTTGGATTGCGACGGACGGCTGTTTCAATCAAACCGCTGTCTTTCAATACATTACGGTGCAAGACACGGGCTTCCCGGACTTTACCGCGCCCGACAACGTGACGGTCGAATGCAGTGCCGTGCCCGCCGCGCCGACCATTGTGGCCACTGACGATTGCGACACGAACGTGGCCATCACCTTCACCACCTCGAACACCCAAAACCCCAGTACGGCTTCCTGCGCCAACGCCAACTACATCATCACGCGCACTTGGCGGGCGGTGGACAACTGCAACCACCGCACCACGAAAACCCAAACCATCACCGTGCGCGACACGCAAGGCCCATCGTTTGTCGGCTTCCCCGACGACGTGACATTGGCCTGCGGCACTGCCCTGCCCGCCGTGACCAACCCGACGGCGACGGACAACTGCGACCCGGTTGTGCCCGTCATTTATGTTGGTCAAACCAGTACACAATCGGCAAACACAAACGATTGTTTGTCAAATACTTACACCGTCTCGCGCACTTGGCGGGCGACGGACAACTGCGGCAACAGCAGCCTCCGCACCCAAACCATCACCGTCCAAGACATCGTGCCGCCGACTTTCGCCACCTTCCCGGCGGATTTGACGACCAACTGCTCCGGCCTGCCCGCCGCCACCTCGCCGACCGCGACGGACAACTGCGACCCGTCTGTGGCTTTGGCTATGACCGAAACGACCGTCGGCAACGCGGGCGATTGCTCCACTGGCTATGCCGTGCATCGCACTTGGACTGCCACCGACAACTGCGGCAACACCGCCGTGCAAACCCAAGTCATTCATATTCAAGATGTTGTGCCGCCCGTTTTGGCAAATGTCCCGGCCAATGCGACCGTCAGCTGTGATGCCATCCCGGCTGCGCCGATGGTCACAGCGACCGATGCCTGCGACCCGAACGTGCCCGTTTTGTTTTCCGAAAACATCACGCCCGGAGCCTGCGCCGATGCGTACACCATCGTCCGCACATGGTCGGCGACCGACGACTGCGGCAACACGGCCACCGCTTCGCAAACGATTCAGGTGCAGGACAACGCCGCGCCGACCTTTGCAGGCTTTCCGATTGACGTGACGGTGACTTGCGGCAGCATCCCCGCGCTCGCCAACCCGACGGCCACCGACAACTGCGACACCGACGTAAACATCTCATTTTCAGAGACTTCCACACAAACCAACACGGGCAATTGCTCGGACAACAACTACACCATCAGCCGTACTTGGACGGCCACCGACAACTGCGGCAACCCGAAAACCCAAACCCAAACCATCACCGTGCAGGACAACGCCGGGCCGACTTTGGCGGGCGTACCGGCCAATGTCACGGTCGAGTGCGGCAACATCCCCGTCGCGCCGACGGTCACGGCCAGCGATGCTTGCGGCGCGGCCAGCGTGAGCCTCGCGGAGACAACCGTGCCCGGCCCTTGCAATGATAACTACTTGATTGTCAGGACTTGGACGGCTACCGACGGCTGCGGCAACACGGCCACCGGGTCGCAGACCATCACCGTGAACGACCTGACCGCGCCTGCTCTGGCGAATGTCCCAGCCAACGCGACGGCCTCTTGTGATGCTATCCCAACGGCGGCGACGGTCATAGCGACGGACAACTGCGACACGAACGTCGCGCCCGTGTTTTCCGAAAATGTGCAGCCCGGCAGCTGCCCCGGCAACTACGTTCTGGTGCGGACGTGGACGGCGACGGACGACTGCGGCAACTCAGTTTCGGCAACGCAAACCATTCAGGTTCAAGATGTTGCGCCGCCGACTTTTGCCAGTATCCCGGCCAACGTGACCATATCTTGCGGCGACCCGCTGCCGTCCACCATCCCCGCTGCGACAGACAACTGCGATGCGTCGGTGTTCGTGAATTTCAGCGACTCGGAAACGTCCGGCACTTGCCCCGGCAACCGGATTATCACGCGGACGTTCACGGCGACGGACGACTGCGGGAACACAACGACCGCTGTGCAACTTATTGAAATTCAGGACGTTGAACCGCCTATTTTGGCAAACGTCCCAGCCAACGTGACCCTCGGCTGCGGCGAACCTTTGCCGACCAATTTGCCGACAGCGACAGACAACTGCGACGCGAACGTTGCGGTGACTTTCGCCGATTCGCAAACGCCGGGCGGCTGCTCGGCAGGTGGCGCGATTGTGCGCACGTTCACGGCGACGGACGACTGCGGCAACACGGCAACGGCGACGCAACTGATTGAAATTCAGGACAATGAAGCCCCGGTTTTGGCAAATGTCCCGGCCAACCTGACCCTCGGCTGCGGCGAATCCCTGCCGACAACTCTGCCGACGGCGACGGACAACTGCGACCAAAACGTGGCGGTGACTTTCGCGGATTCGCAAACGCCGGGCGGCTGCTCGGCAGGTGGCGCGATTGTGCGCACGTTCACGGCGACGGACGACTGCGGCAACACGGCGACGGCGACACAACTGATTGAAATTCAAGACGTTGAGCCACCTGTTCTGGCGAATGTCCCGGCCGATGCGACGGCCTCCTGCGACAATATCCCGACTGCCCCGACGGTCACAGCAACGGACAACTGCGACGCGAACGTCGCGCCCGTATTTTCTGAAAACGTGCAGCCCGGCAGCTGCCCCGGCAACTACGTTTTGCTGCGGACATGGACGGCCACCGACGACTGCGGAAATGCCACGACCGCCACACAACACATTGAAATTCAAGACAATGAAGTGCCGACCCTCGCGGGCGTACCGACCGATTTGACCATCACGGAATACCCGGTTCCGAACCCGCCAGTTATCGGCGCGGGCGGTGTGCTTGCTTCGGACAATTGCGGCACGGCGGCGGTCACTTTCGCCGAAACGGGCGGCAGCGGCTGTGAATACACCATCGTGCGGACTTGGACGGCCACCGACCAATGCGGCAACACCACCACGCAAAGCCAGACCATCACGGTCAATCTTTCTGCGGTCAACGCGGGTTCGCTTGTTGGCCCTGCCGCGCCCGTGTGTTTGAACGGGGGCAGTGTCGGCATTGCGGCGGGCACTGGCACTGCGCCGACCGTCCCGGCGGGCTACACCATTATATATGTACTCTCAAAATCGCCCAGCGACGGCATCCTGCAAACTGGCGCAACGCCTTCATTTACAGTGACTTCCACTGGGGCGTACTCGATTCAGGCACTCGTTTACAACGCTACGCCCGGCTCCGATAACTACCTCGATTTTGCGGCTGCGACGACCATCGGCGATTTGGAAAATGCGATTGGCGGCGGTACTTGCGCCAGTTTGAGTGACCCGGCAACAGTGACGGTGGAGGAATGTTCGGGTGAAATCGGCGGCTTGGTCACGCTCAATTGCGGCGCGAACACCACGCCTCTGCCCGATGTCCCGGTCACGCTGACTGGCACGACCAACAGCGGCGCACCCGTCAACATGAGCGCGACGACCGACGCGACAGGCCGTTATCGTTTCCAAAACGTGCAGCCCGGCTCGTACACGGTGTCGTTCGTGGCTCCGGCCTCGCCGACGGGCCTGACGGGCGGTGCTCCGGTCAGCGTGAGCCTCGCCGCTGGAGAAAATTACCTCACGGCGGACGCGACTTTCACGGACGAGGAGGCTCCTGTGCTGGCAAATGTCCCGGCCAACGCTACGCTCAATTGCGACGACGCACTGCCGACCGACCTCCCGACCACCACTGACAACACCGATACGAATGTTTCGGTCTCGTTTGCCGACTCCGAAACGCCGGGTACTTGCCCACAAAGCAAAACTGTCACGCGCACATTCACGGCGACGGACGATTGCGGGAACTCGGCAACAGCCACACAAACCATTCATATTCAAGATGTTGAACCGCCTGTGCTGGCGAATGTCCCAGCCAACGAGACGGCCTCCTGCGACAATATCCCGACCGCGCCGACGGTCACGGCGACAGACAACTGCGACACGAACGTCGCGCCCGTGTTTTCCGAAAATGTGCAGCCCGGCAGCTGCCCCGGCAACTATACGCTCATTCGCACTTGGACGGCGACGGACGACTGCGGAAATGCTGCATCTGCTTCACAAACCATTCAGATTCAAGATGTTGCGCCGC
>JBKBIC010000101.1:0-17599 GCA_046299435.1 Saprospiraceae bacterium
CTTGGATTTTCACCGCCTTGATTTGCATGGGCGCGGCACTCGCCGCGCCCGCGCAAATCCCTTTCGAGGTGTTCGCCGGGGAAAACCGGACGACGCTGGATGTGATGTTTTTCCGCAATTTCAAGAACCGGGCCGGGCAGCCGTCGGCGTTCCTGTTCTTCAACCGCAACCGCGCCGCAGTTGACCACTCGAACCGCACGGCTTTCGGCTCCACGAACGCGGTGTCGTACAATTTCAAAAGCGGGCTGGGCCTCGTGGCCGTCGGGCAAGTGCTCGGCGCGGGCTTTTTCCCGAAGGCCGGGGCGCAGTTTTACGCTCGGAAAAAAGACCTCACGGTGTTCACTTGGGCAGTCGTCGAACTGATGAAAGACCCCGACGTGGACTGGTTCCTGCTGGCGCGTTTCCAGCCGAAAATCCGGGGCGCGTGGCGGCTTTTTTCACAGCTCGAATTGGTCAACGGCCTCGCGCCCGACGGCTCCGTCAGCCTGACCCAGCGCGGGCGCATCGGCATCGGCTGGCGCGATTGGCAGCTGGGCGCGGGCGCGGATTTCAGCCAAGCCGGGAAAAACGACTTGGCCACGACCCGGAACGCAGGTGCTTTTTTAAGGCACGAATTCTGAAACTTTCGGCTCCGTTCGTGTTTCCCGTCAGAAACCCACCCCAAACTGCCTACTGCCAACCGCAAACTGCAAACTGATATGAAAATAGCAATCATCGGCTCCGGCAACGTCGGCGGAGCATTGGCCCAACAATGGGTAAAAGCCGGGCACACGGTGCTCGTGGGCGCGAAATTCCCGCTCAGCGAAAAGAATATCGCCCTCGCCACGCAAATCGGCGAAGACCGCTTCGCGCCGGTCGCCTCGGCGGTCGGGCAATGCGACGTGGTGCTGATTGCCACGCCCCCGGCGGCGATTTTTGAGGTCATCGAAGCGATGGGCGACGTAGCCGGCAAGGTGCTGATTGATGCCACCAATGCCGTCCAAAAAAAGCCGGAGCCTTTCCCGACCGTTTATCACGCGCTCGCGGAACGGACGAGCGGCGCGTCGGTGGTCAAATGTTTCAACACCACTGGCTTCGAGAACATGGCAAACCCGCGCTACGGCTCCGAGGCCGCCGATATGTTCATGGCCGGCGACAGCCCAGAGGCGAAACAGGTGGCGCGGCAACTGGCCCTGGACGCGGGCTTCGCGGCGTGCTACGATTTCGGCGACGGCTCGCGGGTGCAGCTGCTCGAACAGTTCGCCCTGTCGTGGATAAACCTCGCCATTTTTCAGGGCATGGGGCGCGGCGTGGCATTCAAACTGATGCGCCGCTGAATGGCTGCTCGTGCTCAAAAAAGCCCGTTTGGGGGTGTTTTCGGGCAAAATGCGCGGTTTTGTCGGGGGAAATGCGCGTCGGGAAAAGCTGGGCGGACGGATTGGGCATCTGCAAATTGGTCGGCTTCGCATGGCGGAAAAATGCCGAATTTGCCGCCGCAAACGGCCCTCGCGGCCAAACCAATCAGTCTAAGAAGATATTTGACTTGTTTTCCCACAGATAAATCTGTGGGCTGTGTGGTAAAATCCACCGGATTTTGAAGGGGTCAAAGGACACTGATGGCCTGAAATCTGTCAGATTTTTTATGCCCAGCCCATAGATTTATCTGTGGGGAAATTGTGGGCTGTGTGGTAAAATCCACCGGATTTTGAAGGGGGCGAAGGACACTGATGGCCTGAAATCTGTCAGATTTTTATGCCCAGCCCACAGATTTATCTGTGGGGAAATTGTGGGCTGTGTGGTAAAATCCACCGGATTTTGAAGGGTTCAAAGGACACTGATGGCCTGAAATCTGTCAGATTTTTATGCCCAGCCCACAGATTTATCTGTGGGGAAACAAGTCAAATATCTCCTAAACCAACATCAACACTTTCCCGACATGAGAACAATTCTGACAGTGGCAGCCGCTATTGTCCTGCTCCAAAACCTGCCCGCGCAGGGCGTTTGGGTGGTACAAGTCGGCGCATTTGACCAAAAAATGCCGCTCGGCTACTTCGTCGGCATCGCGGGCGTGTACGAGGTCAAAGACCACAACGACATTTACCACTACTACATCGGCGGTTTCAAAAACCAAACAGAGGCGCAGGCCGCCGCCGAAAACGCCCAAAAATCGGGCTTCCGGGCTTATCCCATCAACATGGAGGAACGCGAGCAGCAATGCCACGCCAGCTGCCGCGAGGATGCCGCGCCCGCCCGCACGGGCTGGATTTTTTTCGATTACGACCGTGCCGACTTGCGCCCCGACTCGAAGCGCAAACTGGAAAAATTGGCCGAAATCCTGCGCACCAACCCCAATTTTCGGGCAAAACTCACCGGTCACACCGACTCGCACGGCTCCGACGAATACAACCGCGACCTCTCGACCCGCCGCGTCGAATCCGCCAAAAACTACCTCGCCAGCCTCGGCATTGACGCGGGACGGCTGACGCTCGACCATTTCGGGGAGGCAAAACCGATTGCCAAAAACGAATCGAACGGCAGCGACACGCCCGCCGGGCGGCAACTGAACCGCCGCGTGGAACTGACCATCGTGGACGAAAAAGGCAACGAACGCCCCGACATGATGGACGAGGCGGTGGTGCCGTCGGGCCTGCGGCAATGAGCGAGCCGCCGCGCCAAAAAACGTGTGCCCCGCCTGTTTTCGGATGAAAGCAGGCGGGGCGCATCGTTTTTGGGCAGGGCGTGTGCGTCAGTTGGACTGCATCGTCACGCGGATTTTTTCGTCGTCGAACGCCATTTCGTACACCAATTTGCCTTCGACCAATTCCACGAGGGTGCCCACGTTCGTGTCGCCGGCATCGGAGAGCGAGAGTTTTTTGCCGTCGCTGCTGAGGCTCCAAGTGCCTTTGCTGCTTTGCGGGTCGTCGGGGTTGCACTTGGTCGCGCCTTCTTCGACCGTGAAATCTTGGTTGGCCTTGAAGGTGAAGCAGTTGTCGGCATCGCAGTCCTCGATGGGCACGGAGACCCAAAGGCCGTTCGCGGAGTCGTACCCTTCCAGCAGGGTCATTTTCCAGCAGGTGCCTGCGGTGAGGATTTCGGTGGGCGTGGGTTCGTCTTTTTTGCAGCCGACGACGGCCAGCGCGCAGGCGCACACAAAGGCGGCTGCGGCTCGGATGGTGGTTTTCATTTTCAAAAAGCGTTTAAAAGTTTGGTAGTGAAACGGTGCAATGGCTGCACCACGGGCACAAAAATCCGGGCGGCAAGCGCACCGAATCCGGGCTTGGGTACGAACGGCAGATACCGTTGCCCAGACGACCGGGTGCGTGGAGGTTTGGGCTGTGAATTTGGACGGTTTGTCTATCGGGCGACAACCAACTTGACCGTTTTGGTGATTTTTTCATTGGCAAAGACGAGGAAATAGACGGCCTCGGCCAGCAGGCGCACATCGAGGTCGTAGGTCTCGCCGGGCGTGAGCCATGCTTCTTCTTTGACCAATGCGCCGGTGGCCGAATAGACGCGGAGTGTGTTGGGAAAGCAGCAGGTGTCGGGCACGGCGATGTACGCATGGTCTTGGGCAGGGTTGGGCCACAGGAGCAGCGTGTCGTTTTTGCTGACAGGCTCGCCCAGCCCCGGCGGCACGTCCACGCCGAGCGTGTCGCAAGGGCTGTCGGCCCAGTCGTACACCCGGAAGTGTGGGAAGTTGGGCAAGACAAACCCATTTTGGGCGGGCAACAGGAGGTCGTGCTGCCGGAAATCGCAAGCCGTGCCTTTGCGGTCGGGCGCGTGGATGGTGTGCAGCACCCAAGCACCGTTGGTGCAGCTCATGTAGATTTTCTGGTCGGGGGCGAGCATCATCTGGTAAAACGTGGTAGGGAGCGGGGCCTCGAAGCCGTCGAACTCGCCGATCAGCTTGCCGCTCTTGCCCAAATCGTTCTCGCTCAAGTCATACTGCAGCAGGGTCTGCGAGGTGCTTACATAAACGAAGCGGCCATTGGGCGAGAAGGCCACGCCCGTGGCACCGCGCTCTTGGCCGGGAACCGCAGCCTTTCTGGGGCATGAAAACTCGCCCGTGCACCGGTCGAAATCGTAGATGTGGAGGCCGTTTTCGCCGCTCATGCGCGCAAAGCGGGTGCCCTGCGGCGAGAAGGCGCACTGGTGGCCCCAAAAGGCGTAGTACCCGCCCGACCAGCGCAGCGGTGACTGCCGCAGGTAAGGCCCGTGCAGGCCAGAGGGGTCGAGGAGGTAGAGCACGAACTGGTCGGAGTTGAGCGTCGGCACCACGACCCACCAATCGCGCCCGTTGCCGTGCCGCACGGCGGTGGCGAGATGGGCGAAGGAGTCGCGGCAGAGCACCACGTTCTTGGACGTGACCCTGCCGAGGCCGCCGTTGGGGCGCATGTCCACGGTGGTGAGCAGCAGGTCGTGGGGCCAGAAACGGTCCCGGACCCGCTGGTGGAAGACCGCGTACTGGCTGTCCCTGCCGGGCCAAGGAAGGGACAATGTACCCTGATGGGACCAATACGAACTCTTAAACGAGCATGTGCTGTTGTAGCCATTACCCATGTTGTCGTACTCCGGCTCGGGGTAGTTGAGGCTGTCCCCTCCCTCCATGACCTCGTGGTTCCAAGATATGATGGCACAGCCGCCCGTGTAGAACTGCAGATGGCCTGAGGAATCTGAAACGGCAGACAGGCTTGTATCAAGGTCGTATGGGATATGTAAAGTACCTATCGTCAATATATTGCCAAATTTCAAGACAACCCCTTCTTTTTTCTCCTTTGATACAGTAGTAAAACCAAGTACCCAATTTCCATCATTTTTATTTTGAGATAGGGAATTATAGAGGGTACCGATAGCAATTGCTATGGCAAGCAATGACCTTTTCATGTTGCTATGATAAAATCGGGTGCTGCCTTGCAAGGCAGCACCCGATTGATTGAATGTTAATGAGAGATAGAGATTTTTTGTATTGGGCCTGCCCAGCCTTCCGAGACGATACGAAAGAAATAGATGCCGGTGGTGAGCTGCTGGCAATTCACTTCAAAAGTGCCTTTACTATCGGCTGGCAAGCTGCCACGCGCCCGTTCGCGCCCGGCCATGTCTGTGATTGACCATGTGCCATGGGTCGCTTCGGGTATTTGCACCATGAAACGGCCGTCGGACGGGTTGGGATAGACGGATGCAGCACGGGTTGGGCGGAGTGGCAGGTCAACATGGTGGGCCGCCCGGTTTTCGGACGTGTCGCAGAAGTTCCGGTCCTCGCGCAGGTACTCTATGGCACTTTCGTGCGGGAGCCACTCGCTGGCCTGCCGCACGGCCAACCCACCCTCTTCCACACACTGGTCAGCTATGGTACGGATGGTATCGTAATCGGCAGCATTCAAGTCCATACCCGCTTCGTTGGCGATAAACTTCTGGATGATTTTGCGATGGAGCGTCTTGCGGTTCACCTCGTGCAGGTACTGGGCGGGGAGGTCGCTTGACCAGTTTGCCACGTCTTGCAGCTTTGCTATCTTGAATTCGCTTATCTCGACCAGTAAAGAATCGAGCCAATGGCCTTTTTGCCCCAACAGGGTGCCAAGGCTGTCGGCTTGGTGCGCGATGCCGGGGTCGAGCGAGGTGGAATCGGCCCGTTGGAGCGAGTCCAAGACCTCCAGCTGCGCCCGGATGGTGCCCATTTGGGCCTGCAAACCAGCCACGCCCGCCGTCGTGCTCGTGGGGCAGTCCAGCAAGGCATCGCCGAGCATTTTTTGGGCGGTGGCGTACAGGCCGGGCGATTCGGTCATTTGTTTGTCGAACCAGTCGGCGGCCTCGGTATTGTTATCGAGGAGGGAAGGGTGGTGCAGAAACTTTAGCACCAAGCCGCGCTTGGCGTCCCATTCCTGCACGGCATTGTCGAAGGTAGTAGAGTCGCGGATGATTTGGTGCTCGTGCCATGAAATTGAAGGCGGTTGGAAGGAGGCTCCGCCACAATAGGTATTCGCGGTTTCTTCCACTTTGTTCTCAAACCATCCAGGATCAGGAGCGATTTTGGACGGCCATTGAAAAGCCATGGTTCTATCAATGCGAAACTTAAATGGTGGGGTACCCGTCCCGCCGTGCCAGCGTGCGCCGTCAGCTTCAAAGGCACCATACCAAAGATTTTTGTGCCAATCTTGATTTCCCATATTGCAGTTCCCACCCTCGCAGTGGGTTCCCAGATAATGTCGGCCATGCGTGTTATAGGCAAAGTCACAGTAAAAAACATTACCACCAAAGTGGTAGCCGCGCATCACTTTGTCCACCTTGTTTACACACATCTTGAAATTAGCAGAAGCATTAAGATGGATCCCACACTTCACATAAGAACGCCATTCGTATGGATTGTCATTCTGAAAATAAAAGGGTGTAGTTACTTGGTTGCTGTCTATTCGGCTTTGTTTCCCGTTGACGTTCTCGACTGCAATACCGAGGGTTGCATTGATTTCGGCGGGTGCTGTGGGGTAAGTGTAGGAAAGGGTGCAGCGGGCGATGGCCAATTGGTCTTGGTTGCCCCGAACATAGATGCCATGTATAGCGGTGGAGCGGGAGGCGACGGTAATGAGGTTCTCCCGAATTGGGAAGTAGTCTTTGCCACCTGCGGGTGCCCTCACATCAATCAAACTAATATCGGCATCTTTTGTGGTATTCGTCACGGTGATGGTGTTGCCCACGATAGCGTTTGTTGAGCCGGTCGTGCTGGCCGACGGGCTGCGCTCGAAGTAAATGGCCGACACTTCTGTGCTCTTGTCGAGCATGAAAGTGTTGGCCTTGTACACGCGCTGGATGGCATTTGCCGGTGCCTGTGCTATATAAACGCCGTATTTTCCGAAGGAGGCAAACTCGTTCCTCTCCACGATGATGGAACGGTTGGCGAGGCTGTAAAGGCTTTTGTCAGCGCATTCTGTAAATTGACAAGCGGACACGACAATGGAGGATTCGCTTCCGTATATGCCCGACCCTGTGTTGTTTCCCCCAAGCCTCATCTTCGAGAATGTGCAATTACTGACCGACAATGATGATGTTTGATTGCACCGAATCCCAATGTTTATCTCAGAGAAATCATTTCTAGAGCGAATCAATGCTGCGTTGCACCGCACAAAAACAACTCCTGTACGAATAGTTGACGAGAGCGTCGGCTCGGCGGGGAGCAGGCTGCCCACTTTTTCGAATTTGTTGAATGCGAAAATTTGTGGCTGGAATTGGGTCAACGGGTCGGTGCTAACGGCACTTCCAACCCAGATGCCTGTCAGGTTGTCAATGAACTTGCAAGATTGGAGTCGGCAGTTCTTGTCGCGTAAACCGGGTTTGAATTCCATGGCTTTTTTGGCTTGTCTGATTTCGGTGCCTGTCTGGATAGTGCCCGTGTTGGCATTGAACACGATGCCTGTCCACATTTTTTCACAAGCGGACAGGACAGTGTGGTTCGTGCCAGTAAAAAAGACCGGGTTGGAGGCAGTGCCCTCCACTTCTATGCGGGCGTTTTTGCCGCATTTGACGGAACAATTGTTCATGGATACGTTTCGGTCAAAATGGACGACGGCGTTGTCCGGGATGATGATTTTTTTGTTCACCCATTGCACCCCAGAGGGGTTTGCGGTGGAACAACGCCAGCCGTTCGGGAGTGTGATGTGTGGCGAATACCAAACACAGGGGTCGGGGCATTGGCCTTCGCATGGGATGTTGCAGGTGTTCGCAACGACGGAGCCTTCACATTCAAAGTTGTTGCCGTTGCTCGTGCCAAAGACCGACACAGTGGCCAGGCCCTCTGCCGGGAAGTTCACGGTCACGTTGTTGCCCGTGTATGTCTGGGCGACATTGTTTGAAAAGACAACATACCATGTAATCCCTGCAAGATTGCTGCCGCTCACTTGGAAAAGGTATTGGCACGGCGTGGAGGTGGCGGTCACGCTGACCGACACGACGCTCCCGGAAACGTACTCACAATTGAACTGGGCTTGTGTCGTCTGCGGAGCCATTGCCAAAAAAACAAGGGCGGAAAGTAGTATCGCATGGTCTTTGAGGCGACGGGGAAGTAGGGTTCTTAGGTGTCGAAGGTGTGCGTACCCTGAATTTGGTACATAGGGGGGGGTAAAAAGCCGATACATGTGTAAACATGGCAACGGAGGATGTTTGGTGAAAAAATAGGTTGAATGTGGCAAAACATCGAATGGCTCTTTTGCCACGAAACAAATGTATGGCTAAGGGCGGGTGGGGCGCAACCTTCAAACAGGGTGCCTATTGGATATTTTTTGCATCTATTTCACAGATTTCAATGTGTGGCAAACGGGCCGCTGGCCGCACCGCCCCCAAACAAAAAAGCCCCCGTCAGCAGTCGCCGACGGGGGCTTTTGAAACCCGAAACTCAAAACTTCAACTTGTTCACGAAGTAGTCGCGGCTTTTTTCCACGCCTTTGAGCGGGGTGGTCACATAGTTTTCGAGTTCGATGATGTAGTAGCGGAGGCCGGCTTTTTGCCGCTGTTTGAAGATGTCCGCGAACGGAATCACGCCGTCGCCAACTTCGATGGTCTCGCGTTTTTCGGTCTTGGCGAGGTCTTTCACATGGCAGAGCTGGAAGCGGCCGGGGTATTTCTTGAACCAGTCGAGCGGGTCTTGCCACGCGAAATTGACCCAGTAAATGTCCATTTCCATGACCATCAGTTTCGGGTCAACTTCCTGCAACAGCCATTCGTACATGAGGCGGTTGTCGAGCGAGATTTTGAACTCGAAATCGTGGTTGTGGTAGCCCAATTTGATGCCCGCTTTTTGGGCGTACTGGCCGGCGGCGTTCAGGGCTTTGACGAGTTCGGGGATGCGCGTGCGTTTTTCTTCGACCACATACGGGCAGATGATGTATTTCTGGCCGGCGTTGGCGGCAGTGTTGATGGCTTTTTTGGCGAGGTCGGTGAGCTCTTTCTTGGTCGCGTCGTAGCTGTCCGCGTCAATCATGAAGTGGCTCGATGGCATGGACAAGCCGTTGTCTTTCAGGAGTTTGTCGAACTCGGTGTGGTGCATCCCGAAGATTTGGCTGGTGGCCGGGTCGTACCCAAAGCCCTCGACTTCTTTGTAGCCCATCTTGGCGAGGGCCTCGATGGTGCCGCGTGCGTCCTTTTTCATGTCCTCGCGGACGCTCCACAGCTGTACGCCGAGGTGCTTGACGTTTGCATATTGCCCGGCGATGGCCGAAAGGCGGTTCAGGGCCAACGACGTGCCCGCAAGGGCGAGGCCGCCTGTTTTCAAAAATTGGCGACGGGAGAAATGATTCATGTAGAGATAAATGTGCTAATTTGAAAATCAGAGAATGTGTCAATCCAATCGAATGCAGGCGCGGCTGGCAAAGCCGAGAGTGGAAAGGCAGATTACCGTGCTTCGCTGCAAATGACAGACTAAAATTTGGGCAAAAATACTTTTGTGCGGAAAGTTATCGCACGGCTTGGCGGTTTTAAAAATTTAAAGGATAATTGCCCCCAATGGTCGGCTATTGGGTGATTCAGTGATTTGGCTATCAAAAATCCTCAAATCACCGAATCGCCCAATCACCGAATCGCCAGCAAAACAATGATACAAGTCCTGCACGTTTCCGCCGAATGTTACCCTGCCGCCAAAACAGGCGGGCTGGGCGACGTGGTCGGCTCTCTGCCGAAATACATGACCGCCGGGGGGATGCTCACGGGGGCCGTCATCCCGAAATACGCCCTGAAATGGATACACAACCACGAATGGACGACGGTCTATCACGGCACTGTGCGCGTGGACTGGCGGCACCGCAATTTCGAGGTGCAGCAGCTGACGGGCAACCCGCTCGGCTTTCCGCTCTTCGTGGTGGACATCCCGTGGCTGTACGACCGTCCGGGCATTTACAACGACCCATCGGGCGCGCCATACGGCGACGAAGTGGAGCGGTACTTGGTGTTCCAACAGGCTGTGCTGCACTGGCTTCTGTCGTTCCCGTGGTATGAGCGGCCCCGCGTGGTGCATTGCCACGACCACCATACCGGGCTGATTCCTTGGATGATGAAGCACTGCCCGGAATTCCAAGAATTGGCACCTATCCCGACGGTGTTTACCATCCACAACGGCCAGTATCAAGGCGCGTTCAGTTTCAAGAACCTGCACCTTTTCCCATATTTTGAGGCATGGTCGCGTTCGCTGCTCGATTGGAACGGAGCCGTCAACCCAATGGCATGTGCTATCAAATGTGCGTGGGCGGTCAGCACCGTGTCGCAGAGTTACCTGTACGAACTGCACGAAAGCAGCCTCGGCCTCGAACCGCTCCTGCGGCAAGAATGGCAAAAAGAATGGGGCATCATCAATGGCATTGACGCGCAAGTGTGGGACCCGGCCACCGACCCGATGGTGCAGCACCGCTTCGACGGCGACATCGCGGCGTTCAAACAGCGCAACAAACAAGCCCTCTGCGAGTGGTTCGGCCTACCCGACGACGTGCCGCTCATCAGTTTCATCGGGCGCATCGTGGGCGAAAAAGGCGCGGATTTGCTGCCCGACGCTTTCAAACAATACCTGCATCACGGCGGGCGCGTCGCCTTCCTCGTGCTCGGCAGCGGCGAACGCTGGACGGAAAACGAGTTCCGCTCCATGGCCTACCATTATCCGGGTCGGTTCAATGCGGTGATTGATTACAACGAGGCTCTCTCGCACCAGATTTATGCCGGTTCGGATTTCCTCATCATGCCTTCGCGGGTGGAGCCGTGCGGCCTCAACCAAATGTATTCGATGCGCTACGGCACCATCCCCATCGTCCGTGCGGTCGGTGGTTTGAAAGACACCGTGCCCGATGTGGGTGCTGCCGACGGCACGGGGCGCGGCATCCGGTTCGACCATTTTTCGGTGGACGAGGCCGTGCACGCGCTGCACCGGGCCGTTTCGATGTGGCACAATTCGCCCGACATCGTGGCTTGGTTGCGCTCCAAAATCATGGCGATTGACTTCTCGTGGGAGCGCACCATCCAGTCTTACCTGCGGATGTACCATTCCATCGGCGCGGAGGTGCGGCCAGAATTTGGCGGAAAAGAGGAAAAAAGTCGAAGTGTTGAAAGAATTGAGGAAAGGAAAGAAGTTGAAAAAGCGGCCACCCCGGAAGCCACCGAGCACGTCGGAGAAGCCGCAGCCGACGTGCCCAAAGCCAAAAAAGCAAGCAAAAAGAAAGCATCCTGACCCTCGCGCACATTCAAAAACTTCACACAACACACACAACTCAAAACAACAGCACATACCATGATAAAAATGATTTGCCTCATCCTCGGCGGCGGCGCGGGCAGCCGACTTTACCCCCTCACCGAAAAACGCTCCAAGCCCGCCGTGCCGATTGGCGGCAAATACCGCCTGATTGACATCCCCATCTCAAACTGCATCAATTCAGGCGTGAAGCGGATGTTCGTCCTCACGCAATACAACTCCGCCTCCCTCAACGCCCACATCAAGAACACCTACAACTTCGACACCTTCACCAACGGCTTCGTGGACATCCTTGCCGCCGAGCAAACGCCCGGCAGTTTCGACTGGTTTCAGGGCACTGCCGATGCCGTGCGCCAAAGCGAAAAACACTACAACCGCCACGACTTCGACTATATCCTCATCCTTTCGGGCGACCAGCTGTACCAGATGAACTTCGAGGAGATGGCCCTCCACCACATCAAATCCGGGGCCGACCTCACCATCGCCTGCCTGCCCGTCAACGCCCGCGACGCGACGGGGTTCGGCATCATGAAAGTGGACGGTGACGGACTCATCCCGCGATTCATCGAAAAGCCCAAAACGGAACAACTGAGCGAATGGGTCAGCGAGGTCTCGCCCGCCAACAAAAAACGCGGCAACAACTACCTCGCCTCGATGGGCATCTACATCTTCAACAAACAAGCGTTGACCGACCTTTTTACCGAAAACCCCAACGCCACCGACTTTGGCAAGGAAATCATACCCGCCGCCATCGAAAAGGGCCGCCGCGTGGCCGCCTATCAATACGAAGGTTATTGGACCGACATCGGTACCATCCGTTCGTTCTTCGAGGCCAACCTCGAACTCACCGACCACATCCCGTCGTTCAACCTCTTCGACAACCGCAACCGCATCTACACACGCGGACGCATGCTGCCGCCCGCCAAATTCTACGGCGGCACCAGCGTCAACCGCGCACTCGTGGCCGAAGGCTCCATCATCCACGCCCGCGTCGTGGATTCGTCCATCATCGGCATCCGCTCCCGTGTCGGCGAAAACACGGTCATCAAAGATGCCATCGTCATGGGCAACGACTATTTCCAAAGCCTCCAAGACATCGCCTCCAACCCCGACGAAATCCCGATGGGCGTGGGCCATTATTGCCACATCGAACACGCCATCCTCGACAAAGACTGCCGCATCGGCAACAACGTCGTCATCAAGGGCGGCGACCATCTGCCCGACGTGGACACGCCCGAATTCACCATCCGCGATGGCATCGTGGTCGTGAAAAAAGGCGCAGTCATCCCCGAAGGCACGCGCATCATGTGATTTCGAGATTTCAGATTGGGAGATTTCAGATGACAGATGACAGACTGCGAGATGTTCGATTCTCTCCAATAAAAATTGCCGGGGTAGCTTCGAGCCGCCCCGGCAATCATTTTTTAGCACGAGCCTGACACCTCACAATCTGGCATCTCAAAATCTGAAATCTTAGTCGTTCAATGCCGCATCCAAGTGGATTTCGGCGGTGAAAAGCTTGGAAATCGGGCAATTTTCCTTTGCCTCGGTCGCTGCGGCGAGGAAGTCCTCTGCCGACATCCCCGGCACGGAGGCGCGGGTTTTCAGGTGTATCTCCGTGATGGTACCGTTGTCGAAAACGACCGTCGCCGAGGTGTCAATGCTATCGGCGGTGTACTCTTTCGAGTTGAGCACAAAGGCCAGTTTCATCGAAAAACAGCCCGCGTGGGCCGCCCCGACGAGTTCCTCCGGGTTGGTGCCAATGCCATCGGCAAAACGGGTGTTGAAGCTGTACTGCGTCTGGTTGAGCACGCCGCTCTGGGTCGAGACGGTGCCTGTGCCCTCTTTGCCGCTGCCTTCCCAGCGGGCGGATGCGTTGCGTTTGATTGCCATTTTTTGAATTGATGGTTGGTGAATTTTCTGTGTGTCGTGGTTCGGGGGCGTGCCGCAGACACGACTCCCGAAACGCAAACCAACTAATTTGGATGCGAAAAAACGCCACAATTTTCGGGGCCTGTGCCGCAATCGCATCGGTGCCCGGCGGTCGAAAGCCGTCTGCGGCTCGCAGGCCGAACCCCGCTTTTCGGGCCGCCCAACGGCACCCAATCGCCGTGAACCATTAGCGAAGGCATCTGCCCGATTCGTTCGGCGGCTTGGCTTCGGTATTGGGCCTAAATTTTTTCTGCAGGCGGTGAACTTGGTAATTGGGTAAGAAGTTTAGTTTTGTGAAAATTTTGAATCGCGTCGGAGCGCAAGAGCCAAGTTTTTTCAGGCAAAAAGTTTCCAAAAACACGCCCTTTGCCTTGCCGCCCGTCGTCCACCGTTCACCAAACCACACATGAATTTTTGGCTTTAAAACCCTCTTTCCCACCGCGCCCCCGTCCAATGGGCGGCGGCGGTCGTCCCTTCCGGCAGCCGCAACAGGTGCAAGCAGAGCACCGCATCAACGACCAAATCAGGGTTCCCGAACTGCGTCTTGTCGGCGAAAATCTGGAAGAAATCACTGCTGCCGTCGGCCAACCCGTCGAAGCGGGCATTTACCCGACCATGAAATTGCGCCAATGGGCCGATGCAATCGGCCTTGATTTGGTGGAAATCTCGCCCAACGCCACGCCGCCGGTCGTTCGCATCATTGACTACAACAAGTTACTTTACCAAAAGAAGAAGAAGGAAAAGGAGATTAAGGCGAACTCCAAAAAAGTTGAGCTCAAAGAAAATAGCTTCGGCCCGGAAACGGCAGAGCATGACTTCGATTTTAAGGTGCGCCACGCCAAAGGCTTCCTCAGCGAAGGCAACAAAGTGAAGGCTTACGTCCAGTTCAAAGGGCGAGCCATCGTGTTCAAAGACCGGGGCGAGCTGTTGTTGCTCCGTTTTTTGAAGGAGTTGGAAGAGGTAGGGGCGGCAGAGGCCATGCCCAAGTTGGAGGGCAAGCGGATGATCGTCATCATCACGCCGAAAAAAGCAGCCAAGAAAAAAGAAGAATAGGCCCGCGCAAGCGAGCCGCCAAAGGCCAAAGCCGAAAGAAAAAGGCAACTTTTTCTACGGGCTTTGGCCTTTTTCTTTTTTTGCTTTTCTACTTTTGCGCTCCATTTTTCAAAAACACACATTCGTCATGCCTAAGATGAAGACGCATTCCAGTGCCAAGAAACGCTTCAAAGCGACGGGCACCGGGAAAATCAAGCGCAGCCAAGCGTATGCGCGCCACTTGATGCGTAAAAAGACCACCAAAGCGAAGCGCAACTTGCGCGGCAGCCTCGTGGTGGACGCTGCGGAACACGCACGCATCGAGCGCCTGCTTTGCATGTAAGCAAAGCGGCCACGCCGTCCGGCAAACGTGCCGTCCGGTTTTCAACACATTTTTTAACGAGGGTGCCGAAAAAAGTGCCCTGACCGGGCCTCGGTATCGAACTAAAAAATTTTCACATCCATGCCAAGAGCAACAAACAACCCGGCCAGCCGTGCGCGCCGGAAACGCATCATGCTGGCAGCCCGGGGTTTCTTCGGCGCCCGCTCCAAAGTGTACACCGTCGCCAAGAACACCCTTGAAAAAGGCTGGCAGTACGCTTTCCGCGACCGCAAATTCAAAAAACGCAGCTACCGCCGCCTGTGGATTGCGCGTATCAACGCCGCCACCCGCACCGAGGGCGTGAAGTACAGCGTCTTCATCCACGCACTCGCACAAAAAGGCATCGGCCTGAACCGCAAAGTGTTGGCCGACCTCGCGCTCAACAATCCGACCACGTTCAAATCCATCGTGGATTCGGTGAAGGGCGGGAAATAAGCGGGCCGCGTTTTTCAAGCAATACAATTCGAGCGGGCGACTGTGCAAACAGTCGCCCGCTCGTGTTTTGGACATCCTGGAGATTGCGGCAGCCTGGATTCAATGGCCGTCCGCCGTTTTGATGCATCATTTCGTTATCACGACTTTCTCGGTGAAGCCTGTGCCGTCGTCGCCCTTGATTTCAAGAAAATACAGGCCAGCGGGCAGGCCGGACACGTCCATAGACCAAGCATCCTGCCCGGCGATTTCGAGGGGGGCGACGGCGCGGACTACCGCCCCGGTGGCGGAAATCATCTGGATTTCAGCGGTTTGTGCGGTTGTCCCCGACAGGTCAATCCACAACCGGCCTGCGGAGACGGGGTTCGGGAACACCCGCGCATCGGCGGAAAGGCTGTTGTCGGAGCGTTCGCCGACGGGCCGTGCCGTGCCGGGGACAGCGACGAGTGTGTCTGCGATGCAGTTGTCGCTGTCCCGGACTTGGAACGTGTAATTGCCGGCAGAGATTTTTGGGAAGGCGGGGCTGAATTGCCACGATGTCCAAGTGCCGTCAAGTTTGGTGCGGCGGAACCTCACCGGGTTGACACCAAAGCCCTCTGCGGTAACTTTCCACCTGTTGGAGCCGTCGGGCACGATGCTGAGGATGTTTATCTGGGCGGGCGGATGCTCGGAGAGGGTAGTGAAAGCCATCTTGGTGCAGCCTTTGGAATCGGTCACGGTCACGGAATAGTCGCCGGGCGTAAGCCCTGTTACGGTCGGGGTGGTCTGCCCGTTCGACCAGAGGAAGGTTTTACTGCCGGTGCCGCCGCTGACTATTGCTTTTATGGAGCCGTCGTTGCCGGCGCAGCTTGGGTTGGTGATGCTAAATGCAACCTGCATGGGGAAGGGGTCTTGCACTTGCACGGTGTATTTCGATTTTTTGCCCCCGCTCTGGGTTATAGTCACGGTGTAGGTGCCAGCGGTGATGTTCGAGAGGCTTTTGGTGGTGGCACCGGTTGACCACAGATAAGTGAACGTGCTGCCAGAGCCGGGTGCTGGCTTGGGGACTATCTTGCCGTTGGTGCTGCCGGGGCAGGTGGGTTTGGTTACGACGAAGGAGAACGGGACGGTCATGGGCTGCGTGAGCTTTATCGCCCAAAAATCGTAAGAGCCGATGTTGGCCTCGGTTTTGTCGCCCGAAATACCGGATTGCGACCATCCGCCGATGATGTAGCCGCCGTCGGCGGTTGGCAGGAGTGCTTGGGCGCCGTCCAAGGCGCTGCCGCCGATGGTGTTTTGCCACTGGATATTGCCCATCGCGTCAAGTTTCATGACCCAACAATCGGAACTGCCGCCGATGCTGTTTTCAGTCTTATCGCCCGATATACCGGATCTGGACGCGCCGCCGATGGTACAGCCGCCGTCGGGGGTCGGCCATGCGGAATAGAGGTCGTCGGAATCTTCGCCGCCGATGGTGTTCTGCCATTGGATGTTGCCGGTGGCATTGAGTTTGACGACCCAGTAATCTGTTTCTCCAGATCCCATGTTGTTCTCTGTCTTGTCGCCGGAGGCGTTGGAGAACGAGTGTCCGGCGATGATATAGCCGCCGTCGCTGGCTTGATGGGCGGATTGTAGGCTGTCCTCTATGTGGCCGCCGATGGTGTTCTGCCACTGGATGCCGCCGTCGGCATAGAGCTTGACGACCCAGTAATCGTAGCCGCCGACACTGTTCTCGGTCTTGTCGCCCGATATGTTGGAGTTGGACGTGCCACCGATGATGTAGCCGCCGTCTGAGGTTTGCCGGATGGAGCTGAGGCCCTCGTACAGGCTGCCGCCAATGGTGTTTTGCCATTGGATGTTGCCGACGGCATCTATCTTGACGATCCAGTAATCGCTCCCCCCTACGTTGTTCTCGGTCTTGTCGCCCGAGGCGTTGGAGAATGAAGAACCGCCGAGGATGTAGCCGCCATCGGCGGTTTGTTGGACGGAGTATAGGTAATCCGCGCCGCTGCCGCCGATGGTGTTTTGCCACTGGATGCTGCCGGCGGCGTTGAGCTTGACGACCCAATAATCGAAGTTCATGCTGTTTTCGGTCTTGTCGCCGGAGGCATCGGAGCGCGACTCCCCGCCGAGGATGTAGCCGCCGTCGGCGGTTTGTTGGACGGAATAGAGCACGTCATCGTCGTTGCCGCCGATGGTGTTTTCCCACTGGACGTTGCCGGATGCGTCGAGCTTGACGACCCAGTAATCAACCGAGCCCATGCTGTTCTCGGTCTTGTCGCCCGATATGTTGGAGTAGGAATGGCCGCCGAGGATATAGCCGCCGTCGGAGGTCGGTTGGATGCAATAAAGTTGCTCCCATCCGCTCCCGCCGACAGTGTTCTGCCAAGCGATAACAGGGGCCTGCGAAAAAAGTGGCGCGCCGACCAGCGCAATCAAGATAGAGAGCAGGAAAGATTTCATTGTGATGCGTTTTTAGAATGGAAAAAATGTTCCGTCCGGTGCTTTATGAACCGTTGACGGGATAAAATTGGCGGAGCGGTCGGCCTCAAATCAGGGCGAAAGAGCGGATGGCGGCTTTGGCTTAGTGGGTGGCTGGTTTGGGCGATGCTCGGCGGAGCGGCGGGCGGGGTGTTTCCTCGAATGAAAAA
>JBKBIC010000102.1:0-17498 GCA_046299435.1 Saprospiraceae bacterium
GACTCGACTTCCAAATATCCGAATCCTCAAATCACCAAATCCTCGGTCACCATGTTGCTGCTCGCTGCCGTCCTCCTGCTCCTCGCGCTCATTTTGTGGGCCAAATTGGATGCCTTTCTCGCCCTGCTCGTCACCGCGCTCGCCACTGGCTTGGCCGCTGGACTTGCCCCCGCTGAGCTACTGAAAACCCTGCAAAACGGCATCGGCAGCACGCTCGGAAGCCTTGCGCCCGTGCTGGCCTTGGGCGTGATGTTGGGCAGTTTTTTGGCCGAAACGGGCGCGGCGCAGGCCATTTCGAGTCGCTTGCTGGCATTTTTTGGCGAAAAAAACGCGGGCTTGGCGTTGGCTTGCACGGGCTTCACGGTAGGGATTGCCATGTTTTACAATGCCGGTTTTGTCGTGCTGGCTCCGCTGGCTTTTTCGGTCAGCCGCGCCGCCGGTCAGCCGCTTGTGCCGCTGGCGATTTCGATGGCCGCGCCACTTTCGGTCACGCACGGATTCCTGCCGCCACACCCTGGCGCGACAGCGGTGGCGGTCGTTTTTGGGGCAGATTTGGGCAAAACTTTGCTGCTGGGATTGTTGGTGGCCGTGCCTGCGGTCGCGCTGGGCGGGCTGTTTTTCCCGAAATTTTTGGCAAAAATCCCCGCCGCGCCGCCCGCCGGGCTTTTCCCGGAAAAACAATTCGACCCGAACCAACTGCCCCATTTCGGCAAAAGCCTGTTGCTCGCACTTTCGCCTGTGCTGCTGATGGCCGCCTCGACCGTCGCGGAGTTTTACCTGCCCGACGGCCACGCGGTGCGGGTTTGGGCAAAATTTTTCGGCGACCCGCTCATTGCTTTATTGCTCGCGGTGCTGGCCGCGCTGTTCTTTTTTTCAAAAAACGGGACCGTCAGCCAATCAAATCTGCTGGCAAACGCAGGCAAAGCCCTCGGCGCGGCGGCCTCATTGCTGCTCGTCATCGGAGCAGGTGGAGCATTCAAACAGGTGCTCGTGGACAGTGGGATGGGCAAGGATTTGGCCGCCCAAATGGCAGGGTTGCCCGTGTCGCCGCTCGTGCTTGGGTGGTTGGTGGCGACCATGTTGCGCGTGTCGGTCGGGTCGGCGACCGTCGCGGGCATGACGGCGGCGGGCATCGTGCAGCCGCTCGTGGCAGCAGGCGGAGCCTCGCCGGAGTTGATGACATTGGCCGTCGGCGCGGGCAGTTTGATGTGCTCCCATGTGAACGACACGGGGTTTTGGATGTTCCGGGAATGGTTCGGGCTGAGCATCCGCGACACATTTCGGACGTGGACGGCGATGGAGACGCTGGTCGGCACGGCGGGTTTGGCGGGGGTGCTGCTGCTCGACACTTTCGGCATGGGCTAAGCCGCCGCGCCGAACTACTTTTGCCGCCGAAAAAATCCACCACACACTTTCACAACTTCATCACTCCGAGTGCAAGACGCTTTTCTTTTTGACGGCATCCGCACGCCGATTGGCAATTTTGGCGGCAGCCTCGCGCCCGTCCGAACCGACGATTTGGCCGCGCACGTCATCCAAAAACTCCTCGAACGCCATCCGAACCTCGACCCGTCAGCCATCGCCGATGTGATTTTGGGTTGCGCCAATCAAGCCGGCGAGGACAACCGCAACGTGGCCCGCATGGCCGGGCTGCTGGCTGGGCTGCCCGTGTCCGTGCCCGGCGAAACCGTGAACCGGCTTTGCGCGAGCGGCATGGCAGCGGTTATTCACGCCAAACGCGCCGTGAATGTCGGCGACGGCGAGCTGTTCGTCGCGGGCGGCGTGGAAAACATGACACGCGGCCCGTATGTCATCAGCAAATCGGCCAAACCCTTCGGCACCGACGCGCAAATGTTCGATTCGAGTTTCGGTTGGCGGTTCATCAACCCGAAAATGCAGGCGATGTACGGCACCGACGCGATGGGCATGACCGCCGAAAACCTTGTGGAAAAGCACGGCATCAGCCGCGACGACCAAGACCGGTTCGCGCTTTGGAGCCAGCAAAAAGCCGCTGCCGCGCAAGCCGCCGGGATTTTGGCCGAAGAAATCGCGCCCGTCGCCGTGCCGCAGGGCAAGGGCGAACCGAAGATTTTTGAGCACGACGAATTCATCAAGCCCAACTCCACGCCCGAAGGCTTGGCAAAACTCAAACCCGCTTTCAAAAAAGACGGCAGCGTCACGGCAGGCAATGCCTCCGGACTGAACGACGGCGCGGCGGCCCTGCTCATCGGCTCGAAAAACGCCGGGGAAAAATTCGGGTTGAAGCCATTGGCTCGCATCGTGGCCTCTGGTGTGGCGGGCGTGGAGCCGCGCATCATGGGCATCGGCCCGGTGCCTGCCAGCAAAATCGCGCTCGAACGCGCCGGGCTTTCGCTGGCCGATATGGATGTGATTGAACTCAACGAGGCGTTCGCGGCACAGGTATTGGCTTGCACCCGCACACTTGGATTGGCCGACGACGACCCGCGCCTCAATCCCAACGGCGGCGCGATTGCCATTGGCCACCCGCTCGGAATGTCGGGCGCACGCATTGTGCTGGCTGCTGCCCGTGAGCTGCAGCGACGCGGCGGGCAATATGCCCTTTGCACGATGTGTATCGGCGTTGGGCAGGGGTATGCGGTGGTAATTGAGAAAGGGTGAATTGTTGATTCGGCTATTTGGTGATGATGTTTTCAAATCACCAAATAGCCGAATCAACAAATAGCCAAGCCTTACGCTTGCTTTACAAACTGCACTTCGGCGTTCAGGCGCACGTCCTCGCTGACGAGCACGCCGCCCGATTCGAGCGCGGCATTCCAGTTCAGGTTCCAGTCTTTGCGGTTGATTTTGCCGCTCACCGAAAAGCCGGCCTTGAGGTTGCCCCAGGGGTCTTTGTTCGTGCCGGAGTATTCGACTTCGAGCGAGACCGGGCGGGTCACGTCGCGGATGGTCAGGTTGCCGTCCAATTTTCCGGTCGTAGCATTGTAGCTGCCTGCCTCAAATTTGATGGTCGGGTAATTTTCAGCATCGAAAAAATCGCCACTGCGGAGGTGGCCGTCGCGCTGCTCGTTGCCGGTGTCAATAGACTTCGCGTCGGCTGTGAACGAGATTTTCGCGCCTGCGAAATCGTCGCTGTCGGTCTCGACCGCGCCCTCGATGACGTTGAATTGGCCGGTGACATTCGTGATCATCAGGTGTTTCACTTTGAATTGAAGTTCGCTGTGCGAAGCATCCAGAACCCATTTGTTGGTTGCCATTTTGAGAGAATTTTTAAATGTTGCAAAATTAGACATCAAAACACCTGATGTCGGGGATATGTTTTTCAAGGGGCAAAAAAAATTTCCGCACAGCACCGACGCGCCATGCGGAAACCAAACTAAGTATCAGATAATCAAACAGTTATTTGCAAACGCCGCCTCTTAGCAAGAACTCTTTGTCCGAAATTTTTTCCAACCTGAACCGAAAAGCGACGGCCAATGCTGCGAGCGATTGCTCGACCGGAGCATTGACCAGCGGGGCGGTGTACGGACAGTTTTGCATGACCGCGTTTTCAAGGCCAATTTTCACGTCGTAGTATTTTTCGAAATCGGCAAGCACTTGCGAGACGGGCGTTTTGACGAAGGAAAGCCCGCCCGTTTGCCAAGCCAAATCGTTCGCGTCCTCGGCTGAAAAGGCATCCAATCGGCCAGTTTTTCGGTCAAAAACGCTGCGTTGGTTGGCGACGAGCACCACTTTTTTATCGGCATTTTCCACGCGGACTTTGCCGGATTTGACAAAGACCTCGGTCGCGGCCTCGCCACCCTTCGAGCGAATGTTGAACTCCGTGCCAAGCACTTGGACCGCTGTGCCATCGGGCATTTTTACGCGGAAAGGTTTTGCCGGATTGTGGGCCACTTGGAAGAACGCCTCGCCTGAGAGCCGCACAACGCGCTCATTTTCAGCGAACAAGACCGGATAATCGAGTTGGCTGCCGCCCCGGAGCCAAACGCGGGAGCCATCGGGCAAGGCGATTTCGCGCAGCTGCCCCGGCTCGGCAAAGGCCGCGATTTCGGCAGTCTGCACGGGCATTTGCGACAATTTCTGGAAACCCCAAACCGCCACAACCAAAACAGCGACCGCCGCTGCAGCTCGCAACAATTGGCGCGGCCACATCGGGACGATTTTCGCAGTCGGCCTTTCAGCCCGGATTTTGGTTTGCAGGCGGGCGAACTCGGCATCCAAATCGAGGTTGGCAAATGCCTTTTCGCCGCCGTTTGTGTGTTCCCAAATCTGCCGGATGTGAGCTGCTTCGCGCTGATTTTCAGGCGATTGCGCCAGCCAAGCGTCCAGCTGGGAAGCCTCCGCGGTCGAAAGTTCGCCTTTCAGTTGCTTCCAAAGCAGGAGGGATATTTCGTCCATTTTCATTTTTGATTGCGTTGCGTCCGATGGATTTAGGGAGGTGCAGGCGGCTTTTCGAGTGGATTTCGCGGCTGCCCGCACCTTTCTAAACTCCACTAAACCTTTGCCTCACAGACAATGCCGCCCACTTTATCCCCTATTCAAAAGCCACAAGTTCGTCAGCAAAATGCCAATGGCGGACAAATCTGGGTGGCGGACAAGTGTCTCGCGCAGGGTGCGGAGTGCCTTAGTGATTTGATTTTCAATGGTTTTGGTGGAAATGCCGAGCCGCTCGGCGATTTCGCGGTGCGAGAGTTCCTCGAACCGGCTGAGCGAAAACACGATCCGGCATTTTTCGGGGAGGGTCTGGATTGCGGCATGGAGGGCGGTTTCGAGGTCGTTTTGGGCATGGTGCCGCTCTGCTTCGTCTGGCTGCCCGGCATCGGCGAGGGTTTCGTCGGCTTGCCCGAATTGGTAGCGTTTTTGGGCTTTCAGGTAATTGAACGTGCGGTTAGTCACGGCCCGGCGCAGGTAGGCCCGCAGCGAAATGCGCACCTCCAACTCGCTTCGCTTGCGCCACAATTCAAGAAAAACTTCCTGCACCAAATCTTTGCAAGTGTCCTCGTCGGGCAAGATTCGGTGGGTCTCCGCGAGCAGGTATTTATAATAGGTGTCGAAAATGCGGCGCAGGGCAGTTTCGCTGTCCGTGCGGAGTTCGGCAAGCCATTGTTGTTCCTGTTCGGCGGATGGGTTCATTTTTTTTCCAAAAAAAATTCAAAACGGCATAGGGGATTTTTTGGGGGCGGCTGTCATTGGGGCATCCAGACAGTACAACACACGAAACGATTGTAAACATGAACACAAGAATCGCTTACTCCCTGCCGGACAATTGCCATTTGTTCGCTGCACTGACCCCAGAAGAACGCCTCTACATCAGCCAGTACGCCACTTTGCACACGTACTCGCGCCATCATGTGATTTACAAGCCGGGTCAGGCGGCCACAAAGGTCTATTTTTTGCAAAAAGGCACCGTGAAAGTCGCCGTGCATTCGGAGAAAAAAGACATCATCAAGTTCATGGCGCGTCCGTTGGCACTGTTTGGCGAATGCCCGCTCATGGGCGAGCAAGTGCGCCGCGATTTCGCATACGCTATGGACGACGCGGTGGAAGTCGTGGAGTTTGACGCACAAGCACTGATCACGGTGATGAAAAAGAACTTCGGCTTCGCCCAATCCGTTCTGTACTTCCTCGGAGAGCGGCTGCGGCACACCGAAAGCCAACTCGAAAACGTCGTCCTGAAAGACTCGAAAAGCCGCATCTTGGAATACCTGCACCAAATGGGCATCCAACACGGCAAGCGCGTAGGCTTCGAGACCTTGGTGAAACACAACATGACGCACCAAGACATCGCCGACCTCACGGGCACTTCGCGCCAGATGGTGACGGCCGTGCTCAACCAGCTGAAACGCTCCAACGTGCTCTATTTCAACCGGAAAAAAATCCTTTTCCGCGATTTGAGCGCGATGCCGATTGCGGTTTGAGGTTTGGGTGATTCGATGATTCGGCTATCCGGTGATTCGAAACTCGATAAGGGTAAAATTTTGCTTCATACGATAGAATGGGTTTTGTTAACAGGGCGGTGCGCGACGGCGTACCGCTTTTTGTTTTTTCGCCGATGCCCAAAGTGGGCAGATTGATTTGATGGGGTCATGCTAATTTTGGCACTGACAACCAACCATTGACAACTCTCAACTGAATACGCCATGCTGAAAAAATCTACCACACTCGCCCTCGCCGCCTGCTTGATCGCGGGCAGCCTTCCGGCCCAAACCTTCCTGCCCCGCAACCTCACCCCGGAGGAAATCTGGAAAATCCAGACCGACGTGCCCGGCCAACGCCCACCGTCGTCGGGCTTCACCGAGCCACCAAGCAGCCCCGTGCGGGCGATGGCCGAGTGGGAAGAACTGCAAGCCCTCGTCATCTCGTGGAACGGCCAAAGCACGATTTTGAGCGAAATCGTGCGGGCGGCACGGCTCGAAACCAACGTCATCGTTTGCTGCGCCAACCAAGCCACCATTGACCAAGCAAAGGCTACCTTGATTTCAAAAGGCGTGGACGTGAGCACGAACGTCACTTTCCTCATCGCCCCGAACAACTCGATTTGGGTGCGCGACTACGGCCCCAACAGCGTGTACACCAATGACGTGGATTCGCTTCTCATCGTGGACTGGATTTACAACCGCCCGCGCCCGCTGGACGACCTCCTGCCCGAAAAAGTGGCGCAACACCTCAACCTCCCGCTCTACACCACCACCGCGCCCCCATTCGATATGGTACACACGGGCGGCAACTTCATGTCCGACGGCATGGGCATGGGTTTTTCGTCCGAACTGGTGCTCGACGAAAACGGCCCGAACGGCAGCCAAAACATCAGCAACCACAGCGAGGCCGAGGTCAACGACATCATGCAGCAGTTCATGGGCATCCACACTTACCCGAAAATGGACCCACTGCCCTACGACGTGATTCACCACATTGATATGCACATGAAACTGCTCGACGAAGAAACCCTCCTCGTGGGCAAATACCCGACGGGCATAGCCGACGGCCCCCAAATCGAGGCCAACCTGCAATACATCCTCAACAATTTCAAAAGCTCGTTCGGCACGCCTTTCAAAGTCGTCCGCATCCCGATGCCGCCCGAAAACGGCGCGTACCCGCACAACGGCGGCGATTACCGGACTTACGCCAACGCAGTTTTTGTCAACAAAACCGTCATCCTGCCCACTTACGCCCAGCAATACGACACCACCGCCATCCGCATCTGGCAAGAATCGCTGCCGGGCTACAACATCGTGGGCATCAACTGCAACAGCATTATACCGTCGCTCGGAGCCATCCACTGCATCACCAAAGAAGTGGGCGTAACCGATCCGCTCCGCATCGTCCACCAAGCCCTCCGCGACGTGACCGACAACAACGTGCCCGGCTATCCGGTCGTCGCCACCATCCAGCACCGCAGCGGCATCGCAAGCGGCAAAGTCCACTGGGCCACCAGCCCCGACGGCCCGTGGCAAATACTCGATATGACCTCGCTTTCGAGCCAGCCCAATGCTTGGGGCGCGATGATTCCAGTGCAAGCCCCCGGCACGACCGTCTATTATTTTATCGAAGGCACGGCCAACAGCGGCAAACACGGCGTTCGACCGATGCCCGCCCCGGCTGGCTGGTGGAAGTTCAAAATCCCGCTTTCGCTGTCCTCCAAAGAACCGGGCACCGTGCGGCTGGACGAGATTTACCCCAACCCCGCCCGTGCAATCACTTGTGTGCCAGTATTTTGCGACGAGAAATCCGTCGGTTCGGTGCGTGTGTACGACGTGCTGGGCCGCATGGTCGAAACGCTCTACGAAGGCCAAATCCCGGCTGGGCCGAGCAATTATTTCCTCAACGCGGCCAATTACTCAGCAGGCACTTACCTCGTCGAATTGGCCGTCAATGGAACCCGTTCGACGCGCAAACTCATCGTGAAATAGCCCAGTTCCGCAACACTTGACCACATAACAGACGGCGGCCCATGATGCGGGTCGCCGTCTGTTTTTTTATGCCTGTTTATTCGCAAAAACACCTGCTGCCCAGCGCGTGAAAATTTCCGCTCTTTCGTTCATAAGCCGCTCAAAATCAAATGCCAAGCACATACCTTCAACCAGCCAAAAACACGGGTTTTGCGCCCTCGTTTTTTCAACTTTTCCACTCACCCACTTTTCCACAAACCATGAGAAAGCACCTCGCGCTCGCCACCCTCGCGCTCTTTTCCCTCTCCGTTTTCACCTTTTCCAATTGCAAAAAAGTACTCAAAAACGAGGCATACTTCGCCGCCGTCTCGCAGTACATCTACGCCTACACGAGCGGTGCGATTGGCCGCGCCGATGTCGTCCGCGTCCGCTTCGTCAATGCCGCCGTCGGCTCCGAGCAAATCGGGCAAAAAGTGCCTGCCGATATTTTTTCGGTCGAACCGAAAATGCCCGGCGACGCGATCTGGGCCGACGACCGCACCATCGAGTTGAAGCCCGCCGAACCGCTGCCCTTCGGCAAAAACTATGCGGCCAAAGTCGCCCTCTCGAAACTCTACCCTGACGTGCCCAAGGAGGCCAAAGTGTTCGAGTTCGAGTTCTCCGTCCGCGAGCTCTCGCTCGAAATGCACGTCGAGGGCATCCGTGCGGAGGACTTGAACGACCTGAAAAAACAGCAGGTCGTCGGTTTCGTCCGCACCTCCGACGCGGTGGACAACGCCAGTTTGGAAAAGACACTGTCCACCCAGCAGGGCAATAAGTCGTTGACAATCAACTGGTCGCACAGCGACGGAGGCCGTATGCACTCGTTTGTCGTGACCGGCGTGGAGCGCGGCAACGTCCGCTCGAAAGTCAACCTTGCTTGGTCGGGCGCGGCCGTCGGCTCCAAAGCCGAGGGCAAGGAAGAAGTCGTCGTGCCCGCGTTGGACGAGTTCGTCGTGCTCACGGCCCGCGTCGAGCAGACCGAGGAGCAATACGTCGTGCTCAATTTTTCAGACCCCATTTTGGCGACGCAAACCCTCGACGGCCTCATCCGAATTGACGGTTTTGACGGCACGCTGCGGTTCACGGTGGACGGCAATTTCGTGCGCGTGTACCCCGGCGGGCGCGTCACGGGTTCGCACAACGTCCGCGTGGAACCCGGCATCAAAAACACGGCGGGCGCGGCCATGCCAGCCCGCAGCGACTGGAATTTGAGTTTCGAGGATTTGAAACCCGAAGTTCGGCTCGTCGGGCGCGGCTGCATCGTGCCGAAAAACGAGGCTGGCCGGGTCATTTTCCCGTTTGAGGCCGTCGGTCTGAATGCCGTGGACGTGGAGGTTTTCAAGATTTACCAGTCCAATATTTTGCAGTTTTTGCAGGTCAACGAACTCGAAGGCCAACAGGAATTGGAGCGCGTCGGCAAAATCATCTTGCAAAAAAAGGTCAGCCTCGCGCAGCTCAACCCGAACGCCAATGCCCGCGTCTGGCAACGCTACGCCATTGATTTACAGGATATTATCTCACAAGACCCCAGCGCGATTTATCAAGTGCGGCTTGCTTTCAGAAAAGGCTACACTGACTACACTTGCACAGCGGGCGGTGGACAGCAGACGGCAGACGGGGAGGAAACGGGCGACGGCAAAGAAGGCGGCCCAAACCCACCGTCAACCGACGACCGACGACCGTCAACAGATGATGATGATGCCCTCGCCCACCTCGGCCAAATGGACGAAGAAACCGGGATGCTGACCAGCATCATGGGTGGCTATCGCGGCATTTATTGGTCGGACAACTGGAACGAAGGCGGGCGGTACAACTGGGAAAACCGCGACAACCCCTGCGCCAAAGAATATTACAACCGCGACCATTTCGCCAGCCGAAATGTGTTCGTCAGCGACCTCGGCCTGACGGTCAAGCGTGGGCGCGACGGCTCGGCTTTCGTGGCCGTGACCGACCTGCTGACGACCGAAGCGGTGAGCGGCGTGAACCTCGAATTTTACAACTACCAGTTGCAGCCAATCCTGAAAACCTCGACCGACGGCACGGGCACGATGCGCGTGGAAAATTTCCGCGAGGCACCGTTTGTCGTCGTCGCCACGCGGGGCGAGCGGCGCGGCTATCTCCGCATGGCCGACGGCAACTCGCTGTCGCTCAGCCGTTTCGACGTGGCGGGCGTGGAAGCGCAAAAAGGTTTGAAGGGCTATTTGTACGGCGAGCGCGGCGTTTGGCGGCCCGGCGATTCGCTGTTTTTGGATTTTGTGTTGGAGGATTTGAGCGGGAAATTGCCCACTGGACACCCGGTTACGTTTGAATTGACCGACCCGAAAGGCGCGTTGCAGGCACGGTTTGTCACCTCGAAAAGTGTCGGCGGCGTGTACCCGATGCACACCGCCACGCGCCCCGACGCACCGACGGGCAACTGGACGGCGAAGATTTTGGTGGGCGGCGCGACGTTCACCGAGCAACTGAAAATCGAGACCGTCAAACCCAACCGCCTGCGGATGAACCTCGATTTTGGCCGAAAAACGCTGGGCGCAGGCGACGAAAATTTGACCGGGAAACTGACCTCGACATGGCTGCACGGCGCAGTGGCCCGCAGCCTGAAAGCCAAAGTCGAGATGCAGCTGCGCCCCGGCAAAACCGACTTCCCGAACTTCAAAGACTTTGTGTTTGCAGACCCCGCGCGGGCATTTTCGAGCGAGCCGCAGGTCATTTTCGACGGCCAACTCGACGGCAACGGGCAGGCCAACGTGCCGCTCAAACTAAACACGCAAACACCCGCACCGGGCAAACTCATCGCCGCGTTCAAGACCCGCGTGTTCGAGCAGGGCGGCGATTTTTCGACCGACAATTTCGCGCTGGACTATTTTCCTTATGATGCTTTTGTGGGTATTTCGATACCGACCGACCGCTGGGGCAACAAGGAAGTTGACCGCACCAAAGGCTCCGATGTCCGCTTCGCTTGCGTGGACAAAAACGGCAACCCATTGGCTAACAAGAAGTTAGAAGTCGGCCTTTACCGCTGCGACTGGCGTTGGTGGTGGGATACCGACGGCTACGACAACGTGGCGCAGTTCAATTCGGCCACGCACGTCAACGCCCTCGACCGCACGACTTTGACGACAAACGCGAAGGGCGAAGCGGTCTGGAAAGTCAAACCGAGCGATTGGGGCCGCTATCTTATTCGCGTGACGGATGCCGCAATTGTTGAAAACGGGCACTCAGCCGGCGACTTTTTCTGGGCTGGCTACCCCGACAATTTGGACGACACGCGCAGCCGGAATGCCGCTGCGATGTTGCCGTTTTCAGCCGATAAAACACAGTACGCCGTCGGCGAGGAAGTCACACTGAAAGTGCCGGCCAGCGAAAACGGGCGCGTGCTGGTGACTTTGGAAACGGGCAGCCGCGTGATTGACCACTTCTGGCGCGAGTGCAAAGCAGGCGATAACTTGTTGAAATTCAGGACAGAAGAGGCCATGACCCCAACGGTTTACGCGCACGTCAGCCTGTTCCAGCCGCACGCGCAGACGAAAAACGACCTGCCGATTCGGATGTACGGTGTGCTGCCCATCTCGGTCGAAAACCCGTCCTCGCACCTCGAACCGCAAATCGCCATGCCTGATGTGCTGAAACCGGGCGACAATTTCACGGTCGCCGTCAGCGAAAAATCGGGCAAAGCCTGCGCCTACACCATCGCGCTCGTGGACGAGGGGCTGCTCGACTTGACCCGTTTCAAAACGCCCAATCCTTGGGATGCTTTTTACGCCCGCGAAGCCCTCGGCGTGAAAACTTGGGATGTGTACGATTATGTTTTGGGGGCCTACGGCGCGGAATTGGAGCGGATTTTTGCCATCGGCGGCGACGAATTCAACCAAAAAGCCAAAGCCGGGGCGCAGGTTTCGCGCTTCAAACCGGCGGTGCGGCACATCGGGCCTTTCCTGTTGGAGAAGGGAAAAACGGCCAAGCACTCCCTGAAAATCGAAAATTATGTCGGTTCCGTGCGGGCGATGGTGGTCTGTTCCGCGCCGAAACCGGGCGCGAAAGGAGCCTACGGCATGGCCGAAAAAACCTGCCCCGTGCGGCAAGCACTCATGGTGCAGCCGACTTTGCCGAGGGTGCTTGGCCCCGGCGAGACGCTGCGTTTGCCCGTGAACGTATTTGCGATGGAAAATAAGGTGAAAAATGCCGCCGTGTCGGTCAGCGAAAAATCGGGCTTGGTCAGTGTTTCGGGCGGCTCGAAAAGTTTGAATTTCAGTCAGCCGGGCGAGCAAATGGCCTATTTCGACTTGAAAGTTGGCTCGAAAACGGGCGCGGCCAAGTTTAAAATCTCGGCCAGCGGCGGCGGCGAAACGGCGAGCGAAGACATCGAAATCCTGATTCGCAACCCGAACCCGCCCGTGACTTCGGTGGTCGAAGGCATCATCGAACCCGGCCAAACGTGGGAGCAAAACGTGAACGTGAGCCAATTCACCGACATTCAATCGGCGGTCGTGGAGGTGTCGAGCATCCCGCCGCTCAATTTGTCGAAGCAGTTGGACTACCTCATTCAGTACCCGCACGGTTGCGTCGAGCAGACGACAAGCAGCGCGTTCCCGCAACTTTTTGTTGACCTCATCACGCCCCTCACGCCCGCACAACAGGCTGACGTTCAGCAGAATGTGTCGGCAGCGATTGCCAAATTGCAAAATTTCCAGACGGCTTCGGGCGGATTCGGCTACTGGCCGGGCGACTACTCACCGGACGATTGGAGCAGCAGTTACGCCGGGCATTTTTTGCTGGAAGCCAAAAACAAAGGCTTCGCCGTACCCCAGCAAATGCTCGACCGCTGGCTGGATTATCAAACAAAAACGAGCCGCACTTGGGACGCGCAAACCTCGAACGACCCACGCGATTGGCGTTACCACGATTCGGAAATGTCGCAGGCGTACCGTTCGTACACGCTCGCGCTGGCCGGCAAACCCGACCTCGGTTCGATGAACCGTTTGCGGGAAAAAGCAACCATCTACGACGGCTCGGCGAGCCTGTTGGCGGCGGCCTATGCCATGTCGGGCAAAGCCGAAGTTGCCCGCGAACTGCTTGACAAACAAACAGTTAGGCGTTGGCAATACGATTGGTACGGCCACACTTACGGCTCGGATTTGCGCGAACTGGCCCTCCGGCTCGAAACTTGGACGGCCATCGGCGACCAAAACCGGGCTTCGCAACTGGCTTTGCAGGTGGCGCAGCAAATTGGCCGCACGGAACGCAATGGCTGGTTTTCCACGCAAGAATTGGCGACTTGCCTGCGGGCCATTTCCAAGTACGCGCAGAAAAACGGCTTCGGCGAAAAGGCATCGTTTGCCCTGAAAACCGGACGCGGCGGTAGCCAAAACGTGCTGGCCGACAAGCCGATTTACACGCAAAATTTCACCGAAAACGTGGCGGGCGGCGTGTCGGTGCGGAACACGGGCAAGGGCAAATTGTACGCCCGCGTCATCCTGACCGGTGCGCCAGTCATTGGTAATCAAGCAGTTGTGTCAAACAACCTCGCATTGGCCGTGCGCTACACTGACTTGAAAGGCAACCCGGTGGACGTGGGCAAACTGGCGCAAGGCACCGATTTCGTGGCCGAGGTCACGGTGACGCGCACGGGCGATATGTGGTTCGATTTCAACGAACTCGCGCTGACGCAAACCTTCCCCAGCGGCTGGGAAATCACCAACGCCCGCATGAACGGCGTGGCTTCTGGCGCATCC
The DNA here is from genome assembly GCA_046299435.1 of Saprospiraceae bacterium. Taxonomy (GTDB): domain Bacteria; phylum Bacteroidota; class Bacteroidia; order Chitinophagales; family Saprospiraceae; genus M3007. Next base: position 13,643 of record JBKBIC010000102.1, read on the forward strand.
GACCCGCTTGATTATCAAGACATTCGGGACGACCGGGTGCTGACGTACTTCGATTTGCCTGCCCAGTGGGCACAAAACCAACCGAAAAAACGCACCTATCGCGTGCAACTGACGGCGGCCTACGCGGGCAAATATTACCTGCCGACGGTGGGCTGCGAGGCCATGTACGATAACCGGATTTCGGCAGCAGTGCCGGGGAGATGGGTGGAAATTATTTGACCTCGAACTATATGGCGAAAGACATTTTTCACGAACACGTCAAGACCGCGCTCATCCGAGACGGTTGGACAATCACACACGACCCGATGCCATTGGAGGGCTGGCGACCGGGTTGGGAAATTGACTTGGGTGCAGGCGATTGATTGCTGCCGAACGGGGCACCGAGAAAATTGCGGTCGAAGTCAAGGGCTTCCACGAGCAGTCGTTCGCTTATGAATTTCATCGGGTGCTGGGGCAGTTTCTCAACTATAAATCTGGCTTGAAACGACTTGAACCAGAGCGTGTCGTGTTCTTAGCTGTGCCGATTGAAGTCTATTTTCGGGAGTTCAGCCAAATCGGGGTGACCGTTTCGGTGGAAGACTACGACGTTAGAATCGTTATCTTTGACCCACTAAAAATGGAAATTATAGAATGGAAAACAACGCAAAAATCGCCCAATACGAATCCATAATCACGGATTACCTTGAATCACTTGCTGGGCTGTACAACAACTTGCCCAACATCAAGCTTGAGTATCAGGTCATCGCCGACCGGGAGCGCGGCCATTTTCAGCTGGTCAAGCTCGGTTGGTCAAACCGAATATATACCCACATGGTTTTGCTGCATTTTGATGTAAAACCAGACGGGAAAGTTTGGATTCAACTGAACGATACCGAAATGCTCGTTGGCGAAGAATTGGTACAACGTGGCATCGCCCAGTCAGATGTCGTGCTTGGATTCAAGCCTGAATATGTCAGGCCGTACACGGGGTTTGCGGTGGCGTGAGGGGGTGCATTGCGGCGATGGGGAAGTGGAAGCGATATAATTTGCAATTACACATCAAAAAAAATTATTCATGGAGATACCTTCGTATTTGTGGAACATTGCTCGAGTCAATCGAGGTGCGATTACTCTGATACCAAAACAAGAATTCTTGGATTGGCTTGCAAGTGAATTTCATTGGAAAGACCAAAGCATTGAAGATTTTAAGAGAAGTTTTCCCGGCAATACTTACTTATTCCCAGAATTTGGTTCCGACATCTTCGATAATGGCTATGATTACGTTCTATTTAATTTTGAGAACCTTTTTGAAGCAGAAATGAAGCAGTGGAATTTGCCAAAATCGAGATACCCGAAATTATATTTTGACACATTTGAATCATTTTTTGAAATTCATGTTGGTGTCCATGTGGTTGATGTTGTAGATGCTCGATTGTTGAAAATCAATTTTGAAGATTGAATTGCCCCGCTCGCGCTGAGCTGCCTAAGATAAACCGAGAGCGCTCGCGCCGGGCTATGTCAGGAGTATATAATTGCAAGGGTCTCACCCGCCACTTCACCCCACATAATACATCGCCATTTCCGACTTGTTTTTTGCGGAAACCTTGCCCCGAAACGTCCATTGGAAGTCCGATTGTGCCATGTCGTACACCGCGCCGCTGACATTGACACGGCCCGGCTCGCAGGTTTCTTCCATGCGAGCGGCGGTGTTCACGGTATCGCCCCAAATGTCGTAGGCGAATTTTTTGGCCCCCACCACCCCGGCCACCACCGGGCCGAAATGGATACCAATACGCGCCTCAAAGTGAGGGCGACCTTCGGCCTCGCGTTTGGTTTGAAGTTCTCGCAGGAAGGCTTGCATTTCGAGCGCGGCACGAATCATGTCCGCCGGGTGCTCGTTGCGGTCGGAAAGGCCGCTGGCGCAGATGTAGGCATCGCCGACGGTCTTGATTTTTTCGATGCGAAACCGCCCGATGATAGCATCGAAACGCGAAAAACAGAAGTCCAATTCGGCCACCACTTCTTCGGGCTGCAGCCGCTCGGCAGCCTGCGTGAACCCAACGAAATCCACGAACATCACCGTCGCCCGTTCGTACCGTCGTGCGGCCACTTTATTTCGGACGGTCAGTTCGGCGGCCACGTTGCGGGGCAGGATGTTGAGCAGCAACTGCTCGCTGCGGCGGCGTTTTTCCTCGATGAGCGCGTTTTTTTAGGCCAGTTCGCCCGCAATCCGCCGGTTGGCGCGCTGCCGCGAATAGAAAAACCATAGGAACCCAATGGCGCACAAAGCCAGCACACCAAGCAGGATGTTTCGCTCGCGGTCTTTTTGTTGGATGGTTTCCTGTTGCGTCGCTTCGTGCTGTTTTTTCTGCTCGGTAGCTGCCCGGTTTGCCTCGATTTGCGCCCGTGTCGCCCATTCGAGGCTCCATTGATAGGCAGCTTTGTGGTCGCCTTGCTCTGCGGAAAGTTTGTGCAGATTGGCCAGCGCGTCCAATGCCAAGCCGGGCAGTTGCGCCTCGTCTGCGGCAGTTTTGGCTTGCTCAAAAAAAGAGCGAGCCGCCGCCAACCGCCCGTTTTTTTGGGCAATTTCCGCCTGAATAATGGCCGATTTTGCCCGCTTTTGCGCGTCTTTCAGGTCGGCAGCCAATTGGGCGGACTGCTGGGCGTAGTCTGCGGCCTTCGCCAAATCGTCCAGAAACCAGCTGCGCGAAAGCTTGTGCAGGATGTCCCATCGCTCCGCCGGCGCGCTGACTTGGGCAAGTTGTTTTTCCAACTCAGCCCTCGGTTGGCCCAGCAAGGCAGCCCCAAAAAACAAGACAAAAAAAAGCGTAATGCTTGCGCGAATCGGCATCGGACGGCGTGTGGATTTTTGAATATCGCCCACAAATGAACCGAATGACAGCCACTTTGCACGGCGGTTGCCTATAAAATTTGCAGGTCGGCGGGTGGCCGACGAGTAGGCTGTTTTCGCCGGCTACCAAACTTTGGCACAAAAGTTTTGCAACCAAATCAAATACTTTTGCTCGCCTTCCACATCCAAAAACTTTTCAAGTGAACTTCCTGACACGCTCCCTCCGCCGTTGGTATCAAAAATTGCCGCGCACCGATTCGGGCGGCATCGCTTGGAGCCGGTATTTTTTGCGACTGACCGCCAAAATCGCGCTCTGGTTTTTCGGCATCACCATCGGTTTGACCATTTTATATGCTTTTTTGCCCGTGCCGTGCACGCCACTCATGTTCCAACGGGCATGGGAACAGGCTTGGGATGAAAAACGCGACGTGCGCTGGCGGCACGATTGGGAGCCGCTCTCGAACATCTCACCGCACCTGCAGCTGGCCGTCGTCTGTGCCGAAGACCAAGAGTTTTTGGAGCACGCGGGCTTCGATTTCAAGGCCATCGAGAAGGCGTACAAATGGAACCAAAAACACAAACGCAAACGCGGCGCGAGCACCATCAGCCAACAAACGGCCAAAAATGCTTTCCTGTGGCCTGCGCGTTCGTGGCTGCGGAAGGGATTGGAGGTCTATTTTACCTTCTTGATTGAAGTGATTTGGAGCAAAGAGCGCATCATGGCCGTCTATCTGAACAGCATCGAATTCGGCGATGGCATCTATGGCGCGGAAGCGGCGGCCAGTTTTTATTTCAACAAACCCGCCAAAGATTTGAACCGCGAACAGGCCGCGCTGCTGGCTGCGGTGCTCCCCTCCCCGCTGAATTATTCGGTGAAAAACCCACAGCCCAACGTCCGCGAACGCCAGCAATGGATCATGCGGCAAATGCGCGGCTGGGGCGGGCAATTGGATTACGAAGACCCGAACACACCGAGGAAATAGTTATGAGTTATGGGTGATGAATGTTTATTCATCACCCATAACT
>JBKBIC010000103.1:0-17340 GCA_046299435.1 Saprospiraceae bacterium
TTTTAAAATTTTACAACCAATCCCCACTCTCCAACTCGGAAATTACAACTCTTTGACTTTCAGCCGCGTACCTACTTTCAACGACTCTATTTTATTGGCCTTGCGGATGAAATCGGTCGTCACGCCGTAGAGCCGGGCGATGTCGTCGAGTGTTTCGTTGCGGCGCACGGTGTGCCATTGGAACTGCTTGCTTTTGGGCGCGGGTTCTTTCTCGGCGGCTGGGCGGGGCTTGTCTTTTTCGACAGGGCTGGCGTTGGGCTTCGCCTCGATTTTTGCCTCAGTTTGGGCTTCGCTTTGGGGTGGGGGGGCGGTGACTTGTGGTGCCGGATTGGTTTTTCCCTGCGGCTTCGCAGTGGGTGGTTCGATGCGGAGGGGTTGGTGTTTGAGTGTCGAGACGGGCCGCCAGACTTTCAGCAAGGTGCCGGGCGCGACCCAGCTGCTTTCCAGTTTGTTCCATGTTTTCAGGTGTTCGCCGTTCGCGCCGATGCTCGCGCCGATTCTGTCCACGTGGTCAATGTTGTCAATTTTATACACGGACACGGCATAGCGCGGGTCGCCACCATCGTCGGCTGTGGCACCATGTGCGAAATCGGCGACGTAGTTGTGCTGGGTGCTCAGGCCGCTCATGTATTTGGCAAAAGCGGGCATGACGCGCGTGGGCAACACAACGTAATTGCCGCCCATGTCCGCCGGGATGTAGTCGCGCTTGTAGCTGGGGTTGAGCCGCTTGACCAGTTCGTACTCGATGCCCGTCGCGTCGGCGATGGACTGGAAAGACAGGCCCTCCCAAATGCGGATGTACGAGGTCAGTTGCTCGTCCAAATCGGGGTTTTCGGCCTCGATGTTGTGGATTTGAAAGTAGTTGCAGATATACGACGCGGCGATGAATGCCGGGACGTAGTTGGCTGTTTCGGCGGGCAAATAGCGTTGGATTTGCCAAAAATTGCGGCTGTGCCCGCGTTTGATGGCGTTGTTCACGCGGGTCGGGCCGGAGTTGTAGGCCGCCAGTGCCAATGCCCAATCGCCGAACTGGGCGTACAAATCCCGCAGGTAGCGCATGGCCGCTTCGGTGGATTTGACGGGGTCGCTGCGCTCGTCCACTTGCCCGGTCTGGCGCAGGTCGTAGTCTTTGCCGGTGGCCGGCATGAACTGCCAAAGCCCCGTCGCGCCCACCCGCGAGACGGCCATAGGGTTCAGGGCGGACTCGACCACCGACAGGTATTTGATGTCGGCGGGCAGGCCGTATTCTTTTGCTTTTTGCTCGAAGATGGGGAAGTAGGTGAGGCGTTTGCCGAGCATCTTCCGCGTTTTTTCGGTCTTGCGGTGGATGTAGGTGTTCAGGTAGCTGCGTACCGCTGGGGTGATGGCGACCGGGATGCTGCCGTTGAGCTGTTGGAGGCGTTCGCGCACTTCTTGGTCGGAGAAGCCCAAAATGGGCGAGCCGCCTTTTTCGGTGAAAGCCGCTGTGGAATCAGCGATTTCCAGCAGGTCGGCTTCGGCATTTTGAGCCGAAATTTGGGCAGAAAGTGCCGTGAAAAACAGGAATAGGGCGAGAGAGCGAACCACGCAGTTGATTTTTTTACTCATTTACGGGAAACCATTTTAACAGATTAGTAAGGCAAAGAGCAGCCTGAACGACATCCGGGAGTTTTTATTTTCAGAGCAAAAACCGGGTTGCAGGGCCAGTTTACACGAGCATGCCGCCGGGAAAACGCCTGCAAAAGTCCGTAATACGAGCCGCACGGCGAAATTTCTGCCAAAAAAATCGAGCCACTGTCGCCCATCTTGCCCGAAGTTGATTGGCGGGCGGGTGGTTTGCCCAAATAATTGAACGAGGCGGGGGCGGCGCAACGAAATGATTTTCAATGGTTTCCGCGCCGCGCCAACTTTTCGGCGAAATGGGGGCTTTTCGAGAAAAAATAAACGCGGCAGGTGGTTTTTTCGGTTGTGTGCGTACTTTTGCGCGGCTTTTGAAAAAAAGGGGTGCCGGAAAATTATGTTTCGCCGACCCCGCAAATTCAACTCAATTCTCACAATCGAATATGGCAAATATCGGTCGCATCAAACAAATCATCGGTGCAGTGGTGGACGTGGACTTCTCCGGCCCCGACAGCCAACTGCCCGAAATCCTGTCCGCGCTGGAAGTTAAACGCCCGGACGGCACCACCATCATCCTCGAATGTCAGCGCCACCTCGGCGAAGACGGTGTCCGCACCATCGCCATGGACTCCACCGACGGCCTGATGCGCGGCATGGAATGCGTGGACACAGGCGCACCGATTGCCATGCCGACAGGCGAGGCTGTGCGCGGTCGCCTCTTCAACGTCGTGGGCGAGGCCATTGACGGCATCGGCAAAGTGGAAAAAGGCAAATCGGCCTACGTCATCCACCGCAAGCCCCCGACCTACGAGGAACTCTCGACCGAGCGCGAAATCCTGTACACGGGCATCAAAGTCATTGACCTCATCGAGCCGTATGCAAAAGGCGGCAAAATCGGCCTTTTCGGCGGTGCAGGCGTGGGCAAGACGGTGCTCATCATGGAACTCATCAACAACATCGCCAAAGCCTACGACGGTATGTCCGTGTTCGCTGGTGTGGGCGAGCGCACCCGCGAGGGCAACGACCTGCTCCGCGAGATGATTGAATCCAACGTTATCAGATACGGCGAAGCTTTCAAACACTCGATGGAAGAAGGCGGCTGGGACTTGTCAAAAGTGGACAGCAACGAGCTCCGCAAATCGCAAGCAACGCTCGTGTTCGGCCAGATGAACGAGCCGCCCGGTGCCCGCGCTCGCGTGGCCCTTTCCGGCCTCACGCTCGCCGAATACTTCCGCGACGGCGATCTCAGCGACCCGACCGGCGGCCGCGACATCCTTTTCTTCGTGGACAACATTTTCCGCTTCACGCAGGCTGGCTCCGAAGTGTCCGCTTTGCTTGGCCGTATGCCTTCCGCGGTGGGCTACCAGCCGACGCTGGCGACTGAAATGGGCATCATGCAGGAGCGCATCACTTCGACGAAACGCGGCTCCATCACTTCGGTGCAAGCCGTTTATGTCCCTGCGGACGACTTGACCGACCCGGCTCCGGCCACCACGTTCGCCCACTTGGACGCGACAACAGTGTTGAGCCGCAAAATCGCATCGCTCGGTATTTACCCAGCGGTTGACCCGCTCGACTCGACTTCCCGGATTTTGGACCCGAAAATCATCGGCGACGAGCACTACAACTGCGCCCAGCGCGTGAAACAAATCCTCCAACGCTACAACGAATTGCAGGACATCATCGCAATCTTGGGCATGGAAGAACTCTCGGACGAAGACAAACTCGTCGTTTCCCGCGCCCGCCGCGTGCAGCGTTTCCTCTCGCAGCCTTTCCACGTCGCCGAGCAGTTCACTGGCTTGAAAGGTGTGTTGGTGCCGATTGACGAGACCATTCGCGGCTTCAACATGATCATGGACGGCGAAGTGGACGAGTACCCGGAAGCAGCCTTCAACCTCGTCGGCACCATTGACGACGCGATTGCCAAAGGCAAGAAAATGCTGGCCGAAGCCAATAACTAAAATGATGAGTGATGAATGATGAATGATGAACGGTTTGCTGTTCGTGATTCACCATTCATCATTCATAATTCATCATTCGGATTATGAATCTTGTAATTCTCTCTCCCGATAAAGAAATCTTCTCCGGCGCGGTCAAATCCGTGAAAGTGCCGGGCACGGACGGGCAGTTCGAGATGCTCGAAAACCACGCCCCCATCGTGTCCTCGCTGGGCAAGGGCGAAGTACGTGTCGTCAAATCCAACGGCGAAAAAATGGCTTTCCACGTGGACGGCGGTTTCGTCGAGCTGCTGAACAACGAGGTCTCCTTGTTGGTCAGCAGCGTGAAAGACTGACGAAGAAAAGTTTTCGGGAAAAATCAAAACGCCCCGCCGACGACAGTCGGCGGGGCGTTTTTGTGTGGCTTATTTCCTGAAAATATCCGCCGCCGCAATCTCGAAATCGGGCAAGGCCGGGGCCGCACTGCAAATGGTATCGCCTTCGCAAATCGCCACCCGCGTCGGTGAAGTGTACACATAAACCTGCTCGTCCTCCGGGATGATGTGCCAAACAACCTGTACGCCCGCCACAAAGTATTCCTTCAACTTGTTGAAAACGCGCCGATAACTGTCCGTTGGCGAAATCACCTCGACCACAAAGCCGGACACAGATTCGTCGTCGGCCAACATCTTCGCCTTTGGGAGCCAAGCAAGGTCGGGCTTCCGCAGCTGAAAACTTGACGTGAAAAGTTCCAACTCGCCGACCAGCGCATCGCCCGCTTGATAAGCCTGCGTTTGGGTAAATCTTCGTTGGAGATTATTGATGATGTGAACCTGCTTGACTTTCATGGCGGAAGGGGATTTTTCGAGGGCTCCATTGTTGAACTCGTACTTGAACCCGTCTTCTTTGCCGCCATACTTCCGACGGAATTCGGCGAGCGTGAGCAGGCGAGCGGGCGTTTTTGCTGCCTTTTTCACGACTTCCATTGGCCGGGTCGGATGCATCAATGCCGTCATAACTAAAAATTTATCAGTGTGATTGTGCCCCAAAGGTAAGGTGCGCCCTCCGAAAAAATCTTTTCACAAGGTGCGGGCGAGGCTCCCGTCCGGCTCGGAACAACGTAGTTTCACCCCCAAAAACAGTCCAGCCCATGTTCATCATCCCAATCGAATTCGCCACGCCCGAATACGACGAGGCCGTCCGCCTCCGCTACGACATCCTCCGCGCACCGCTCGGCCTCGAATACACGCCCGAACAACTGGCCGAAGAATGGAACCAGCATCATCTCGCCGCGTATGACCACCAAAACCGCCTCGTCGGCTACCTGAACCTGACCCCTGCCGGACAAGGAGAAGTGAAGATGCGGCAGGTCGCCATCGCGCAATCCGTTCAGGGTCAGGGCATTGGCCGCCACTTGGTCGAGTACAGCGAGGCATTTGCACGGGCGCGTGGCTTTGAAAAAATGGTGCTGCACGCCCGCGAGACCGCCGTGCCGTTTTACCTGAAACTGGGCTATGCCATCGTCGGCGAGCAGTTCGAGGAAGTCACTATCCCACATTTCAAGATGTGGAAAAACCTCGTGTGACGGGCGGCAGGCAAAGGGCACAACGACGCGAAAGGAATGTTTCAAAGGCACTGCGAAGCAGCAAAAATCACGGGGCGAAAAAAATCACGGCCCCTGCATTCCTCAATCCTCAATCGCCTTGCCTACCTTTGCACATGGAAATCAAGAAAACTGACAGCATCCCAATGCCCAAGTTTCTGGGCGAATCCCTCACTTTTGACGACGTTTTGCTCGTCCCCGCGTATTCCGAAGTCCTTCCCAGAGAAGTTGACATTTCTTCCCAACTCACACGAGGCATCCGCTTGAACACGCCCATCGCCTCCGCCGCGATGGACACCGTGACCGAAAAAGCACTCGCCATCGCCATCGCCCGGCAGGGCGGCATCGGCATCATCCACAAAAACATGAGCATCGAAGCGCAGGCCGACCAAGTCCGCGCCGTGAAACGCTCCGAAGCCGGGATGATCATTGACCCCGTGACCCTGCACCCCGACGCGACCGTCGGCGAGGCGCAAGGGCTGATGAAACAGTACAGCATAGGCGGCATCCCAGTGACCGACGAGGCCGGGCGATTGGTCGGCATCCTGACCAACCGCGACCTGCGTTTCGAGCGCGACCGCAACACGAAAGTCAACGACCTGATGACGAAAACCAACCTCGTCACCGCCCCGGTCGGCACCACGTTGGCGCAGGCTCAGGAAACCTTGCAGCGTCGGAAAATCGAAAAACTGCCCGTCGTGGACGGCAACAACCGCCTCGTCGGACTCATCACTTACAAAGACATATTAAAAGGTGTCAATTTCCCGAACGCCTGCAAAGACCCGCTCGGCCGCTTGGTCGTCGGGGCGGCGGTCGGCGTTTCGCACGACACGGAGGAGCGCGTGACGGCTTTGGCCAAAGGCGGCGTGGACGTGATTTGCGTGGACACCGCGCACGGCCACTCGCGCGGCGTGATTGAAATGGTGAAAAAACTGCGCGGCCAATTCCCTGATTTACAAATCATTGCGGGCAATGTCGCCACCGGCGAAGGTGCGCTCGCGCTCGCCCAAGCGGGCGTGGACGGCGTGAAAGTCGGCGTTGGCCCCGGCAGCATTTGCACGACGCGCATCGTGGCAGGCGTGGGCGTGGCCCAACTTTCGGCCATATACAACGCATCCCAAGCCTTGCGCGGCACGGGTGTCCCGGTCATCGGCGACGGCGGCATCCGGTACACGGGCGACATCGTGAAGGCCCTGGCCGCCGGGGCAAGTGCCATCATGGCTGGCTCCTTGTTTGCAGGCGTGGAGGAGTCGCCGGGCGAGACCATCATCTTTGATGGCCGCAAATTCAAGTCCTATCGCGGCATGGGCAGCATCCCGGCGATGGACAAAGGCTCGAAAGACCGCTATTTCCAAGACGTGGAAGACGACGTGAAAAAACTCGTGCCCGAAGGCATCGAAGGCCGCGTACCGTTCAAAGGCACCCTCGCCGAGGTCATGGTGCAGTACATCGGTGGCCTGCGGGCCGGCATGGGCTATTGCGGCGCGGCGACGGTGGCCGATTTGCAGGAACGCGCCCAATTCGTCAAAATCACGAACGCTGGCATGACCGAAAGCCACCCGCACAACATCGTCATCACCCGCGAAGCCCCCAACTACTCGCGTTCCTGACCAAAAACTGACTGTTCGGAACAAAGCCGACCCCCAACCCCGGCTGCCGCCCGAACGTTATTTGGGCGCACTTGGGCAGGGCGCGGGTGTGCCGAATCGCCAACAAAAACTACTTTTGCGCGGCTTTTTAAGCCACCCCTTCCAAATTTAATCATTCACCATTTCACAAATTCATCTTTCTGAAAATGAGCAAGATAACTGTTGTCGGCGCCGGGAACGTGGGCGCAACCTGTGCCAATGTGCTGGCCCACTCGGACGTGGTCAACGAGGTCGTTTTGATTGACATTCAAGGCAATATGGCGAAGGGCAAAGCCCTCGACACTTGGCAGCAAGCCCCGGTGGACGGCTATTCCACGCGCCTCACGGGCGGCGACGACTATGCCCTCACAGCAGGCTCCGACGTGGTCATCATCACCGCAGGCATCCCCCGCAAGCCGGGCATGAGCCGCGACGATTTGATTTCTACGAATGCCAAAATCGTCGTGTCCGTCACGCAAAACATCCTCAAATACACCAAAAATCCCATCATCATCGTCGTCTCCAACCCGCTCGATGTGATGACCTATGCCGTCTGGAAAGCCTCCGGCCTCAGCGACAAGCGCGTGCTCGGCATGGCTGGTGTGCTCGACACGGCCCGCTACCGCGCCTTCCTCGCCGAAGCACTCGACTGCTCTCCGAAAGACATCCAAGCCATGCTCATGGGCGGGCACGGCGACACGATGGTGCCGCTGCCGCGCTACACCACCGTGAGCGGTATCCCTGTGACCGAGTTTTTGAAAAAAGAGGAACTCGACGCCATCGTCGAGCGCACCAAATTCGGCGGCGGCGAGCTCGTCAATCTTATGGGCACCTCGGCTTGGTACGCGCCCGGCGCGGCTGCCGCCCAGATGGCCATCTCCATCATCCGCGACGAAAAACGCATTTACCCCTGCTGCGTCCGCCTCAACGGCCAGTACAAATTGAAGGACATCTTCGTGGGCGCACCCGTCAAACTGGGCAAAAAAGGTGTGAACGAAGTCATCAAACTCAAACTGAAAAAGGACGAACTCGAGTCCTTGCACAAATCCGCCGCCGCCGTCCAAGAAATTGTGGACGCGCTCAACGGCATGAATGTTTTGTAAAACGGCAGACGACAGACGGCGGACGGCAGACGGGCAAACCGTTCGCCGCCCGCCGTCAACCGTCAACCGTCAACCGTAAAAAATGGCAAACAACCCTTCTGGCAATCCTCCCGTCGAGATTTGGGAGAATATGATAACCCAAAACGGCGATTCCTTGCGGCGGCTCGCCGAAAAACAGCCCGTGATGCTGGTTTTTTTGCGGCATTTCGGCTGCTCCTTTTGCCGCGAAGCCATTGACGATATAGCCCGCAAACGCACAAAATTGGAAGCGCAAGGGATTCGCATCGTCATGGTCCACATGGCCCCCGAACGCGAGACCGCCGAGCGTTTTTTCAAAAAATACAAACTCGCGCCCGTTGATTTCGTCTCCGACCCCGACTGCCGTTTTTACCGGGCGTTCGGCCTCGGCAAAGGCACCCCGAAGCAACTGTTCGGCCTGATGAACTGGATTCGCGGTTTTCAAGCAGGTGTGTTGGAAGGGCACGGCTTTGATTATCAAGGCGTTGACATCGGCGATGGCTTCCAAATGCCCGGCGTGTTCGTGCTGCACCGCGACGAGGTGAAAAAATCCTTTATCCACCAATTTTCGCACGACCGCCCCGATTATGAGGAGATTTGCAAACTGTAACCAAGAGATGCCAGATTTGAGATGTCAGATGCCAGACAAACATTAGTCGGCAAATCTGGTGTTCAATCCATCGTCCACCGTCCCAGAAATGGTCAAAATCGGCAACATAGAAATCGGGGAATTCCCGCTGCTGCTCGCCCCGATGGAGGACGTGAGCGACCCGCCGTTCCGCAAATTGTGCAAACAATTCGGCGCGGACATGATGTACACCGAGTTCATCAGTGCCGATGGATTGGTACATGAGGCGCAAAAGAGTTTCCAAAAATTAGAAGTTTTCGATTACGAGCGGCCCATCGGAATCCAGTATTTCGGCGGGCAACTCGATTCGATGATTGCCGCCGCGCACATCGTCGAGGCCGCCAACCCCGACGTGATTGACATCAATTTCGGTTGCCCGGTGGCCAAAGTCGCCTGCCGCATGGCCGGGGCCGGGCTGCTCCGCGACGTGAAACAAATGGTCGCGCTTACCGAAGCCGTCGTGAAAAGCACCCAAAAACCAGTCACCGTCAAAACCCGCCTCGGTTGGGACGAAAGCACCATCAACATTTTGGACGTGGCCGAGCGGCTGCAAGACGTTGGCATCCAAGCACTTAGCATTCACGCCCGCACCCGCGCCCAGATGTACAAAGGCGAGGCCAACTGGTCGTGGATTGCCAAAGTGAAAGAAAACCCCCGGATGCACATCCCCATTTTCGGCAACGGCGACGTGGACTCGCCCGAACGTGCCCTCGACTACCGCAACCGCTTCGGCGTGGACGGCATCATGATTGGCCGCGCCAGCATCGGCTACCCCTGGATTTTCCGTGAAATCAAGCATTTTTTTTCCACCGGCGAGCACCTGCCGCCGCCCGGCGTGGCCGAGCGCGTGGCCGCCGCCCGCCAGCATTTGCTCGATTCAGTGGCTTGGAAGGGCGAAAAACTGGGCGTACTGGAGATGCGCCGCCACTACACGCCCTACCTCAAAGGCTTGCCCAACATCAAAGATTACCGCATGAAATTGGTCAACATCATGGAAGTGGATGCCCTGCTGGAAGTGTTGGCCGAAGTGGAGGAAGTATACGCGGGCGCGGAACTTGAAATGGAAATGGCGGGTTGAAGTGCGGGTGTTTCTTCAATTGTATTCCAAACATCACAAGCGCATCGAAAATGAAAATCAATTGGAAAATGGCCTTTTGGAGTGTTCTGGCAGTTGGGTTGGCAACCATATTGCTGCTATCCTATCTTCTTGCCAGTGAACTTTTGAAAAGTGCTTTTTTCAGCGACCATTATGAGGATATGAAATCTGACCTTGAACAGTTGTCGAAGGCCATGCCCGGTAACTTAGAGGTGGAAGACTTCAGCCCCATTTTAAAAGGACGGCCTGATTATCAACTTGGCGAACCGTTAGAATTGAATACCCTCAAAATAACTTTTGATACATCGGGAAGAGTGGACGCCATAGTTTACAAGTGGGACAATCCAAATTGATAATGCTCAATTGTATGTGAGATTTTTGCGAAAAGATTTGGTAAAAACTATGAATAGCAAATGCCCGCCGACAAAAGAATGATGCCTGATAGGTTCATTGCTCATCATTCATCACTCGTCATTTTTCAAAATGATTTTCAACATCCAGCCCCACGAACGCAAAGTCTTTGAACTCATCGCCGCCGCCGCTGCCGAAATCGGTGTGCCAGCCTACGTCGTGGGCGGCTACGTCCGCGACCGGCTGCTGGGTCGCCCGTGCAAAGACCTCGACATCGTGTGCGTCGGCGACGGCAACTTGCTGGCCGATGCGGTGGCCGGCAAACTGTACCCGCGCCCGAAAATCGCCCATTTCCGCCGTTTCGGGACGGCCATGCTGCGGCACGAGGACATGGAAATCGAGTTCGTCGGTGCCCGAAAAGAGAGCTATTCGCCCGAAAGCCGCAAGCCCGACGTGGATTCCGGCACGCTCGAAGACGACCAAAACCGCCGTGATTTCACCATCAACGCCCTCGCCGTCAGCCTGAACGAGCGCGATTTTGGTAGCATCATTGACCCCTTTGGGGGGCTTCAACATTTGGAGGAAAAAGTGCTGAAAACCCCGCTCGAACCCGGCCAGACATTCAGCGACGACCCGCTGCGGATGATGCGGGCCATCCGTTTTTCGACGCAACTGGGTTTTGAAATCGAGGAAAAAACCTTCCGCGCCATCTCCAAATACCGCAACCGCATCCACATCGTCTCGAAGGAGCGCATCACGGCCGAGCTCGAAAAAATCATGGCGACCCCGAAGCCGAGCATCGGGTTTAAGTTGCTGTTCGACAGTGGTTTGTGCCAGTTGGTGTTGCCCGAAGTGGCCGCTTTGCAAGGCGTGGAAGACCGCAGCGGACGGGCGCACAAGGACAATTTTTACCATACGTTGGAGGTGCTCGACAACCTCTGCCGCCGCTCGAAAAACATTTGGCTGCGCTGGGCCGCGCTCTTCCACGACATCGCCAAGCCGGCCACCAAAAAATTCGACCCCGAACACGGCTGGACGTTTCACGGCCACGAATGGCTGGGCGCGAATATGCTGCCCAAGATTTTCCGAAACCTGCGCCTGCCGCTCGGTGCGGAACTCGAATATGTCCAAAAAATGGTGCGGATGCACCTGCGCCCCATCTCGGTGACGAAAGAAGAAGTGACCGACAGCGCGGTGCGCCGCCTGCTTTTCGATGCCGGGCCGGACATCGAAGACCTGCTGCTCCTCTGCGAATCGGACATCACGACCAAAAACCCGCGCAAAATGGCGCGTTACCTCGAAGGCTACCAGTACCTGAAAGAGCGCATGAGCCTCGTGTCGGAGGCCGACCGCCTGCGCCTGTGGCAGCCGCCCATCACGGGCGAGGTCATCATGGCGACCTTCGGCATCGAACCTTCGCGGCAGGTGGGCATCATCAAAACCGCCATCCGCGAGGCCATTTTAGATGGGAAAATCGGCAACGAATACGCCGAAGCCTATCAACTGATGTTGGAAGAGGGGGAGAAAATGGGGCTTTTGCCAGTCAAGATTTTGGAGATACCCTCTGCGTCATTCGAGTAGCCCGCGAAGCGTGTGCAGTTCATCAGTCGTGATAAAATTAGTGTAGCCAATTTTGGCCAACCCTTTCATCAGCTCTCGGTCGCCAGTCCAAAGTCTGGCGTTCAAAAACTCTGCAAGTGCAACGAATGCCACATCGTTCATGTCAATTTCTCGAACAAGCGATACGGCTTTCATCCATATCTCAAATGGAATCAATGCCTCGTTGGTAAAATTCAGGCAGGATGTAATCTGGTAAACGGATTGTTCCAGCTGGTCTTCGCTCAACTGGGAAAGGTCGAGCAACTTTTGACGGTGTTTTCGGAGCTCGTTTCGCAGGGTGTCGCAAGCACAAAAGTCGAAGATGCCATGTGAGTTCATGAGCAAATCGCCGATTTTGCCCTGCGTGTTCAGGACTGCGCTGAACAGGATATTGGTGTCAACCACGAATTTCATGCAGGTAAGAAGCGATGTTTATTTTCTTCCCACCATTGTTTGTTTGCCTCGCGGGCCAACTTATCCACGTCCTCTTGTTTGGCCTTGCTTTCTTTGGTTGCCTCTTTGTAAAGCAAATAATTGACAAGGCGCGTCACGCCTTCCAAGTCGGTCGTGGCAGGGAGCGTGATAACAATCTGGCTGTCAGTTCTTTGTATGACCATTGCAATTAGTTTTAAGGCAAATGTAAAAGCTTTTGAGACATCGTCCGAAGCGCGTTCAACCACCTACCTTGCGCCCCGTCACCCTCGGTTGCCGTCCACCGTCTGCCGTCCACCGTCCACCGACACATGGCTTTTTTCCGCAAAATCTGGGCGATTTACGCCGTCGTGCTTTTCATTTTGATGATGTTTTTGAGCCTGCCCGTCGTGGCGGCCAATATGATTTTCACGCCCGGCCAACGCGCCCTGCGCCGCAACATCCACTACCTGCACCACGTCTTCACGCCCACGTTTTTGACTTTGATTGGGGTTCGGCTGCGCGTCGAAGGCAAGGAAAAACTCGACCCGAAGGCCAGTTACGTCATCGTCAGCAACCACAATTCCGCGCTGGATTTCATCGTCAACGCCCATGCGTTCCCCGGCGTGTTCAGGTTTTTGGCGAAGCAAGAGCTGCAAAAAGTGCCCGTTTTTGGTTGGATTGTAAAAAAAATGTGCCTTACCGTTGACCGCAGCAGCGCGATGAGCCGTGCCCGCAGCATTGTCGAACTCAAACGCGAACTCGAATCGGGCATGAGCATCTTCATCTACCCCGAAGGCGGGCGCAACCGCACCGACGAGCCGCTCGCGCCGTTTTTCGATGGGGCCTTCCGGGTGGCGTTGCCGATGGGCGCACCCATCGCCGTGCAAACCATCACGAACATCCGCGACATCACGGCCACTGCGCTTTCTGTTGACCTGCGGCCCGGCACGCTGCGCATCGTCTGGGACACGCCCATCCCGACAAAGGGCCTGAAAAACGAGGACTTGCCGCAACTCAAAGAACAAGTGCGCCAAACGATGTTGAAGCATTTGGCCTGAAACGCTCGAATTTGCCCGCCATCGCGCTACTTTTGCAGCCGTTTTTCACCAACTGCCCGGGTCTCCCGCCTATTTCCATGAACAAAATACTCTTGTCGGCACTCCTGCTGCTGGCCTCCCTGCAAAACGCCCTCGCCCAAACGGGCAAGACCATCGAATTCCGCAACGGCCTGTGGTTCAATGGAAAAGACTTCGCGGAGGGCACATGGTACGTCCGCGACGGGCTGCTGACCCGCAAGGCCCCGGCGAAGATTGACACAGTGGTTGACCTCGAAAAACGCTGGGTCGTGCCGCCGCTCGCCGACGCGCACGTCAGCTGCCTCGCCGGCAACCCCTCGGCCAAAGAAGCCCTCAAAGCCTACGCGAGCGAGGGGGTTTTTTACCTGCAAATCCTGTCGAATACACAGCAGGAGCGGCAAGACCTCGCCAATCTGCTGAACAAGCCCGGCACGCCCGACGCGCTTTTTGCCAACGGCGGCCTGACCTGCTCGCTCGGCACGCCTTTCCTCGAATACGAACCCCGCGCATGGGACATCCGCACGCCCGACCAAGTGAAGGCCCGCTACGAACAAATCCGCCTCAACCGAAAGATGCTCGGCGACGGCTACTGGTTCATTGACTCGAAAGACGACGTTTCCAAAAACTGGGACAAAATCAAAGCCCAAAAGCCCGGCGTGCTCTCCATTTACCTGCTCGATGCCGACAAAAACGGCGGCAAAGAAGGCAAGGGCCTGACCGCCGACGCAGCCAAAGCCATCGTCAAAAAAGCCAAAAAAGCAGGCTTGCAGGTGTTCGCCCACGTCGAAACAGTGGACGACGTGCGGCTCGGCATCAAACTCGGCGTGAACGGTTTTGCCAATTTGCCCGGCTCCAACTGGGACGGCACAGGCGACCCGGCGCGGTTCGAGCTCAAACCGGACGACCTGAAAAAGTTAGTGAAAAAGAACATCGCCGTCGTGCCGCTGCTTTCGCACGGCCAAGCCGCCGCCGTCAGCAACCCCGCCGTGCTCGAATTCCACAAAAAAACACTGAAAGCCCTGCTCGCCGAGGGCGTTCCGGTGGCCATCGGTTCCGACGACGGCTCGCGTACCATGCGCACCGAACTGAACTATTGGCTGCAAATCGGGGCCATCACGACCCCCGAAGCCATGCGCATCCTTTGCGAAACCACGCCCCGCGCCATTTTCCCCGAACGAAAAATCGGCAAGTTGGAAGAAGGCTACGAGGCCAGTTTCCTCGCCCTGAACGACAACCCGCTTGGCAACATCATGAAAATCCGGCTCATTTCCTTCAAAGTGAAAAATGGCGTGATTGTGAAGTGAAGTTGGAAAGCAGAATTTGAGTGTGCTGTTTTCAACCTCTTCAACTGTTTTTCAGAAGCTGTTTGACTTGTTTTCCCACAGATAAATCTGTGGGCTATGCATAAAAAATCTGACAGATTTCGGGCCATCGGTGTCCTTTGCCCCCCTTCAAAATCCGGTGGATTTTGCCACACAGCCCGCAGATTTATCTGTGGGAAAACACGTCAAACAGCTTCTCAGCCCCTTCAACTGTTTTTCAACCTCTTCAACTGTCTTCAACTTGTTCATCAAAGGCTGCATATTCGGACTGGACGGGGTATTGGTAGATACCGCCAAGTACCACATGGAGGCGTGGCAACGCCTCGCCGCCAGCATGGGCCTCGACCTGCCCGCCGATAGCCGCGAGGAGCTCCGCTACCTCAGCCGCATGGATTGTCTCGAAAGAATCCTCGAATGGGGCGGCACGACCTACATGGCCGAGGCCGAAAAACTCTTCTGGACGGACGTGAAAAACAACTGGTACACCGAGCGCATCGCCCACATGCGGCCCGGCGAGGTGCTGCCCGGCGCGGTGTTTTTCCTCCGCGAAGTGCGGGCTGCGGGCCTTCGGACTGCCCTCGCGTCGGCATCAGCGAGTGCGCGTTCGGTGCTGCGTTCCGTGCAAATCGAGCAGTATTTCGATGCCATCGTGGACGGCGAACAGGCCAAAAAAGGCAACGTCAACGCCGAGGGCTTCCTGATGGCCGCCGAAGCACTTGGCCTCGAACCGGACGAGTGCCTCGTTTTCGAGGATTCGCCGTCGGGCGTGGCTGCCGCCGTGCGGGCTGGTTTCGGGGTCGTCGGCATCGGCAATCACCCGCAGCTGACCGAAACTGCCATGCTGGCCGTGCCCGGTTTCGAGCATTTGACGCTGGCCCAAGTGCTGGCACAGGTGGCTGTGCCGGAGGTTTGACGGTCGCAGTGTCCGCGCAATCCATCTTTGCTAACCTATTGAAGATTAGCCCATTATCCCATTTTCAAATTGACCCATTCATTTGTCCATGAATAACTTGATAAAACTATCCGCCCTTGCGGCGTTCCTCGTCCTCTCTGCCGCGACTTGCAAAAACGGCGAAAAAGCCGCCCAACCGACGGCCACCGTCGAGCCATCCCAAACCGAGCAAAAAGGGGCGCAAGCCGACGGCTACCGTGCCGCCCATGCCTTCAACTCCGAACGAGCCGACACCGCAGCGGGTATCCTGCAAGTCAAAGAACCGCCGACGCAGCACGTCGTCCCGGTCAACGAAATCAAGCCGCCCAACACCAGCCGCCGCGCCTACATGGGCACGGGTTGGTGGTTCCCGAAAATGGCCATCCAACCCACCGACACCAGCATCCATCGCCAGTATCTGGGCAAGTTCATGAAGTTCCGCGACGACCAAACCTTCGACATCATCCAGCAAGGCAAAGTCGCCGAGACCGGCCACTGGAACTTCGACGACGACAAGTACATCCTCTACCTGTCCTGCCGCGACCCGTACCTGAACAACACTTGGAAAGTCATGGAAAAAGGCTTCACCATGATTTTGATAGGCCAGACGAGCCTCAATTTTTCCGGCATCCAAATCCGCCTCGACAACATCAAAACCCCGCCGCCGGGGATGTAAAAACACCGCCCATGACAAAAGCGCAATTCCTCCGCTCCGTCAATAACCCGTTGAAAATCAGCCTGTTCATGTTGGGACGGCTGCCCGGCGCATGGTTCATGGGTGTGCGGGTGCGTTCCTGCGACGAGGCGAGGGCCGTCATTTCCCTGCCGTATCGCTGGCGTTCGCAGAACCCATTTCGCTCCGTCTATTTTGCGGCGCAGCTGGCCGCCGGGGAGTTTTCGAGCGGCATTTTGGCGCAGGTGCATTTGCAGGGAAGGCCTCCAGTTTCGATGCTCGTCACCCATGTCGAGGCCGATTTTGTGAAAAAAGCGGGTGGCGACCTGCTGTTCACCTGCGAAAATGGCCGCGACATCGAGGCTGCCATCGAGCGTACCCTCGCCAACGGCGAGCCTCAGACACTCGTCGCCACTGCCATCGGCACCTTGCCCGATGGCACGGTGGCCTCCCGAATCCGGCTCACTTGGTCGTTTCGCCGGAAAGGGTAAGCGTAGGGCACGGCCCTGATTTTCAAGAAGTTGGCAAGGCTCTATGGAAAGCCGCGCTCAACGGTCGAACCATTTTTTGAAGGCCGGTGCTTTCTCGCGGCTGATGTCCACCTCGGTTTTTGGTGGCGATTTCAAAGTGAGCGTAAGTTTCTGATTTTCATGGGGTTTGACGCTTTGGATGGCCTCGATGTTTACGATGCACTGCCGATTGGCGCGGTAAAACAGGCGCGGGTCGAGCACTTCCTCGACCTCCTCCAAGGTGGCAAAATCAAGCAGGTATTTTTCGCCCGCGAAGGTGTGCAGGTAGTTCAGGCTGTCGCGCAGGAAACAGGCGATGTCGGTGGTCTTCACCGGAATCCAGTTGTTGCGCGAGCTGACGATGAATTTTTCTTTGTACGCCGGCCCGCCGCCTGCCGCCGGGTTTTGGAGGGCACGGAGCAGGTCCTGCACGTTCGATGGCGGAGGCGTTGCCGCGCTCGCCGACTGCCGCCGAAACTTCTCGATTGCCTCCGCAAGTTGCTCATTGTCAATAGGTTTGAGCAGATAGTCAATGCCATTGACCTTGAACGCCCGGATGGCATACTCGTCGTAGGCCGTCGTGAAAATCACCGGGCAAGCCAACTGGAAATGCTCGAACAACTCGAAACTCACCCCGTCGCTCAGCTGGATATCCATGAAAAGCAGGTCGGGTTCGGCGTTTTCCAGAAACCATTTTTTGGCTGTTTTGAGGCTGGGCAGCACTTGCAGGATGCGCACGTCGTCGGCAACGGCGGCGATTTTGGCTTGCAGTTCGCGGGCTATGAGGGTCTCGTCTTCGATGATGACTGCTTTTATCATGGTTGGTGATTTTTTTTCTTGTCGGGGCAGGATT
>JBKBIC010000104.1:0-17142 GCA_046299435.1 Saprospiraceae bacterium
TCGGAGATAATTAAGCAATTGCTCCATTGCCAGTTTGCCAAAAAACATCCGTCAAATTTTAAAACACACTCTAAAAGGGGGAGTAATTTTCGCTCGGTGTTGGTGGCAAATCCCCCAAACTGCCAGAGTCTTGCTCCCCATTTAGGGGGCTGGGGGGTAGGTAGCAACTTGGGTCACTTGCGGATAATCGTCGTGTCGCGGTCGAAGGCCAGCCCGGTGAAAATACCGAGCGCGTTGGCCGTGCCGGTCAGGTTGGATTGGATGGCCGAAGGCTGGCTGAACGGATTAAGGTTCGCCTGAATCGCCAACTGGAAACTTTCGATAAAATTGAAGTGCTGTTCCGTGATGTGGTACACCGTGTTGAACACCGTGTCGCCTTCCTTCAAATTGTAGCCCGTGCCGAAAGCGATGATGTCGGTGGTGTTCAGGTTGTCGCGCAGGATGAAATCTTGGTCGGGCACACTATCCAAACTGCTGTAATTCAACACTCTACGATAAAAATTGGTCTTCGTGCGGTCGTCGGTCAGGTAGGTCAGCACACGGGCGAGCGTGTCGCGGGTCGGGCTCCAGTTGACCACGATGCTGTCAATCGGCACCACCGGGAGCAAGCGGGTTTGGGCCGCGATGGTGCGCCCGTCGGCCAGCGTGATGTTCAGTTTGAAGTCGCTGTCATAGTCCGCAGGCACGAGCGCGGGGTTGATGTAGTTGTAAAAACGCCCGGTCGTGAAGTCAATCGCGTACTCGTTTTTCAGGGTGAAAGTTTGGCCTTTGTACTCGATTTGCACGAGCGCGGAATCGAGCGTGGCATTGTCCAAAAACTCCACGAGCGAAGTATCGAACTGGTCGAAAAAGCCGAAGCTCTGCGTCAGCAGCACCCGCATCGGTTGGCCGGGTTCGAGGTAACATTCGACGACCGGGCGGCCCTCGTATTCGGGCAAATCGAGGTCAACGTCTTTCGTGAGGTTGCAGGCGGCCAGCAGGCCGAGCACGAAGAAGGGTGCGATATTTTTTAACAGGCGCATATTGTTGAGTTGAAGAGAAGGAAAGGGTTGAAGAGTTGAATTTTGAGTTGAAAAGAGGAGTAGAGTTGAAAAGTTGAATCGGGGGTTGAAAAGTTGAATTTTTTTATGTCTCAACTTTTCAACCTTTTCCTCTCTTCAACTCTATTCCTCTTTTCAACTCAAAATTTGAAGTTCCAAGTAATCGTCGGCAGCACGGGGAACAGCGAGACCTGCTTGGGCTGCAAACCTTTCAGCAAATCCACCTCGTTGCCGCCCACGTTGACGGTCTGGTAATCGGGTTCGATGTAGATGAAATACGGGTTCCGGCGGTCGCTGGCATTGTACACGCTCAGGGTCAGGTCGCTTTCGATGCGTTTTTGTTTAACAAACCGCCACACCACGCCCAAGTCCGTGCGGATGTAGGCCGGGTAGCGGAAATTGTTGCGGTTGCCGTAGTCCGGCACGAAAAACTGCGCCGACGTGCCCGGCAAATCCTGCAACGTGAACCGCCCGACGGGCAGCCAAGTGATGTAGCCGCTTTGATAAACAAACGTGGCCGTGACCGACCATTTCGAGTTAAAACGATACATCCCGACCACACTCAGGTTGTGGCGCGTGTCAAATCGCGGCGGGTAATATTCGCCGTTGTTGATGCCCTCGAAATCGCCGCGTTTCACCCAAGCCAGCGTGTAGCCAATCCAGCCGGTGAGCTTGCCCTCCTTTTTTTCAATCTCCAACTCGACGGGCGAAAAGGCATAGCCCTTGCCGACGCGCAGCTCGTCCTCGATGTCGTTGTTGCCGTAAATCTCCGCGCCGTCTTTGAAATCAATCTGGTTTTGGAGCCACTTGTACCACGCCTCCCAAGTGATAAGTAGGTCTTTACCAATGAGATACGAGGTGCCGACGGCAATCTGGTCGCTGATTTCCGGCTTGATGCCCTCCGTGCTCGGATACCAAATATCGGTCGGCAGCGACAGCCCCGAACTCGCCAACAAGTGCGCGTACTGGGCCATGCGCGAGTAGCTGCCTTTGACCGACCATTTTTCGTTGACCGAAAAATTGGCTGCCGCGCGCGGCTCGAGATTCCAATAAAATGCAGGGTTGTTTTGCCAAAACGACATCCGTGCGCCGTAATTGATTTTCAGGCGCGGGGCAGCGGCCCACTCGTCGGCGAAATACAGGCCATACTCCATGCCGTCGAAATTTTCGCCCGATTCGAGGTTGAACGAGCCGTCGTCGCTGGCAAACTTGAACCGCCCGACGATGAAATCGTGGTACGTCGCGTTCGCGCCGAAGCGGATGGTGTGCTCGTTCGAGGGTTGGTAGTAAAAGTCAACTTTCGTGTTCGCATCCTGCACGTTCGAGTTGAGTTTGAAGGAAAAACCCTGCAGCTCGTTTTGGATGCGGTAGCGATAATCGGAGAACGTGAACGTCGTGTTTGAAAACAGTTTCGGGCCAAAAACGTGGTTCCAGCGCGCTGTCCCGGTCGTGTTGCCCCAATCGAAAAGGAAGTCGAAAGTCTCGTTCTCGAACTTGAACACGTCGCGCCCGAAGTAGCCGCTCACGAACAGGCGGTCTTTTTCGGAGAGCGTGAAATTGACCTTTGTGTTCAGGTCATAGAAATAATAACCGGGGATTGGGTTGTACTCCGGGTCGTCCTCGTTGGCCTTGTTGATGGCATTCGTGATGAGGTCGGCATACGTCCGGCGGCCCGAAATCATGAACGAGGATTTGTCTTTTTGAATCGGCCCTTCAAGTGTTAACCGACTGGAAATCAAGCCGATACCGCCGCTGCCGCTGAAGTTTTTGTTGTTGCCCTCCTTCATCCGCACGTCAATCACTGAGGACAAACGCCCGCCGTACTGCGCCGGGAAACCGCCTTTGTACACTTTCAAATCCTTCACCGCGTCGGAGTTGAACGTCGAGAAAAAACCGAACAGGTGATTGGCATTATAGACCACCGCCTCGTCCAGCACGATGAGGTTTTGGTCGCTGTTGCCACCGCGCACATACAGGCCAGTGGTGCCTTCCGCGCCGGGCGTGATGCCGGGTTTGAGTTGCAGGATTTTGATGATGTCCGTTTCGCCGAAGAGCGCGGGCAGTTCCTTCACCTCGCGGATGCCGATGGTCGAGACCGACATTTCGGTGCTCTTCATTTTTTCTTCGAGGGCGTTGGCTTTGATGACAACCTCCTGAATCACAGCACCTACGGGCAGGAGCGACACGTCCAATTTCTGCGAACCTACGCACTTGACCTTCCGAAATGCCGATTCGTAGCCGATGTAACTGACCCGCAACGTGACCGAATCGCCAGTTTCCGGTAGTGTCAAGGAGTAAAAACCGTACTCGTTCGAGACATTGCCCTTGTTGGTGCCGAGGGCTTCGACGGTCGCGCCGATGAGCGTCTCGCCCGTCAAATCGTCGCGCAAGGTGCCGCTGACGATGCAGGTTTTTTGGGCGAATAGGCCGTTCGCGCCTGTCAAAAGCACGGCAGCCAATAGGCATAGCCTAAGGTAAAAAAGGTAGTTTTTCATGAATACTTGTGTTGGATGGGTGACTTACGGCTTTTGGGGGCGGGAGCAGTAGTTTTTCAGGGCAAAGACGAATTATGTTCGGCAAAGGTTGGCCGAAGACCCTGCGCCGGAAAACAACATTCGACGAAACAGGTTCTCGCGCCGATTCAGTTCCTGAATCGGGCGGCAGGATTGCCAGCCAATCTTTGCAGAAATTTGGAACGAATAGGGAACGGAAGGTTTAAAACCAAATTTTCAACGGCGGGCCGTTTTCAACCAAGCGTCGTTTCGGCTCAACCAATGGCATTCAAAGACACCAAGTGAGCACAAAGTCCCCCGAACCGGGCACGTTAATTTTTTCGGAAAAAATCTGGAAGGTCAGCCGCGTCGCATCTTTTTCCACAAAACCATGCGCCGTGTCGGGGCCAGCCGCCACGCGGATGTGCGCCCGGAAATCGAGCGATTTTTTGCCCCAAGCCTTGTACAGGCTCTCTTTGGCCGTCCAAAAAAAGTGTAGCCAGTCCAGCCGGGTGGCTTCGGGCTGCGATTGGACAAACGCGGCTTCTTCCGGGCGCATAAATTTTGGCGCGAGCGCGAGCATTTTCGGGACGATTTTTTGCAAATCGCATCCAACAGCAGACGGCGGACGATGGACGGCGGACGGCTCTGCTTCGACGAGTAGGGCCGCGACCACGCCCCGTGAGTGGCTGAGCGAGCAGGCGAGCTCGGCGTTTTCGGGAAAAAAAGGCTTGGAAAAAGCGTCTTTGGCAAGCGGCAGGCGCATGGCGTGGCCGGTCAGTTCGTGCAAAAGCCAGCGGCAAGCCAGCCATTCGAGGCGGCGCAGCTCGTCTTTCAATTGGTTCAAATTGGCATCTTCGTCTGCCGAAAGCGGCATTTTTTCACGAAAAAACGGCTCGTCTTCGGCAATTTGCCAAAGGCCGAGTGACACGCCGGGCGCGACTTTTTTAGTGAAAACGAGTGCCATGTTGCGGCTGCGAAAGTCAATGGTAGGCGGCAAAAAGCCAAACGGTTTTTACTTTCGCCGGTATGGCAAAACTCCCACCCGATTTTTTTCTCCGCACCGATGTCGTGCAAATCGCCCGCGACCTGCTGGGCAAAGTGCTCGTCACCGAGTTTGACGGCCTCCGAACGACGGGCCGCATCACCGAGACCGAAGCCTACCGCGCTCCCGACGACCGCGCTTGCCATGCCTACGGCAACCGCCGCACGCCGCGCACGGAGGTCATGTTCGCGGAAGGCGGCTGCGCCTATATCTACTTGTGCTATGGGGTTCATCACCTTTTCAACGTCGTGACTGCGCCCGAAGGCATGGCGCACGCGGTGCTCATCCGGGGCGTGGAACCCATTGAGGGTCTGGAAGTTATGCTCGAACGGCGCAGGATGCCGCGCCTCTCCCCTGCCCTCACGACCGGCCCCGGCTCGCTCTCCGTCGCACTGGGGTTGAGCACAAAATTCACCGGCCAACGATTCGACGCACCCGGCTCGCCGTTCTGGCTCGAAGACAGGGGCCACGCCGTGCAGCCCGAAAACATCGCCAGCGGGCCGCGCATCGGCTGCGAATTTGCGGGCGAGGCCGCGCACTGGCCTTGGCGTTTTTGGGAGCGCGGGTCGCGGTTCGTGAAATGAACTGATGAAAATCATTTTGGCCACAAAGCAAATCGCCTGCGCTTATCCTTGAAGGGTCATTTCCTTTGAATCAATCAAACGGCAGTTACCCACCGGGATTCAAATAAATTGGCATCAGCATGAATCACCTCGTCTGGCTCGCATTGCTCATCACACCGCTCAACAGCCTCGCCCAGCAGGTTGGCGGCGAACTGCGGCTGTCGCCTCCCAACCAAAACGGTGCGGCGTGGCATCAGGGCACTTTCTATGTCGGCACTTTCCTCAACCAACGCACGCTCCTGCACTTAGAACTTGGGGTCGGGTACTTCGTGGATACCTACGAGACCACGTCCGGCGGGCAGCCATATCAGGCGAGGTATGTTGCGGGCAGCCCAACATTTGGGCTGGGCGTTGACCACACGGCGTTCACATTTCCGAAGCAACGCATCTCCATCAACTTCGGCATCATGGCGATGCTCCCTCGCCAAATTGCCACGCGGGTTGACCTGACGAAATATCGGCTTTGGGGCACTGATGTGGGGTTCCGGGTGGGCCTCAACGCCGGGTACGCGAGGCGGTTCGCGGAGTATTATTTTGAAAAAAGGTGGCAACAAATCAGCTACCCCAGCGTGGGCGTTTTTTACCAAATAATCTGAAAACCAATGATTTGCGCTGTGAAATCTCTCTCGTTTTGGGCCAAAGCCCATGTCCGCACAACCCGCTTCGTGTTTGCAATCGGTTATTTTGTCCTGACTTTCGCAGGTCTTTTGGCAGGCATCTGGCTATCGGAAATGGGCGTGCAAGTCCCCGAAAAAACGGCTTGGCCTTTGGCCCTTGTCGTGCTTTTGGCCATGTATTTTTTCCCGCGACGGAGCGGGCGAAAGGACGAAAAATGGAAGGTCTGGCGGAGGCAGCGCGTTTGCCATGCGGTGATTTTCATGGGGGCTGTCGCGCTGTTCGCCGTGCAAGGAAACCGCCTGCCGCGCTGGGCAAACACCGCGCAACCCAACAGCCCGTTGGGCATCGCACATTCAAGTCTGGGCAATTCCGATGCCCCAACCCGCACCGGCCACCATTCCTCGCTGTTCAAAAAAACGACCCAACGCGCCAAAACCTTCGTCCGAAAAACATTGGCAAAGCGGCTTTTCAAGGTGCCTGAACGCTCGTGGGGCCGGTTCTTCAAATTTTTGGGGCTGTTCCTGCTGATAAGCGGAGGGGTACTGGTATTGAGTGCGCTCGCTTGCAGTCTCGCCTGCTCCGGCAATGAAGGTGGGGCAGCAGTGGTGCTGGTAGTTGCGGGAGTAGCCGCCGGGTTTGCCTTCTTTATGCTGGTGAAGTCGTTTTTGAGCGTGCCGCCGGGCCGTGTGCCCGACATCGCCAAACCCAGTTGAGCCGCACGATTTTTCTGGGCCAGCGGCCATTTGCTGGCAAAAAAACGAGCAACATTGCCCGACCTTTGGGCAAAATAGCAGCGCATGAAACACTGGATTTGGCTCCTATTCCTACTCCCAAGCGTGGCGCAAGCCCAACGTGTGGGCGCGGAACTGCGGCTCTCGCCAAACCCGAACGCCAGTTTCACATGGCAACAACTGGCATTTTACGCGAGCGCGGCCCTTGCCGAGCGCACGTTGATGCGCGTCGAACTTGGCTTTGGCGCACTCGGCGACCGGGTGTTTTTCCCCACCAGCGATGGAAGCATCCGCGTGAAGGACTACTCCAAATCCGGCCTGACCATCGGGCTTGGCATTGACCAAACCCTGATTTACCTCAAAAAACAGCACCTCGAATTGGAAATGGGCCTGACGACCCTGCTGCCACTGCAATGCACCTCGCACATAAGCCTGATAAAACACCGCATTTTTGATTCAAACCTCGGCCTGCGCGTGGGCTTCAACACGGGTTATGCCCGGCGGCGGCAAAACTTCAGCGACCGCCCCGATTGGGAGCAAATCAGTTTTTTCAATTTCGGGCTACTCGTTCAGTTCAAAAATTAACACCATGCGTGGCCGAGCCTGCCCGCCGTTTCCCGCAATTTTGCGGCTGTGAAAACCCTCCCATTCCTGCTTTTTGCGTGGCTGTTTTGGGGCAATTTTTCAGCCCGGCCCGACCCACCGACGGAGGGCGTTTTCTTCATTTTCAAGCATCACCCCATCGCACTAATGCATCGCAAGCCATTGCCAATCAAGCAGTTGGCCTCCCAAAGCAGGCT
The DNA here is from genome assembly GCA_046299435.1 of Saprospiraceae bacterium. Taxonomy (GTDB): domain Bacteria; phylum Bacteroidota; class Bacteroidia; order Chitinophagales; family Saprospiraceae; genus M3007. The sequence continues at coordinate 7,350 of JBKBIC010000104.1, forward strand.
GCGCCCCGACACGCTTTGCAACGTGTTTTTTGTCTCCCGAAATTATGTGGAAATCATCCGGCAGGACGACCCCGCCCGCCCGCACCTCGGCATCGCGCTCGGTTTCGAGTTCGATGAGACGAACGGCGACTACCCGTACACACCCACCCACGCAGTGGTGCAGCTCAAAAACTTCGGGTACGGCGGCGTGGAATTCGACGGGCGCGACACTTGCAATTTCACGGGCGTATCGAACGAGGTGAGCGACGACGTGAGCCTCGAAATCGAAAGTTTTTCGGGCGATACCATCACCGGGCGGTTCAGCGGACTGCTGCTGAACGGGGCGGGCGGCATGGAGGCCATCGAAGAGGGCAGGTTCCGGGTGCGGCTTTGGCGCAGATAAGTTGAAAAGAAGAAGCAAGTCGAAGCGTTGAATGTGCTGCTTTTCAACGCTTCGACTTGCTTCCTCTTTTCAACTTCGCTCAATTCCGCTTGGCCACCGGCTCGCCGCTTTTCAGGACTTGGCGGGCTTTTTCCACCGCTGGGTCGTCGTCATTGAGCACGGTGTAGAGGCCCTCGTCTTTGAAGAGCAGTTTGGCGAGACGGGCTTTGAGTTGCAGTTTCAGTTCAGGAGCGCACCGGGCGAGCTGGGCGGCGTTGCGTTTCACGCCCGTTTTTTCGGCGTATGCCAACAGTTCTTCCAGCATTTCATCGGACACGGCATAGCCGCGCACGAACTCGGCAAGGCTGCCCGTGAAGAAGTTTTTGCCCCGATTTTCGGTCCAGCGGGCGGCAAATTCGGGCACGAGGCGGCGTACCTCGAAAAAATAGTGATTGGCAAACGCCGTATCCAAAGGGATGAAAACATCCGGGATGATACCGCCGCCGCCGAAGACCACGCGGCCCATGCCCGTGTAAAACGCCGTCGAATCGGCCACTTTCATTTTTTTCCCGTCCGAAAGCTCGCCAGAATGCAGGCGGCGTTCCTCTTCCGCATCGTAATCCTCGCCGTTTTTGTAATCGCGCTGGATGCACCGCCCGCTCGGCGTGAAATACCGCGCCACCGTGAGCCGCAGCGCGCCACCGTCTTCGAGCGGGTACTGTTCCTGCACCAAACCTTTGCCATACGAACGCCGCCCGATGACCCAGCCCCGGTCGTGGTCTTGCACGGCCCCGGCCACGATTTCGCTGGCCGATGCGGAGCCTTCGTCAATCAAAACAGCCACGTTTTCGATTTTGAAACGGGCGCGCCCGCTGCTTTTATAGTCGCGGCGACTCTCCGCGCGGCCTTTCGTGTAAACCAGCAATTTGCCCTCCGGGAAAATCTGGCTCAGCAAATCGGTGGCCTCGTTCAGGTAGCCGCCGGGGTTGCCCCGCAGGTCGAGCAGCAGGTTACGCATCCCTTTTTCCTCCACGAGCGGACGCAGCGCGGACATGAATTCTTGGTGCGTCTGCGCCGAAAAACGGTTGATTTTGACGTAGCCCGTCGCCTCGTCGAGCATATAAGCCACGTCCACGCTATGGACGGGAATCAAATCGCGGGTGATGTTGAACTCGCGCACTGTTTTTTCCGCGCCACGCAGCACCGCGATTTTGACCTGTGAACCAGCCGCGCCGCGCAACATCTTGTAAATGCGACCATTGTCAATCTTCACGCCGGCCACCGTCGAATCGCCGATGCGCACGATTTTGTCGCCGGCCAACATCCCAGCCGCCTCCGAAGGGCCGCCGGAAAGCGGCGCGACGACCTGAATCGTATCGTCCACAATCAAAAACTCGATGCCGATGCCCTCGAAATTGCCCGACATATCTTCCTGCACCGCCTCCATTTCGTCGGGCGAGATGTAAACGGAGTGCGGGTCAAGCTTTTCGAGCAGGTGGTTCAGCGCACCCGCTTTCACGGATTCGATGTCCACCGTGTCCACATATTTGGCCTGGATGTAGCGCAGCACCTCATCGAGCGTGCCGGCCGCCGGGCTGAGCGAGCGGGCCGGGCCGGGCGAGAACGAAAAATTGTCGCCGCCGTGCGGCAGCTGCTGGCCGATGAACATCCCCGCCGCCAGCGTGACGGCCAGCAAAATCGGCAATCGGGTTTGCGTTTTTTCAGTCATGCGTGGTTGTTGATTTTGGGGTTGGGATGATTTTTTCAGTTGAACTTTTTTTGAAGAGTTGGCAAAAAATTTGACCAAACCGGGCGCAGTTTTTTCGATTAAAAAACAGCGTTATACTTTCGTTTAAAATTTGTCAAAACGACTGCCGTTTTTGGGCCGTGCAACAAACGCACGAAAGCACAAACACGAACAATCTTAAATCAAAATCTCCCGCCCATGTCCGCGCATCCAGAAATTGACCAACTCGACAAGAAAATCCTCGCCAAATTGATGGAGGATGGCAAAACGCCCTACACCGACATCGCCAAAGAACTCTTCGTTTCGAGCGGCACCATCCACGTTCGGATGAAAAAACTCGAGGGCCTCGGCATCGTCAAAGGAGCCAGCCTGACGGTGGATTACCACAAACTCGGCTACGACATCACGGCCTTTTTGGGCATTTACTTGGACAAAAGCTCGCTTTACGACGAGGTATCGGCCCAGCTCGCGGCCATCCCCGAAATCGTGGACGCGCACTACACCACCGGGCTTTACAGTATTTTTGCCAAAATCGTCTGCAAAGATACCTTCCACCTCCGGCAGGTCTTGCACGACAAAATCCAGAAAATCCAGGGCATCCAGCGCACCGAGACCTTTATCTCGCTGGAACAAAGCATCAGCCGCTCCATCAATTTTCTGGAAACCGAAGAATAATAGAAACAATGATGAACGATAAGTGATGAATGATGAGTGGCCTCGCTACTCAAATTCATCACTTATCGCTCACAACTCATCACTTTTCGATGCGCGTCCGTTTTTTCCCCGGCTTTTGCCTGCTTTTTTTGAGCCTTGCTGCTTTCGGCCAACCTGCCGCCGATGCGCCTGCAAAGGTGTATCGCGGGATGCGCGTCAGCTTGTACGGCTTCAAATTGCTCGACCAAAGCGAAAAAACGGTCATCCTCCGCTGCAACGCCGTGAATACCGGGCGCGACCCGGTCTCGTTCGGGAAAGACAAAAAACCGCCACTCGCGCTCATCGTCGAACTTGACACGCTGAACCTCCCGGAGCGGTTGCGCGGCAAAGAGGCCGATGTCGTCGCCGCTTTTTGCGAAGGGCGGGTCAACCTCGCGCCGGGCCAGTTGCAACAGGGCATCAACCTGAAAATCGCGGTACCGGTGCCAGAGCCGAAGAAAAACCCCATGCCGCAGCGACCAATTGAAGACCCGAAGTCCGAACCCACCGCCCCAGCGCAGCCAAAGGTTGAGGCCAAACCAGAGCCACAACCCGAACCTGTCCCTGCCATGACTGAAAAAGGCTGCCCCGACTTGGTGTTTGACACGATTTATATCGTGAAACAATCAGCCAAAACCATGCGCCTGCATTTCGTGCTCCGAAACGTGGGCGACGCAACCGCCCGACTGCTCGGCCCCACCGACGAGCGCGAGGACAACCTCGCCGTGAACGTCTATTTTGTGTCGGGCCAAAAACTGACACGCGGCTCGTTCCTTGCCGACGGGATGTTTTTCAAAAACAAGGACATCGAACAGGGCATCCTGCTGCCCGGCCGGCGGCTGCACGGCGAAATCGAAATCAGCACCCGCAACCGCACCCGCTTCCAGCCCAACCTCGTTTTTGAACTCGACCCCTTCCAGTCGCTCGCCGACGAGTGCAACAAGACCAACAACACGCGGGCTTTGGTCGTCAATTTCGAGTTTTGAGTTTCGAGTAGCCATGTCCACTCAAAACTCAATACTCGAAACTCAAAACTTTACTTTTCCCACACATTGTCTTTGGTGTTTGCGTCCGCCACGAAGCGGTGGCCGAGCGTCACTTTTTTGATGGGCAAGTTTTTGGACGGCTTCAACGAGTATTCCTTCCGCAAACTGGGTTGCATGGCCATTTTGGTCACGTTTTGCCACACGGCAGCGGTCTGGTGGAGCGTCTCCTTCGAGCCGTCCGAGTATTCCACTTCCGCGTGGACGGCGACGGGCATCGTGCCCTTGTTTTCGACAATTATCCACTCCTGTTTTTTCACTTTTTCCACCCGCACGGCCAAATCCGGGTAGCCCCAATCAAAAAACCACGCTTTCCAGAACCAGTCGAGGTCTTGACCAGAGGCCGTGTTCCAAGTGTTGAAAAAATCGAACGGCATCGGGTGTTTGCCCTTCCAGCGGTTCATGTACGTTTTCATGCAAGCGTGGAATTTCTCATAGCCCAACATATCCAACAGCGTGAAGTACGCCGCCTGCGGGCGGGTGTATGCCGCTACCCGGTAGGCCGGGCTGTTGAGGAAACGAGACGGGGCCATCGGCGGGATGTCGTTGTCGGTGCCGGCGGAAGCGGCATAGTTTCGGATGGTGCCGGTTTTCACGTTTTTGATTGTGTCTGAGAGGGTTACGTCAAAAAACGAGGCCCAACCCTCGTCCATCCAAGCGTAATACTGCTCGTTGATGCCCATCATGAACGGGAAATAAGTGTGCGAAATCTCATGCACCGTCAGGCCGACCGGGCTTTCCGGGTGAGTGCTCGCGTCGTTGCACATCATCGGGAATTCCATGCCGTCGTTGCCGTTGAAAACCGTCATGGCCGGGTATGGGTACGGGTAACCGGGCAGGTAAGTGCTCATCAGGCGGATGCCCTGCTGCGCGATTTTGCAGACCTCATAGTAGTCCTTCGATTTCGGGTCATAAGCAGCAGCCACGAGCGTGCGGCGGCCCGTCGAATCGTCCACGACGACCGAAGTGGCATCCCACAAAAAATGGTCGCTGATGGCAAAGGCAAAATCCGGCACACCGCTGGCTTTGTAGCGGAGCGTGTGGGTTTTGTCGGTAGCTTTAAAAAAGCGGGTTTTGTCAGCATAATCCTCTGGCGCGAAGATTTTGACGACGTTCGAGGCTGTTTTTGCTTTTTCAAAACGTCCCAAAAACTCCGGCTGAAAAATCTCCGAGGCATTTTGCAGCTCGCCCGTCGCCCAGACCATCACGTTCGATGGCACCTGCACACGCACCTCGTAATCCGAAAAATCATTGTACTGCTCGTACACCCCGTTGTACGGCGCATCGGCCCAGCCGTGCAAATCATCGTATACGGCCACTTGCGGGTACCAATACGCCAAAAACCACGAGGTCGAGTCGCACACACACTCGCGGGGCGCATCCGTGCCAGCCGGGGCGATGTACGACCATTGGATGCCGAGCTGCACGGGGCGGCCCGGCGGCAGCGGCGTTTCGAGCCGGATGTTGAGGAAAGTGTTGGCTTTCAACTTGTTAGGGTTCTCGACGGGCTTGCCGCCGACCGAAAGCCGCTGCACGTCCACGCCCGCGTCGGTGATGTCGGAGGGCGTGAGGTCGTAGCCACGCTGGCCGCCTTTGCGCCACAGGTCGTGGGCAAGTTTGAGGCGGATGGTTTTCAAAGTGTCGGGGCTTTGGTTGAAATACCGGATGTCGGCCACGCCGTCCACGCGGCGGGTGGGCAGGTCGAGCGACACGTCAATTTTGTACTCGGCGCGGTTTTGCCAGTAGTTTTTGCCGGGCAGCCCGTCGCGGCTGCGGGTTTCTTTGTCAAATGCCCGCTGGATTTGGCGCGGCACAAACAGGGTGTTTTGCTGGGCAAACACTGCGTTGCAAGCGCAGCAAAACAGCAACAGCGAAAGAAATTTTTTCATGTATGCAGGATGCGATGTGTAAAAATTTGAACGGCAAAAGTAGAAAACAAGGCAGGGCGCGAGGCCGACGGTTCGCGGACGGTTTTGGGCAGTTCGTCAAAAAACAGGGCAGAAACCCGGCTCAAAACCGGCTGGCCTTGCCCAATAGTTGCGCGTCCACTTGCATCAACAGGCTGTAACCAAGTTGTTCGAGCTCCACTTGGAAGCGGCGTTTGCCCTCGCGCTGCACCACCCGGCCCCGCAGCCCGGCCAGCGACCCGGCCACGATTTCCACCCAATCGCCCTCGTGGAACGCACCTTCCATGACCTCCAATTCGAGGTCTTTTTCCAAAGTGATGCGGCGCAACAGGTCAATTTCGGCCTCCGGGATGGCCCGTAAATCCTTCCCGATACGGACGAAGCCTGCCACGTTTTCGGTTTCGAGCACGGGCAGGTATTCGTTTTTCGTGATTTGCACGAAGACATAGCAGGTGATGAGCGGCTTTTCGACCGTCCGGGTTTTGCGCTCGTACCGCCGCACGAACTGTTGCAAAGGCACATACGCCTCCACGTTTTTTTTCGCAAGTGCCTGACGCACAAACTTTTCGCACTTCGCCCGCGTGCGCACGGCGAACCAGCGCGGCTCGGTTTCGTGCAAATCCGAAACGGTGGACGGTGGACGGTGGACGGTGGACGGTGGCATGGTTAACGGCAAGCGGCAGACGGTGGACGGGGACGGCATAGATTATATAACCGTCAACCGTCTGCCGTCAACCGATTTAGAAATCGTGGTTTTGGTTCCAGACGTTCATCCGCAGGCCCGCGCCGAAGAGTGTGGTTTTCAGGTCGAGGGCTTGGTTGTCGCTGTCTTTGTCGCGCAGGAAAAAGCGCAGGTCGAGGAACATATTGTGGAAAAACTGCCAGTTGAGCTCCGCGCCGAGGATGCTTTGCGACGCGCCCACGCCCTGCCCGATTTCGTTGTTGTACTCCTGCACAAAGTCGCGGTTGGAGAGCAGTGGGTCGCCGCCCCAGTTTTGAGTGGCCGTGTTTTCGCCATAATTCGAGCGGATGTACCGGGCCTGCACCACCCATTTCGGGAACGGTTGGTAACGTGCCAGCAGGACGATTTCCCGAAAATTCGCGCCCAGCGGATGCGCCAGCGGCTGGTGGTAATGCGTGTACGAATTGAGCGTATCGTAATGCGAGTAGGTGTACGGGCGCACGGCATTGTATTCGGCCTGCAAATCCAAGTGGTTGATTCCCAGCGCGTTGAAATATTTTAGGCCCGCCTGTAAGCCGCTTTTGTTGTTGCGCCAGCCCCGTTCTTCTGGCTGGAAGATGAAGTTGAAGTTGAACTCGTCGAGCATCGCTTGGCCGTAAAGTTGGAACCGCCGCCAGAAATTCCAGCGGAAATCCACGCCGATGAGCACGTTGTCGGGGCTGCCGATGCTGGCCTCCACCGTCCGGTACAAAATGATGGGATTGAGGTACTGCAACTCGAAATCCTGCGAGCGGTTGAAAATCGTAGCCTCAAAAAAACCGAATGCGAGGTTGCGCGTCGGCTTGAAGTTGAGGTAGTGCATGGCCGCGAATTTTTTGGGTAGCAGCCTATCGCCCGGCTCGGCGGCGGCGGTGCTGGGCGTGATTTCCAGGAACAGGTTTTGGTAATCGAATTTCCAGACCCGCGTGCTCAGTTTCAGGTAGAAATAATTGTTCGAAAAATCGCTCAAAAACATGGAACGGTAGCCGTTGCCGATGAAATGCTTGCCGTGCCCCAGCTGCACCCCGACGTGCCGCGTAGCCTGAAAACCGATGTACGCCACCGCATTGCTGTAATCAAAACCGCGTCCTTTTTCGATGTCGAAAATCTGGCTTTTGAAGTTTTTGTACAGGCCGTTGCCGGGCACGGCCTTGTTTTTTTGGATGTACCGGAAGACGTATTCGGGGAACCGCGTCTGCGTTTCGAGGAAATTCGTGTAAAAAAACAGGCGGTTGTCCACCTCGCCGCGCACTTCGAGGCCGCGCTGGTTGGCGAACAAAATGCCGTCCTCTTGCTCGGATTTTTGGAAGGCGAAATTGAGCATCGGGTTGGCCCGCAGCAGGAAGTGCGGCGTGTTCACCTCGAAAAAATTGGCTGGGCTGCGCCAAAAAATGCCGAACAACCCGCGCCTTTCGATCGGTTCGGGTGCGACGGTTTCGGGGGTTTGCCAGCCGTTCGTGCTGGCCGCCGGGCGATAGCTTGGGCCAACGTACTCGTTGTTGTCGGCCAAAATGTAGGCGATGTCGCGGCGGTCGAGCCGCGTCAAGTTTGGCGAAGCCGAATCCACCGCGAGCGCGTATTCCGCCACGTCCTGCCGCGAAAAGAATTTCAGTTCTGGGTGAATCTCGCTCGGCACATCGCTGACGACCGAAAGGCGGTCGAGCAAATGGTACGTCGGTGCGTTCAGCGGCACCCCGCTGGCCTGCGCGAATAGGCATAGTGGGGAAAGCCCGAAAAACGAAAAACGAAAAACGAAAAACAGACTGAATTTGAGCGAGTTATGTGCGGTTTTCATGCAAAAATGTTTCGTAGGCCGCCTGAAATGGCCGCCAAAAGTAGGTGTTCCACGACGAATTGTGCCAAAGCAGCGTGAACGTCCCGTCGTGTTTTCGCACTTCGGCGGCGAGCTGGCGCAGTTTTTCGAGGGCAGTTTCGGGCGTGTATTTTCGGTATTGCGCCAGCGTCACGTCCATTGCCACGAGCGGTTGCTCGCGCAGCGGGAGTTTTTGCCGCGTCAAAATGTTGAAAACCGGGAAATCACGGCAGGTGCCGCAGCGGAAACCTTCGGCCTCCGGGTAGCCGAGCGTGCCGTCGGTTTGGAGGCCAGCATCGGCCCAAGTCTGCCAAGTTTCGGGCACCGAAAACCGGAGGAAATGCTGCCGACCAGACACAATCGAAAGCGGCGAAACCGCCCGCAGCGAGGCCAGCTCTTGCCCGAACATTGGCGAGCGGCCCGCCGTCCGCCGTCCGTCGTCCGCCGATTCATAGGATGGATGAAAGCCGATTTCGTGGCCGCGCCGGGCGATTTTTTGCATCAAATCCTGCACGAACGGGTGCCGCAGCGGGTAAAAAGCGTCCGAGCCGGGCGGGCGTTCGCCCATGAAGTTGAACTGCGAGCGCAGGCCGTTCCGTTCGGACAAATCCATGAGCAGGTCAAACGTGTCGAACGGGTCGTTTTCGGCGGAAAATTTGTGCCGCAGGAAATAGCCCGCCTCGTGCCAGTCGCCGCGCCGGAAGATGCTCGCGGCCAGCGTCCGCAGCCGGTCGGCGGGCCGCCACCAAAGTTTCGGATAATCCACGTCGTGGCTGGGTTGCAGTCGGAATTTGTGTTTTTTTCGCTCGCCCGGCCAGCCCATGCGGACAAGCAGTTGCCAGAGCAGGGCGGCGTATTCGTCCACGATTGGGCGTTCCAAAAAATTGTATTTGACTGAAAGCGAAGCACTTGCGGGGAAACGCCCGTGCCGGTCGCGGTCGGGCAGCACTCGTTCTTCCCAGCGCGTGAGCATGAAAAAAGCCGACGCGAACAGGTCGAGGCGCGTGATGATTTCGTCGTCGCGGAAGTACAAAACCGGTTCGCCATAAATCACCGTAAGTTTTTCGGTCGGCTCGAACGGGTGCTCGACGGTCGGCACATTGGCAGAGATGTTAGCCGAAGACAAATAACTATCACCCGTGATTTTTGAAAAGAAGCCGTCGCGCAGGGTAACGCATTTCCCGTTCGGCAAAACAAGGCGATAGTCTGGCTCGTCCGAGGTTTCCACGCGAAACGGAATGCCGAGGGATTCACCCAGCAGCACGTCAAAAACGTACTGTTTTTCTGGCAAAAACTGTGGCGATGTGAAGATGGTGAGCATGGTTTTGTCTGGGTTTGTTGCCGGGACGGCCATGCGGTGGGCGCGGGTCGCATGGGCATTTTTGCGATTCAAAATTTTACCACATCGGTAATTTTCCGACAGATGACTCAGCCGAGGGTTAAAAAACTTGTCGCTTACTTTACATTTCATCAAAAAGCCCTGTCCTTTGCCGCCAGAACACATTAGA
>JBKBIC010000105.1:0-17120 GCA_046299435.1 Saprospiraceae bacterium
GGTGGGCGAGTCGCTGTCGGGGAATTGGTGGCTGAGGTTGCGCCATTCGATGGCAACCCGTTTTTCGGGGCAAGCCTCTCCAAAAGACAGCCCGTTGCGCGATTCGATGGGCAAATCCGTGAACTGGCCGAGCTTCTCGGTGGCCGTCAGGATGTCGTACAAAGTGCTCATCATCAGGACGACTTTTTCCAAAGACTCGACGGCGAGGAGCACCAAGATCTCGGCAGCAACGAACTGGCCGAGGTTCAGCACGTTTTCCATGACCAAGATACTGCCCATAATAAGGAACCCGCCGACTGTCAGCAAACGCAAAAACAAGCTGCTCGCAAACTGGATGAGCAGCACCCGAAAGTGTTTTTTGCGGGCATCAAGGTAGCTGGAGACGAGCTTGTCGGCGCGTTGCACGGGCATCCGGGTGGAGCCGATGAGCTTAAAAGTGTCAGCCACGCGGCCAATTTCTTCGAGCCAGTAGGCGATTTGGTATTTGTACTTGGATTCGACGAGGCTCGTGCGGGTGCCTTCCGAAAACGTCAGCCAGAAAAGCAGCCCCAGCAGCAGCAGCAATCCGAACGAAAACGCCAGAAAAACCGGGTGATAAAATGACACGACCAACAAGCTCAACATGATTTGCAGCAAGGCTGCGCTGCCATCTGTCAGGATTTTCGGTAAGCCTTTTTGCAGCGTGAGCGTATCAAAGAAGCGATTGATGAGTTCGGGTAGGTGCTCGCGGCGCAGTTTTTCGAGGTTGAGGTACGGGATTCGGACGGCGAAATCGAAGGCCGCGTCAGCCAAAAGTTGTTGTTGCATGGTCTCCGTCGCGGAGAGCTGCAGGTAGCGCAGGTAGCCGCTGAACAGCAGCCCGGCCAGCACGACCAGCGTCAGCAAGGCCCATGCAGCGGAGATGCTGCCGCCCATGAGCAAGCCGATAATCGCTTGAATGCCAAGGGGTAAGGAAAGATTGATGATGCCAATGAACAGCGCGTACAACAGCACGAGGTTGATGGTGCGCCGGTGCAAGTGCAACAGGCGAAGGAGGCGTTGTGCAGGCGTAAGGGTCGCATTTGTCGGTGTCTCCATGCGTCGTCGTTTTGAGTCGGGTGCTAAATGTCGGTTCTTGCGGAATTGTTCATGGTTCGAGAAAAACTCTTGTTGGCGGCGCGGGTTTCTGGCTTAAACCTAAGCTTTGCCCTGCCGTCGAAGGCCAAAACTTCATCCGCACTTCCTCACATGAAAAAACTGCTCGCCGCTACCTTATTGATTATCAGTGCGTTGTCGCTGTTTTCCCAAAATACCAGCCTCTATTTCCCGCCCAAAGTTGGCAATACTTGGCAGACACTCGCGCCTGCCTCGCTCGGCTTTTGCCCCGACCGCGTGGATAGCCTGTACAAATTTTTGGAAAACCGCCGCACCAAAGGCTTCCTGCTTTTGAAGGACGGACGCATCGTGCTGGAAAAATATTTCGGCACGTTTGTCCAAGATTCCGTCTGGTATTGGGCTTCGGCGGGCAAAACGGCCTCGGCGTTTCTCGTCGGGCAAGCCAAAGACGAGGGCATTTTGAGCCTCGACGACCCAACTTCCAAATTTCTCGGCACCGGCTGGACGAGCTGCCCGCCCGACAAAGAGGCCGCCATCACCGTCCGCCACCAAATCTCGATGAGCACCGGGCTGAACGACACGCTCACCCTGCCCGGCGTGCCCGACACCGATAATTGCCTTGAGCCTCAATGCCTTACGTTCCTCGCCGACGCGGGCACGCGCTGGGCCTACCACAACGCGCCGTACCATTTGGTGCATGATGTCCTCGAAGCGGCCAGCGGCAAAACGCTCAACCAATATTCCAACAGCCGCCTTTTTGCCCCGACGGGCATGAAGGCACTTTGGGTCAACCATATCCTGTACAGCACGCCGCGCACGATGGCGCGTTTCGGGCTTTTGATGCTGGCCGGAGGTATCTGGGACGGCGATACTTTGCTGCAAGACGCTGATTATCTGTACGATATGACGCACCCGTCGCAAAACCTGAACCGCAGCTACGGCTACCTGACTTGGCTCAACGGCCAAGCGAGTTTCATGCTTCCGTCGCTGCAATTTGTGTTTCCCGGCAAACTCGTCCCGAACGCGCCGAACGATATGTACGCCGCATTGGGCAAAAACGACCAGAAAATCCACGTTGTCCCGTCCAAAGGCTGGGTCGTCGTCCGCATGGGCGAGGCGGGCGGGCCGGGCGGCCAATCGGTGCCTATCACATTCGACAACCAACTTTGGAAATATCTGAACGAGCTCGTCTGCCAGCCAGTCAGCACGGACGAAGCCGTTGACAATCAGGTTTTTGTGCAAATTTCGCCCAACCCATCGGCCATCGGCTGGCAGCTGCAAAGCCAGCTGCCGATGGACGGGCTGGAACTTTTCGACGCGCAAGGCCGCTTTTTGCAAAGCCAATCCACCGACGGTCAGGCCACATTTTTCCTCGAAAATGCCGACCTGCCACCGGGCCTGTTTTTCCTGAAAATCCGGGCTGGCGAGCGGGTCGCGGTGCAGCGTATTTTGAAAAACTAAAGACTGATTGTTGGACGGACGGGCTTGAAAGCCCGCCACGCTTTTACATTTGCGGCTCTTTTGCTGAACAGCAAATCACCGCATCAACAAATCACCGAATCACCGGTAAAAATGACTGAACAGGAACTTATCCGCCGCGAAAACCTCCAAAAACTCCGCGACATGGGCATCGAACCCTACCCGGCGGAGATGTTCGACGGGACCCACCATGCCGCCGAAATCGTGGCAAACTCCCGCGCAGAAGTGCTCGAAGACGGCACCAAAAACCGCCTGAATTTTCAAGAGGTCGCGCTGGCCGGGCGCGTCATGGCCTCGCGCGAGGCAGGCAAGGCCCTGTTCATGAACTTGCAGGACTCGACCGGGCGCATCCAATTGTACCTGCGCCGCGAGGAAATCGCGCCGGGCGAGGACACCGCGCTGTTCGATGTGGCCATCAAAAAACTGCTCGATTTGGGCGATTTCATCGGGGTACGCGGCTTCGCGTTCAAGACAAAAACGGGCGAGGTCAGCGTCCATGTGCAGTCTTTCAAATTTTTGGCGAAAGCCCTGCGCCCGCTCCCGGTGGTCAAAAAAGACGCAGAAGGCAACATCTATGATGCGTTCACCGACCCGGAGCTGCGCTACCGGATGCGCTACGTTGACCTCACGGTGAACCCCGAAATCCGCGAGACTTTCGTCAAACGCACCAAAATCATCAAAACCATCCGGGCGTATCTGGACGAAATCGGCCTGCTCGAAGTGGAAACGCCCGTGCTCCAACCCATTCACGGCGGGGCGGCGGCCCGGCCTTTCAAAACGTACCACAACACACTCGATATGCCGCTTTACCTGCGGATTGCCAACGAGTTATACCTGAAAAGATTGATTGTGGGTGGCTTCGAGGGCGTGTACGAATTGGGCAAGATGTTCCGCAACGAGGGCATGGACCGGACGCACAACCCTGAGTTTTCGATGCTCGAATTTTATGTCGCCTACAAGGACTATTTCTGGTTGATGGACCGGACGGAGGAGATGCTCGAGCGGGTCGCCCGCGCCGTCAGCCCCGACGGCGGTGCGGTGATTCGGGTCGGCGACCGCGACATCAATTTTGCCGGGCCGTTCGCTCGCCTGACCATGTTCGATGCCATCGAAAAATACACGGGCCTGAACGTGGAAACTTCCGACGAGGCCGCGCTGCGCGATTACTGCCGCCAGAACCACATCGAGATTGACAACACGATGGGCAAGGCGAAATTGATTGACGAAATCTTCGGCGAAAAAGTGGAGCCGCACCTCATCCAGCCCACGTTTTTGATTGATTACCCGGTCGAAATGTCGCCGCTCACGAAAAAGCACCGCTCCAAACCGGGCCTTGTCGAACGCTTCGAACTCTTCGTCAACGGCAAGGAAGTCGGCAACGCCTACTCCGAATTGAACGACCCGCTCGACCAGCGCGAACGTTTCGAGGAGCAACTGCGCCTCGCGGCACGCGGCGACGAGGAGGCGATGATGCTGGACGAAGATTTCCTCCGCGCCCTCGAATACGGGATGCCGCCCACTGCCGGCATCGGTTTCGGGATTGACCGCCTAACGATGCTTTTCACGGGGCAAACGAGCATCCAAGAGGTGCTGTTTTTCCCGCAAATGCGACCAGAACAATGAGTGATGAGCGATAAATGATGAGCGATGAATACGAAGAGCCGGGGCGACCGTAGCCGCCCCGGCTCTTTTGTTTTTGGTCAGGTTTTATCCGGTCAGATTTTGACAAACCGCGCCGCCCGGTTCCCGATTTTCAAAAAATACCAGCCCGGTGGCAAATCGGCGATGTCGAGTTCCAGCGATTGACCGTTGTGGCGGATTTCGATTGGCTGGAAAACTTGCCCAAGCGCGTTGGCCAGCAAGAGATTTTTCGGCTCAAATGCTTCGTTTTCAGGGAGTTGCACGGCCAGATGCTCGCTCGCGGGGTTGGGGTAAATAGTCAATTTTCCCACAGAAATCTCATCGTTCACGGATACGGTTTTGCAGCCGTCGGAGGTCAGCAGGCCGGGCCGGGCCATTTGCAGCGCGCCCCAAAACCGGGCTTTTTGGCCTTCGGTGAAGAGCGACATACAGGCATCGTCGGTGTAATCCATGAAATTCATGAACATGGCGCGGTTGCCGCAGCTCAGCTGCGGGTGCACCGGGCAGTCTTCGTATGGGCCGCGTTGCACGGGTGTGTCGCCCACGCCGTCATCGTCGGAGCAGACGTTTTCGCTGCCGCCCCAGACGTGGTAGAGGTCGAAAAAATGGCCGACTTCGTGCGTGGCCGTGCGGCCCAAATGGTGCGGCGGGTACAGTGCGGCCAATCCTTTCGTGCCAAAATAGCGCGGGTCAATCACCACGCCGTCCTCCGAGCCGGGCACCGTGCCGGGGAAAGTGGCAAAGCCCAAAATGTCGTCGCCGATGCGCCCGACCCAGATGTTGAGGTAGCGGGCCGCGTCCCAAGCGTCCGCACCGCCGAGCGCGGTGTAGCAAATGCGCGGCTTGCCGTCGGGCGAGTAGTCCTGTCCGATTTGGTCAAAAATTGTTTGCGTCCGGGTGATGCCGTCGGTCGGCTGGCCGTCGGGCGCACGAGAGGCGAGACAAAATTCGATGCCCATGTCGGCGGCGAAAGGCTTGAAATCAGGCGGTACGCTCGCGGCATTGGGGTTCAATTTCCGGTAGTCGGCGTTCAGGGCATCTATTTGGCTGCGGATTTGGCCCTCGGAAATATTGTCGAGGTTGGTTTTATAGACCACATGCACCACCACCGGGATGCTGACCACCGAGCGGGACGTGGCTTGTGCTTGGAAATTTTGGGCGGATTCGGCGATGTCGTGGCTGAGTTCGGCGCGTTTTTCGGCCAAGTCCGGGAAGCGGGCCGCATTTCGGCGGGCGATTTTTTCGCTCCAACACGGCTCGTTTTGGGCGGACGCAGTCGGGCTTTTCGCAGCCAACAGGCTGACAGCCAAGCACAAACGGAGCGCGAAAAATGACAAGCGGCAAACGGAAAACGATGAATACATGAACGGGGGAATAGAGCGTGCAAACGTGCTGCACCGAGGATTGAAAAAAAAATTCCAGAAAGTTCGGCCCGGCTTGGCAGCGAATCTGGAACGGGTTGCGTTTTGGATTTCAGAAAACAGGTTGCGGGTGCTTAGGCAAAAACGCAGCCAATTTTTGAGTGGAAGAGAGAACGAGTTGAAGCGTTGAATGCTCCTAACTTGTGAACTCCTCGCTTGCAACTTTTCAATGCTTCCACTCAAAAAGTCGCCTGCTGTAAAGCGGCCATATTTCACAGAAAAGTAGGTTTTTTAGTTGGTTTTGTTTGTTGCAAGGGGCGTGCAAAGAGCACGCCCTTTGTATTTCTAGGGTTGAGGATTCGAGGAAGTATCGTGGAAAAAATTCCTCATCCCTCAATCCTCATCCCTTCCCATTGCCTGAACCAAGTGTGCTGCCGTTTGGCATAGTTGCGGGTGTGCTGCTTGATTTTTTCGATGGCCTCGGCGCGGCTGGTTTTGCCCTCGAAAAAATCGAACCACTCGGCATAGCCGACGGTTTGCAGCGCGGGCAAATCGCGGTACGGCAAAAACCGCCGCGCCTCCTCCTCCAAACCCGCCGCGACCATCGCATCCACGCGGGCATTGATGCGGGCGTAGAGTTCCGGGCGGGGCAATTCCTTCAAAATGTAAATCGGCGTGAACGGGCGCGGCTGCTTTTTGGCGGCCAAAAAAGTCGAATAAGGTTGTCCGCTTTCGAGGCAAACTCGCAGCACCCGCCGCAGCCGGGCTGGGTTTTGGGTGTCCATTTGGGCAAACTGCACGGGGTCGAGCCGCCCAACCTCGGCTTGCAGGGCCGCGAGGCCGCCCGTTTTTTCCAACGCTTCGACACGGTTTTGGGTCTCCGGCGAAATTACCGGGAAGTCGTCCAAGCCTTCGCAGACCGCCCGCAGGAACAGCCCGGAGCCGCCGACAAGCACCGCCGAATCGTATTTTTCAAACAGCCGAGCCAGCAACCGGAGTGCGTCGCGCTCGAAATCTCCCGCACTGTACGGCTGCGTAACATCCAGAGAATCAATGAAATGGTGCCGCACGGCAGCCAATTCTTCGGGCGTGGGTTTGGCCGTCCCGATGTCCATGCCCCGATAAAACTGACGGCTGTCCGCGCTCAAAATCTCGGTGCCGAGTTGCTGCGCCAGTTCGATGGCCGCCGCCGTTTTGCCAGTGGCCGTCGCGCCGCCGATGACATAGAGTTTTTTCAAACAGTTTCGAGTTTTGGGTTTCGAGTTACGAGTTTTGCCCTTTCGCACATACTCTGTTAGGGACGCGCAAAACTCGAAACTCGAAACTCAAAACTCAAAACTTAGGCCATGCGATTGCGAAATTGGCGACAAAGCGACGGCTGGACGTACCGCTGGCTGGCCCCGTTCGGCGAGGCCCAGTTGTGGGCTTTTTTCCGCAAAATTTACCTGCACAATATTCACGGCGTGCCTTCCGACCGTCCGGCGCTGCTCGCCGTGAACCATCCGACGGCGTTCGTTGACCCGATTTTTCTGACAAGTTTCATTGACCCGCCGGTGTACAACATGACGCGCGGCGATGTTTTCCAGAAAGCCTGGGCGCGGCGGCTCATGCTTTCCATCAATATGTTCCCGGTTTATCGCAAACGCGACGGCTACTCCGAGCGCGACCGGAACAATGAAGTATTCGAGTTTTGTTACCAAAAACTGCGCGAGCGGCGCACCGTCGTGATTTATGTGGAAGGCGAACACCACCTCGACAAACGGGTGCGCCCGCCCCAAAAAGGCATTGCCCGCATCGCGTTTGGGGCCATGGAGCGGCACGGATTGGACGACCTCGAAATCATCCCGGTCGGCGTGAACTACCACTACGGCGACCGCCCGCGCGACGTGGCGATGGTCAATGTCGGGCAGCCCATTTTGGTCAAACCATACTTTGACGAAGCCAAAAACGCGCCCGGCGCGGCGATGTCCCGGCTGCTTGCCGACATCGAGAATGGCCTGAAAATCAACTGTTTGCACCTTGCACATGAGGGCGACGACGAACTCGCC
The DNA here is from genome assembly GCA_046299435.1 of Saprospiraceae bacterium. GTDB lineage: Bacteria > Bacteroidota > Bacteroidia > Chitinophagales > Saprospiraceae > M3007. The sequence continues at coordinate 7,625 of JBKBIC010000105.1, forward strand.
GAACAGCTGCTCGCGCTCCATCGCAGCGACCACCCGGAGCCGCTACTGCCGACGGTGCTCCACTCGAACGCGCCTTTCGTGGCCGAAAAACAACTGCTCGAAAACCTCAACCGCCTGCCCGAAACCGAAAAATCCGACCTGAAAAAACAGACCGGAGATTACTTCGCCGCGCTGAAAAAAGCGGGCCTCGAAGATTTCGCGCTGCGGCAGCCGGGCTGGGGCGGGGTAGGCTGGACGACGTTTCTCGTGCTGTTCGTGCCCGTGTTTTTGGCTGGTTGGCTGACGAGCCGCCCGGTGGCTTGGCTGGCGCGTTGGGCGGTGTCGAAAGTGAAAAAACGCGAGTTTTTCGGCTCTGTGCTGATGGGTGCAGGCTTCGTCGTGGGCATGATTTATTACCCGTTTTTGCTGCTGCTGGCTGCCCTGTCGGGCGAGGTTGCATGGGTCGGGGCCGCGCTGTTGCTGCCGCTTTTGGGTTGGTTTTCAATCATTTACGAGGATGTCTGGCTGCGCTGGCGGGCCGTCCGGCGAGCCGGGCGAAGTGGCGAGCGCGCAAAATTGCTCGCCTTGCGTGCGGGCATCGTGCTGCCCTAACGACTTACGTTCAATTTGCCAAAAACCGGAGCGTCTGCTCAATGTCCGTGCTCAGCACACGGTCATCATCCAGCGCAGGCACGGCGGCGCGGTAGCGTTCCCGCAGGTTTTCGATGCTCGCCGACGAGCGCAGCGGGCGACGAAATTCCAATGCTTGCATCCCAGCCATGAACTCGATGGCCAGCAGCCGCTCGACGTTTTGCACCACGCGGCGAGCTCTGGTGGCGGCATTGGCGGCCATGCTCACATGGTCTTCTTGGCCGTTGCAGCTCACGATGCTATCCACCGAGGCGGGCGTGCAAAGTTGTTTGTTCTGGCTGGCGAGCGACGCGGCGGTGTATTGGGCGATCATCAGGCCGGAGTGCAGGCCCGGATTTTTGGTCAAAAATGGCGGCAAACCGCGCTGCCCAGAAATGAGCTGGTACAGCCGCCGCTCCGAAATGCTGCCCAACTCGGCGACCGCGATGGCAAAAAAATCCATTGCCAGCGCGATGGGCTGCGCGTGGAAATTGCCGCCCGACACGATGAGGTCGTCATCGGGGAACACGTTCGGGTTGTCGGTCACGGCGTTGATTTCGGTCAGCAAAACCTGCTCGACATAGGCCAGCGCGTCGCGGCTCGCGCCATGCACCTGCGGCACGCAACGGAAAGCGTAGGGGTCTTGGACGGCGGTTTTTTCGGCGGCTAAAATCTCGCTGCCGGCCAACAAGCGGCGCACATTTTCGGCGACGGCCATCTGCCCGGCGTGCGGGCGCACCGCGTGGATGCGGGCATCGAACGGCGAAAGGCGACCGTTGAAAGCGTCCACGCCAATGGCGGCATTGAGGTCGGCTTGCGCTGCCAATTGCTTGGCTTTCAGGAAATTATGCACGGCGTATGCGGTTGAGAATTGCGTCCCGTTCAGCAGCGCGAGGGCTTCCTTTGCCTTGAACCGGAGCGGCTCCCAGCCGCGCAATTTCAGCACCACATCGGTGCGTTGGCGGCGGCCTTCGTGCCAGACCTCGCCGAGGCCGATGAGCGGCAAGCTCAAATGGGCGAGCGGGGCCAAATCGCCCGACGCACCGAGCGAACCCATCTCAAAAATGACCGGGAAAATGCCGGCATTGAAAAAATCAATGAGTCGCTCGACCACTTCCTCGCGCACGGCGGAGTGCCCGTAGGCGAGGCTCTGGATTTTGAGGAGCAGCATCAAGCGCACGATTTCAGGCGGCACCACGTCGCCGGTGCCTGCTGCGTGGCTGACGACGAGGTTGTGCTGCAACTGCTCGATGTCGGCCTCGGCGATGCGCACGTCGCAGAGCGAGCCGAAGCCCGTGTTGATACCATAATATAAGGTGTCGGGTTGCGCGATTTTCCGGTCGAGGTATTCGCGGCAGTGCCGGATGCGTTGGCGGGCGGTGTCGGAAAGGGCGAGCGGAAGGTTTTGGGCGAGGATTTCGCCGATGCGTTCGAGCGAAAGATGTTCGGGGCTGATGTGGTGGTGGCCGTCAGTCATGTGCCGGGTAAGGTGTTGGTTTGCGCGGATGTGGTGGATGTGTTCGGAAAAGGCGGGCGAAGGTAAGCAGCGGCTGCTTTTTCGCCCCCAATGCGGTTAAACAGCGGTTAAAGTTGGCGACCCAACTGGCAAAGCCTTGATTCTCAAAGATTTGAAAAACAGAGGGTTAGAATTCGTTTGCCTAAAAATTTTAAAAATCAGGGGCAACCGCCCGCAGGCCATGCCCGTCAACACCGCGCCCGGCTTTGGGAAAATTCTACTTTTGACCCAGAAAAACGGCAAAGGGAAAGCACTCAAAAACTTGAAGCGGCCCCGCGCCGGACTCAAAACTCAATACTTGAAACTCTCCAAAGGAGTCCTTTGGACAAAACAGTCTTTCAAATCATGTTCAAGAAACTTGTTTCCATTGCCCTGTTTGCGTTTGCTTTCAATAGCTTCGTCAGCGCGCAACGCATTGCTTATGTGGATGTTACGGCGGTGCTCGAAAGCTTGCCCGAATACCAAAAGGCCCAAGAACAGCTCGACAAGCTCGCCACCACTTGGCGGCAGGAAATCGCCCAAGAGCAGGACAAAATCAAGGGGATGTACTCCAAATACCAAGCGGAGCAGGTGCTTCTGAGCGAGGAGATGAAGCGCACCCGCGAGGAGGAAATCACGAACAAAGAGAAAGAAGTGCGCGAAATGCAACGCCAGAAATTCGGCCCGGAAGGCGCGCTTTTCAAAAAACGCGAGGAACTCGTCAAGCCCATCCAAGACAAGGTGTACGCCGCCATCCAAAAACTGGCGGAGGACAAGGGCTTCGATTTTATCTTCGACAAAGGCAGCGCGTCCGGGATGCTTTTTGCCGACCCGCGCTACGACAAAACGGAGGACGTGAAGAAAATCCTGAAGTGAGTGTATAGCCAAAAACCATGAAGGATGAACCATAAGTGCCTCAACTATGCGATGTTCATAGTTTATGGTTCATGGTTCATCCTTTATTGGTTAGTTTTGCCCACTTTTTTAACTAAAACGACATCGAAACTTCATCAGCAATGAAAAAAATGATTGCCCTCGCGCTCGGTTTGGCTTTCGTGGCCACTGCCGGGTTCGCACAAACCCAAAAATTCGGGTACTGCAACTCGGTCGCGCTGCTGGCTGACTTGCCGGAGGTGAAACAAGCGGACAGCGATCTGCAGGCGTACCAGACCCAGCTGACCAAACAAGGCCAGCAAAAAGTGCAGGAACTCCAAACCAAAGCCGCCGAACTGGAACGCAAAAAAGAGCAAGGCACCATCTCGCCGAAAGAATACGAGGAACAAATGGCGAAACTCCAAGCCCTCGACCAAGAAATCAAAGAGTTGGAGCAGAAAATCTATGCCGACCTCTCGAAGCGCAAAGAGGATCTGTACAAGCCAATACTTGACAAAGTGAACACTGCCATGGCCGATGTGGCGAAGGAAAACGGGTTCATGCTCGTGCTGGATTCCAGCTCCGGCATCCTGCTCTACGCCGACGAGGCACTGGACGTGACCAAATTGGTGCGCACGAAGCTCGGCTTGGCGAACTGACCACTCTTTTAAATCGTGCTGAACAAGCCCCCGATTCTGCCAGAATCGGGGGCTTGTTTTTTATCGAAGCTATGCCGATCAGCCTTTTGTTTTTGTAATGATATTACTGGATTGACAGATTTTTGGCATTTCTTCATTTGGTGCTCTTGAATTGACAGATGCATCTCACCTTTACTCGTGAAGAATTTAAACATGTAATTGGTCGCTGGGGCACATCAAAAAAACCTATACTATCTCTTTCCTACTGTGTCGGTTCTGCACACGCTGCTCTCTTCTGCCATGTTTTGTTGCTGTATTCGGCTCGTACCTGCGGAGGATAGCCCTCGGCCCTAAGGTGGGCGCGAGTAGGCGTATCTCAATTTGTCTTCATTTTTCACAGTTGCTTCAAGCCCTTCCGGTTTGAGGGTTTTTCTAACCAACCATTTTTTTCATTTATGAAAAAGTTTTTCCTATTGCTCTGCGTGGGGATGCTATTCATGGCTCAAAGAGCCAGCGCGCAGGCAAATGCCTATTCATTCGCTCAGTCTGCGGGTACGTACTCCGCGATTTCAGGCGGCACCAACCTATTCACTTCGGGCTGGGACGACAACGTATCGTCTGTGACGCTCCCGTTTACGTTCAATTTCAACGGCACGGACTACACAACGTGCAACGTGAACTCAAACGGCTACATCACTTTCGGCGCGACTGCCCCCGGCACGACCAACTACTCTCCCATCTCGAGCACTGCGACTTATGCTGGTGTCGTCTCGCCGTTTGGCCGAGACCTCATTAACAACGGCACCGGCTCGCAGCCGCAGCACACGACGCTCGGCACCGCCCCCAACCGGACTTGGGTGTTGCAATGGCAAAATGCCCGCCGCTACAACTTGGGTGCAATCGCTGGGGACGTGCTGAACTTCCAGATCCGCTTGAACGAGACGACGAACATCATCGAAATCGTGTACGGCACTTGCACGGCCACCAGCACCGGCGCACTGACGGGGCAGGTCGGCCTGCGCGGCGCCACGAACTCGGACTTCAACAACCGCACGACGACCACCAACTGGTCGGCCACGACCGCAGGTGCCACGAACTCGGCCACTTGCACGACCACGAACACCATCATGCCCGCGAGCGGCCTGACGTTCACTTACACACCGCCCACGCCTTGCGCAGGCACACCAAGCGCCGGCACAATCCCCAACAGTGCCACCGTCTGCAACGGCAGCAGCACGACGCTTGCTGCCACAGGGTTCACCACCGGGCAAACGGGCATTTCGTTCCAATGGGAAGAATCCCTTGACAACGTGAATTTTGCGAATGCAACAGGTGGTTCGGGTGCTACGACGACGACCTACACCACGCCTGCCATTACGGGCACCATTTACTATCGTCTGCGGGCTACCTGCGCGAACGGTGGTGGTTCGGCGGTGTCCAACTCCGCAACCATCGGCACCATCAACTGCTCGTTTGATGTCGTCAAGTCCTCTGCGCAGTATTCGTCTATTTCCGGCTCTGGCAACAGCGCGACGGGCTGGCGCAACGGCAACAGCACAGATGACAACTTGAGCACGGCGCAGCCCATCGGTTTTACCTTCCCGTACAAAGGCGGCAACTACACGGAGTTTTCCGTGTCCACCAATGGTTTTTTGACTTTCAATGTCGGCACGTCGGCAATTGGTAGTGGTACAGGTGCTTATGGCTACTCCAACAGCGCGTTTTCCAGCACCACTGGTACACTGAACGCACTGGCTCCTTTTTACGAAGACTTGGTTTGCCAAGGCAACCCCGGCACAGCCGCTGGCTTGGCCTCTGCCATCAAATACTCGACTACCGGCTCTGCCCCCAACCGTGTGCTGACTGTTGAATGGGTCGGCATGGAAACGTTCGGCAACCCAGGCCCGAACCTGAACTTCCAAGTCAAGCTGTACGAAACTTCGGGTGCCGTCGAGTTTGCTTATGGCACGATGGAGTTATTCAACGGTACTTTTGACTACACGTATTCTTATACGGTTGGCATCAACGCCGCGTCCATTTCGGGGTCTCCGACTGTCAACGAGCTGCAGTGCCAGCAAGTTGACAACGTGCAAAACTTCTCCAACACGGCGCAGAACTCGTTGCTGCGCTTCATGGATTGCAATGCTTCGTACTTGTTTGTGCCGGGTACTTACTCCGGTGCGGCTCCGTCGCCCGGTGCCCCGTCCAACGACGAGGCTGCTGGCGCAATCGCCCTGACGGTCAACGAGGTTCCTTGTGTCGGCCTTTGCGGCACCTATTACACTTCCCGTCTCGCAACGGCAAGTGCCGGTATCGCAGCTTGTTCAGCAGGCACACCCGGCACACCGGACGACGATGTTTGGTTCCGGTTCACGGCTACGGCATCGCAACAGGTCATCACGGTGCGCGGTGCAGGCGGTTATAATTTGGTCGTCCAATTGCTCGACAATGCTTTCACGCCCATCAACTGTGTCAATGCTACGGCAACGGGCCTGACAGAGACCATCAGTGCTACCGGTTTGACCCCCGGTGCTGTGTACTTTGTCCGGGTTTATCACAGTGGCACGGGCACGGGCACCACACCAGACTTTTCGATTTGTGTCAATCAAGTCACTCCGCCCCCGGCCAACGATGACATCTGCGGCGCGGTCAATTTGAACGTGGGTGCTGCCTGCGTCGCCACTTCCGGCAGCACACTGACAGCAACCGCTTCTGCGCAAGCGGTTTGCGGCGGTACTGCCGATGACGATGTTTGGTACAAATTCACAGCCCTCACGGCTGCCGATGTCGTCACTGCCCAAAGTGCTTCGGGCTTCAATGCTCACCTGCAAGTTTTCTCCTCTTCCGACAACACTTGCACAGGCACCCTCACTTCGTTGGCTTGCCTCAACAACACCAGCACAGGCGGTGCAGAGGTGTTCACGGGTTCTGGTTTGACGGCTGGCAACACCTACTTCGCCCGGGTTTACCACACGACATCCGGTGCAGGGACGGGCAACTTCACCATTTGTGCCACAGCTTCTGCCCCGGCTTGTGCTACTTTGACGGCTCCGGCCGCTGGCGCATCCGTGGAAGCTGCCAATGGCACCACCCTGACTTGGAACGCCGTCAACGGCGCGACTGCTTACGACGTTTATTTTGACGGCAACAACCCGCCGACGACGCTGGTCTCTGCCGACCAAACAGGCACGAGCTATACAACCGGTGCGTTGGCTGCGAACCAAGTTTTCTACTGGCAGATTATTCCGAAAAACAGCATTGGCGCGGCAACTGGCTGCACCGTGCGCGATTTCAACACAAACCCGCCCTCGTGCGTTGCCACCCCGACTTCCCCGGCGGACGGCGGTTCTGTTTGCGAAGGCACAATCACGCTCAGCTGGCCGGCTTCTGCTGGCGCAACAGGCTATGATGTTTATGTGGACGGCTCACAGGTTGCAACCAACCAATCCGGCACGACTTTCAATGCCGGTGCTTTGGCAGTCGGCAACCACACATGGCAGGTTGTTCCGCAAAATGCCAATGGCCTGGCCACAGGCTGCGCCACTTGGGCGTTCAGCATCACGGCTTCACCGGCTGGCAACACGCAAGCCACGGCCATCGTCGTCAGCTCCACGCCGTACACCAACACGGTCAACACTTCTACGGATTGTTTCACGAACAACTACACCACGTCCAACAGCAACGGCCAAAGTGCGAACGACGTGTTCTATGTCGTGACGACCGGCTCGTGCGCAGACTCTATTTTGATTGGTCACTGCGGTAGCGGCATGGACACCTATGTCCACCTTTTGGACGCTGCCGGTGTGGAAATAGCTTTTAACGACGACAACGGCCCGCTTTGCGCCGGTACGGCAGCCTCTTTGAAAGTCAATGTTGACCCGAACACAACTTACTATATCGTGTCCGAGGGCTACAATACGAACAACGGCAACATCACCACTACGGTGGATTTTGTGAACCTCCCGGCCTCGACTTTCTATGCAGATGCTGACGGTGACGGCTTCGGCAACCCGGCAGTTTCCACGTCCGCTTGCACAGCCCCGGCAGGGTATGTGGCTGATAACACGGATTGCAACGACGGCGACAACAGCGTCTATCCCGGCGCACCTGACAACACTTGCAACGGCATTGACAACGACTGCGACGGCTCCACCGACGAAGATGCAACTGCGGTTGTGTACTACGCGGATGCCGACGGCGACGGTCTTGGCGACCCGAACGTGACCCAAACGGCGGGCTGCACCGCGCCCACCGGCTTTGTGGACAACGACGACGATTGCGACGACTCCAACGCTTCGCTCCCGACGACATTCTACGCCGATGCCGACAATGACAACTATGGTGCATCGGGCGGCGCGACTACCCTCGCTTGCACGCAACCGGCTGGCTTCTCCTCCAACGATGACGACTGCAACGACAACAACGCCAGCATCAACCCCGGTGCTGCTGAAATCTGCGGGAACGGCACCGACGAGAACTGCGACGGCTCCGATGGCATGGATAGTTTCGAGACGAGCATCACGCCCTCTTGCAAACTCCCGTCCTCGAAAAACATCATCACCATCAGCAATGTCGTGGGCGGCACCGCGCCGTACACATATTCGAGAAACGGCGGCTCTACTTACCAGAGCAACCCCGTTTTCAACAACCTCCTGCCCGGCACATACACGATGGTCGTGAAAGATGCCACTGGCTGCACCATTTCCGAAAGTGTGGTGGTGAATATGCCAATGGTATTGGTCGGCACGGGTTCCGCACTCGATTGCTATGATGATGTGGATGGAACCGTGAGCGTCGCGGTTTCGCTTGGCTACCCGGATTACGACATTCAATGGTTCCTCGGCCCGAATTCCATCGGTACAGGCTCCTCGCTTTCCGGCCTCGGCGGCGGCACATACAAAGCCGTCGTCACCGACCAAGAAAGCTGCACTGCCTCGGTCTCGGTCACGGTCGTCGAACCGCCCAAAATGAACGTGAAACTCACCCGCACGAACGCCACTTGCTTCGGTGCCAACGACGGCTCCATCGCAAACCTGACCACCGGCGGCGTGGGCAACTACACGTTCTACTGGGAATACCAGACGGATCCGAACGACCCGCCGATTTTCTTCTCCTCGCAGCAAAGCCTGCTCAACCTCGGCCCGGCTGTGTACACCGTGACTGCTACCGACGCAAACGGTTGCGCGAAATCAGCGACCCAGACCGTCAAGGAGCCGAAAGAACTGGTAACGACAATCAAGGCAGTGGCTATTACCTGCAACGGTGCCAACAACGGCAGCCTCGAAGCAAAAGCCAGCGGCGGCACGGGCACTAAGACCTTCGTCTGGAGCACAGGTGCTACCACCGCCCTCATCTCCAATCTCGGCCCCGGCACCTACACCGTGACCGTGAAGGACGCGAACAACTGCCAATCGGTCGCCACTGCCACCGTTGCACAGCCAGCACCTGTCACCATCACGAACATCGCCATCACACCGAACGCCTCCGGGTCGTACACGGTCGCGGTCAGCTCGGCAGGTGGTACCGCTCCGCGCAAGGCTCAGCGCACGACCAACCCACCGACCAACACAATTTGGGGGCCACTGGTCACATCGGGCAACTTCACGAACGTCCCGGCAGGCACCTACCTGTTCCGCGTGGTTGACAAAAACGGTTGCTCCGTCACTCAGTCGCAGCAAGTCCCCGTGCCTATTGCAAAACCTGCAGGCGGCGACCGTGGCAACCAAACTGTGGCGCAAGACTTCACGCTCACGCCCAACCCGGCTCGCGGCTCCGTGCAACTCTCCTTCATCGGTGAGATGCCGACCAGCGGCGACGTGGAAATCCTCGACGCGGCAGGCAAGCTCATCAAACGCACCCCGCTCAATTCGTTGAACGCAGG
>JBKBIC010000106.1:0-12988 GCA_046299435.1 Saprospiraceae bacterium
CGGTGAGAGGTGAGAGGTGAGAGAATAGTGAGGCGTACACAAACTCCTGAAAACCAATTACTTGGCCAGTTCATAGTTTATAGTTCATCGTTACATAAAACATACCATGACAAACTTTCGCAGCCTGCTCGGCATTTCCGCACTTTTCGCGTTGGCCTCCTGCAATGCGTTCAAGCAAAAAGTCAACGTCGGCCCCGGCACGGGCACCGTGCAAGACCACACTTTCGAGATTTTGGTGATGCTCGGCGGGGCGTTCCTGCTGGGGCTTTGGCTGGGATGGATTTTGTGGAGCCGCTACAAAGAGATGGTGGACTCGCTGCGCCTCGAAAATGAGAGCCTGACCGCGACGGCCAACGCCCTCCGCACCGAGGCCGAAACCCTCCGCGCCAAACTTGCCGCCCTCGAAGCCGACAAAGCTGATTGGCAGGCCCGCGCCAGCGACCTTGACCACGAAAATATTGACTTGAAATCCCGCTTGGTGGCCGTCGAGGGCGATTTGGCGCGGCTCATGGAACGCAACAAAGCATTGGAAACAGAACTTGGGCTTGCCGCCGCGCATAGTGGTTCGGTGGCAGAAGTCCCGGTCGAGATAGTCGAAACCGTCGCACCACTCGAACCCGAAACGCTTGATTTAGAGCCGATTGTGGCGATTGATGCCGCGCCTGTCGAGCCGGAACCAGCACCGCTCGACGTGGCCGAATCCGAACCCGCTGCCATGCCCGTCGCTGAAATCCCTGCTGCCGAAACGCTCGTGGCAAGTGCTTTTGTCGGCGACGAAGGCCTTGTGCCTGTGGACGTTCCCGAACCTGTGCTTGAATTGGTGCCAATCCCGGTAAATACGGATTCGGAACCCACGCCGGCCACCGCCGATGAAACAGAGGGCCTGTTGATGAACCTTGCAGATGCTGCCACGCCACTTGCCGCGACCTCGGATGTGCGCGACAATTTGAGAATCGTGGAAGGCATCGGCCCGAAAATCGAGGAATTGCTGTTCAACGAAGGCATCAAAACTTACGCTGATTTGGCGGCCACGTCAGTCGAACGCATCAAAGAAATACTCGCCGCCGCTGGCTCGCGCTATGCCATGCACGACCCCGGCACTTGGCCTGCCCAAGCCCTGCTTGCCGCCAATGGCGAATGGGACAACCTGAAAGCATATCAAGGATTTTTGAATGCAGGGAAAAGGCCAGGGGGATAATTTGAAAGTTGAAGGGGCTGAAAAGTTGAATCGTGCGCCAGATTCAACTTTTCAGCCCCTTCAACTTTCAAACTCGGATCACCCCTGCGCCGCTAACAAGTACAGCACAGCCATGCGGACTGCCACGCCATTTTCCACTTGTTGCAAGATGATGGAGTGCGGGCTATCAGCCACGTCGGAGGTCAGTTCCACGCCGCGATTGATGGGGCCGGGGTGCATGATGACGATTTCGCGGTCGAGCTCGTCCAGCATTTGCCGGGTGATGCCAAAATATTGGTGGTACTCGCGCTGACTGGGGAAGTATTTGATGTCCTGCCGTTCGAGTTGGATGCGGAGCACGTTCGCCACGTCGCACCAACGAAGCGTGTCGCGCACGTCGTAGCTGACCTCACAGCCCAGTTCGTGGTAAAATTTCGGGATGAGCGTGGGCGGGCCACAGACGCGCACCTTCGCGCCTAACTTGTTGAGACAGAACACGTTGCTCAATGCCACGCGACTGTGCAGGATGTCGCCGATGATGGCGATTTTTTTGCCCGCCACGTCGCCGAGTTTTTCGCGGATGGAAAAAGCGTCGAGCAGGGCTTGGGTCGGGTGCTCATGTGTGCCGTCGCCAGCATTGACGATGTTGGCCGGGATGCGCTTGCTCAGATACACACACGCGCCGGGCGCGGGGTGCCGCATGACGACCATGTCCACTTTCATGGCCAAGATGTTGTTCACGGTGTCGAGCAGGGTTTCGCCTTTGCTGACCGACGAGCTGCTGGCGGCGAAATTCACGGTGTCCGCGCTCAAACGTCGTTCGGCCAGTTCAAACGAGACGCGGGTGCGGGTGCTGCTTTCAAAAAAGAGGTTTGCCACCGTGATGTCGCGCAGGCTCGGCACTTTTTTGATGGGCCTGTTGATGACTTCCTTGAAATTGTCGGCAGTCTCGAAGATGAGTTGGATGTCGTCTTCGGTGATGTTTTTGATGCCGATGAGGTGGCGCGTGGAAAGTCGTTTCATTTGTTATCGGTTGACGGTTGATGGTTGACGGCGGACGGATTGGGTCGTGCAAAGCCGTCAACCGTCCACCGTCAATCGTCCGCCGCCGTCAATATTTTTTGTCAAAAAGCAAAATCTCGTCTTTGCCCGCCGATTCTTGCCATTTCACTTTCACATATTCTTCGTCGAGCGCGTCAAGCCGCAGCCCGGTGTAGTCCGGCTGGATGGGCAGGTGGCGGTTGAAACGCCTATCCACCAGCACGCAAAGTTCGACGGAGGTCGGGCGGCCATAGTGCGCGAGCGCGGCGAGCGCGGCCTGAATCGTGCGCCCGGTGTAGAGCACATCGTCCACGAGCAGCACTTTTTTCCCGGCCACCACGAAGTCCATTTCGTTGGGGTAGGGGGTGAGCGGCTTGTCGTGCAAGCGGAAGTCGTCGCGGTAAAAAGTGATGTCGAGTTTGCCGTATTCGATGCGCGGGTTGCCCGTCAGTTCGGTCAATCGGGCGAAAAGCCGGTCGGCGAACGGCACGCCGCGCGGCTGAATGCCCACGATGCAGGCACCCGAAAAGTCGTTCCAATCCTCCATCAATTGATGGCAAAGGCGTTCGATGGTGAGCGCGAATCGGTCGGAATCGAGAAGAATTTTACCGGGCTGCATACGGCGGCAAAGGTAGTTTTTCGATGCAGGAATTGGGTTTTCGAGTGCGGCGAAATCTGGTTCCTTAAGTAACCGAGTAAAATTAGTTACGCCTATTTGAACACAGAGACTCGGAGGCAAAGAGTTTCTAAATCTTTGACAATCAATAAATTAAATCCTTTGTGTCTCTGTGTTCAATAATTTTTCTTAGCTACTTATTTCCACAGGCGCAAAAACAACACCTCCAAAGCCAAGAAAAGCAGCGCGAACACCACACACCATCGCCACAGCACAATGCCCTGATTTTGTTCGCCGACGATGGTCCCGAAATTGGCTTCGGCGTTCGCGTCCAAAATTTTCATGTAGGCGGGCGCGGCGTTCCGCAGTTCGTCGTCGGCAAAATAGGCGAGGTCGCTTTCGCGGCGGTCGAAGTTGAAGGCAAATTCCGCGAGCGTTGAATCAGCCCGCAGGCGCAATTTGTACCAGCCCGCGTCGCGGATTTGGGTGCCGGGCGTGAGCAAAACCTTCGCGCCGAGGATGCGCTGTTCGGGGATGAACTCGTTGCCTGTGGCTTGGCCCGTGCCGTCTTTGTCGTTGATTCCCAGCAGTTTGTAAATCGTTTCGCCGGAGGCGGACACTTGGTGTTTGGCTTCCAACACTTCGTCGCGGCCAATCGTGTAAGCCAGTTGGCGGCCTTTGGCCCCGGCAATTGCCATTTTGAAAAGCATCGGCACAAACACCTCGCCGCTCCGCACAAGGTCGCTTTCCGTTTCGGCCAGGCCTGCCGCCGAGAGGTACAACGCGCCCTCGCCTTGCGAAAATTTGGAGATCATGGCCGAGCCGTCGCGGTAGGTCAGCAGGTTTTCGCCTCGACCGGGCGCGATTTTGAAATTGCCCTGCGAGCTGGGCAGCCGCAAGTTGGCCGATTTGTTCAGGTACACATCGCGGAACACGAATTCCTCCGTGTTGATTTGGCTGGCCTGCCGCGCCGTGCGCTCGTAGCCGCCGAGGCTGCCCGCCTCGAAAGTTTGCAGGAATGAGTTGTACGAGTTCAGGTCGGCGTTCGGGGCGGGGAAGGCCAGCACGTTGCCGCCGTTTTTGGCAAAATTTTTCAGTTCGGAGGCCAAGCCGCTGGAAATCACCGCCGGTTCGTTCAGGATGATGAGCTGGTAATCGGGGAATTTCGAGTAGTCCAAATTGCGGACATCGGCATTGTCGAGCCGGAAATATTTGGCCCCGGCAAAGGCGTTCTGGATGTTCTTGTTCGGCGATAAACCGTTGATGCACAATACATTGATGCGCTCCGCGACGTAAAACGAGAGGTAGAGGTCGTCGTCGAATTGCACCGGGAAATCGGTCAACGAAAGTTTGGCTTCGTGCCAGCCGGGGTGCAAAATCGTGAAACTCACCGTGTCCACTTTGCTGGCTTTGGCCGCCAAATTGAGGGCACCGACAGGCTTGGTTTGGCCGTCGTGCCGCAGGCTGAGACGGATTTCGGAGGCTTCCTCCTCGCTGCGGTTTGAGATTTTGACCAGCAGGTTGGCAGGCTGGTTGAGGATTTGCACGGGATTTTCGAACCAAGCCGAGTCAATCGAGATGTTTTTTTCCTGCACGGCCCGCATCGGCACGAGGTTCACGTCCACCAACGTGTCGCGGAAATTGGCGAGGTCGCTGATGTTTTTCTGGAAATCGGAGATGACGTAGGCCACTTTGTTTTCGGCTTTGCCTGTGTTAAGGCACTGCTGCTGGCGGGTGAGGGCTTTGGACAAATCCTTCGTGGCTGGGCTGGTGCGGATTTCCTCGATGCGGTTCAGGGCATCCTCTCGGCTGATGAGGCGTTGGTCGCGGCCCTCGAAATCGTTGGTCAAAACTTGGAAACGGTCGTCGGGCGCGTAGGCCGAAACGATGTCTTTGGCGCGTTTTTTTGCCAGTTCCAACAGGGCCGCATCTTTGCTCAACGCGCTCATGCTGAACGAGTTATCCACAAAAACGGACACGGCTTTTTCGCCGCGCTTCACTTCCGTATCGGTCGGGATGAACGGCTGCGCGAAGGCCAGCACGAGGAAAATCAAGGCCAAACACCGCATGAGCAGCACGAGCAAATTCCGCAGTTTTTGGCGGTTGCTCGTCTCTTCTTTCACTTCTTTGAGGAAGCGGACGTTGGTGAAATACACGCGCTTGAACCGCCGGAAATAGAACAGGTGGATGATGACCGGGATGGCGAGCGCGGCGAGGGCGAAAAGGAATCCGGGAAAGAGAAATTGCATTTATGCTGTCAATGATGAATGATGAACGATGAACGATGAGTGATTGACCATGAACAGCACAGACCCAGCCCGTTCATAGTTCATCGTTCATCATTTACAATTGTTTTTCCTCCCAAATTTGGGCCAAGTGGACGATGGTTTCAGCGGCTTTTTCCATGTCTTGCACCGAGACCCATTCCTGTTTGGAGTGGAAGGCGTGCTCGCCCGCGAACAAGTTGGGGCAGGGCATACCCATGAAAGAGAGCCGCGAACCATCGGTGCCGCCCCGGATGCTGCTTTGGATGGGGTTCGGGAACCCGGCGCGTCGCAGGGCTTCGAGGGCGTGGCCGACCACTTGCGGATGGCGGCGGAGGACTTTTGCCATGTTGCGGTACTGCTCTTTTATTTCGATTTCGGCGCGGGAGTTCGGGTAATTTTTGAGGACTGAATCCACGATTTTCCGCAGCGTGGCGGCGTGTCGTTTCAGCCCGCCTTCTGTGAAATCCCTGATAATCAATTTGATAACAGCTTTTTCAAGCCCGCCTTCGATGCTCGTGGGGTGTATAAAACCCTGTTTGCCCTCGGTATGTTCAGGCGAAAGTTTGTCGGGCAGTTTGGCGACGATTTTGGCGGCGATTTTCGAGGCGTGTTCCATGCGGCCTTTCGCAAAGCCGGGGTGCGCCGATACGCCATATATAGTAATGGTCGCGCCGTCCGCGCTGAACGTCTCGTTTTCGATGCTGCCGGCGGTTTCGCCGTCAATGGTGTAGCCGAATTTCGCGCCCAATTTTTTCATGTCCACCTTGCTTACGCCGCGCCCGATTTCCTCGTCGGGTGTGAACAGGATGCGGATTTTGCCGTGCCGGATGCCGGGGTTTTCCATCAAAATCTGCGCCGCGCTCATGATGGCGGCCACACCGGCTTTGTTGTCTGCGCCCAAAAGCGTTGTGCCAGAGGCAGTTATGATGTCGTTGCCGTGTTGTTTGGGCAAATCGGGGTGCTCGCTTTCGCGGATGACGACCGTCGGGTCGTCGGGCAGCACGAGGTCTTGCCCCCGGTAATTTTCATGTACGATGGGCTTCACGCCCGCGCCGGAACAATCGGGCGCGGTGTCCACGTGCGAGCAAAAGCAAATGGTGGGTACTTTTTTGTCGGTTGTGGCCGGGATGGTGGCATAAACGTAGCCGTGTTCGTCGAGGTGCGCGTCGGAAATGCCGATTTCGTGGAGCTCGGCGACAAGCAGGCGGGAAAGGTCTTTTTGCTTTTCGGTGCTGGGGCAGGTGGGGCTTTCGGGGTCGCTTTGGGTGTCAATTTGGACGTAGCGCAGGAAACGTTCGCGGACGGTATGTTTCATTGAGTGGATGCTTGATTGAGTGAATGAGTGATGGGTGGCGGCAAACTTAAAACGAGCGTCGGGAAAATCACTCATTCACTCAATCGCTCATTTGCCCATTGAAAACAAAAAACCGGAAGCCCCCTAGGAAGACTTCCGGCACACCTAAAAAACCTATTCGTGGGCAAAGGTAAGGGCGGTGAAAAACTCTCCAAACTTCGGGCAGAAAAATTTTCCCCTGAGCGAAAATCATGGTCAAGTGCGCGTTTTTGTTTTGTTTTAATCCGCGCAGGCGGATGTTGGTCGGGTTATTTGCCGCGATATTTTTCAATGGCCGCCCGGATTTTTTCCTGCCGGTTTTCGGGGTCTGGGTGGGTGCTTTGAAATTCGGGCGTGCGGTTTGGCCCGGCGGCTTGTTTCAAAACTTCCATCACGTCAATCAATTTTTCGGGGTCGTAGCCCGCCTGCAACATGAAGCGCACGCCGAGGTCGTCGCTTTGCAGTTCTTGGTCGCGGCCATATTTCATGCCCAACATATTGGCGACGGACTGGGCGATGTAGCCCGCGTTGGGGTTGTTCGGGTCGTAGGTTGCCATCGTGACCGCGCCTGTAAGTCCTTGTGCCAGTTCCATTTGCGCGAGTTTTTCCGCGCTGTGCCGCGCCACGACGTGCCCGATTTCGTGGCCGAGCACGCCGGCCACCATATCCTCGTCGAGCGTTTTGCCGTCGGTCGAAAGGCGCGAAAGCAAGGCCAACGTGATGAACACCTGCCCGCCGGGCATGGCAAACGCATTGATGGTTTGGCGGTCGTTGAGCAAGTGGAAGTCGAATTGCTCGCGGTAAACCGTGCGCCCGGCATCGGTTTCGGCGACCAATTTTTGCCCGATTCGGCGCACGGCTGCGTCGAGTTCGGTGCCGCGCACCTCGCCGCCCATTTCGGCAATCATCTGGGGTGCGCTTTGTAGGCCCATGGCGATTTCCTGTTCGGGCGACATGGAGATGTGCTGGGTTTCGCCGGTGATTTCGTTTGGCTGACTGTTGCTGTAATATTTCACGAGCGTGAAAACCGCCATGACGGCGGCGATGATGAGGGTGGGTGGAATTTTGAAACGCATGGCCTTGTCAGTTTTGTCCAAAGGACTCCTTTGGAGAGTTGCGAGTATTGAGTTTCGAGTTGGGTTTGGGAAGAGAGGTGCATCCTTCGGCGAAAAGTAGATTTTTTTGAAAAATTGCTGCCCGGTTTTGTTGTCCAAGTTGTTCTTGAACGCGACTCAAAACTCGAAACTCAATACTCAAAACTTGAAAATCCTCGTCCTCCGTTTCTCGTCCATTGGCGACATCGTGCTGACCACGCCGGTCGTGCGCTGCCTGAAAAAGCAGCTTGACGCGGAGGTGCATTTCCTGACAAAGGCCGCGTTTGCCCCGATTTTGGCGGCAAATCCGCACGTTGACCGGGTGTTTTCGTTCCAAAAAGAAGTGACAGAGGTGCTGCCCGATTTGAAAAACGAGGGGTACGATTTTGTGGTTGACCTGCACCACAACCTCCGTAGCTTGCGCGTGAAACTGGTCTTGGGGCGCCCCGCCCGCTCGTTCGACAAACTCAATTTCGAGAAATGGCTACTTGTTCGCATGGGCATTGACCGCCTGCCGGATGTCCACATCGTGCAGCGCTACATGGCGACGGTAGAGTCGCTCGGTGTCAAATACGACGGCGCGGGCCTCGATTTTTTCATCCTGCCCGACCAAGAATTCAATCTGAAAAACGCACTCATCACTCATAATTCATTGCTCATCGTTCCGCCCGTCGCTTTCGTCATTGGCGCGACCCACGCCACCAAGCGGCTTCCGACGGCGAAAATCATCGAAACCTGCCGCCTCATCCGGCGGCCTGTCGTGTTGCTCGGCGGCAAGGCCGAGGCAGCGGCTGGCAAGGAAATTGCTTCGCAGGCCGGGTCGCACGTCCTTGATTTGTGCGGGCGATTGAGCCTCATGCAATCGGCTTCGGTGGTTCGGCAGGCTGAAATCGTGGTGACGCACGACACAGGTTTGATGCACATCGCGGCGGCGTTCGGCAAAAAAATCGTCTCGATTTGGGGCAATACCGTCCCTAAATTCGGGATGTACCCGTTTTACCCGGACGGTGTGGCTTTGAACCAATCTATTGAAATTCAGGGCCTTGCGTGTCGGCCTTGTTCCAAAATCGGGCATGACCGTTGCCCGCGCGGACATTTCCGGTGCATGAACGACATTGACCCTGCCCAAATCGCAAGGGCGGTAGACGATGGACGGAAGACGGTGGACGGTTGACAAATCAAATACCGTCCACCATTTGCCGTCCGTCGTCTACCGTCTCTGCCGTCAACCGTCAATTCCGTTCATTTAACAAAAAGCCGTCGGGCGTTTGGGAGGCAAGTTTGAATTTTGACCTACTTTTCGCCGACTTAGGCAATGCCTCATTTGCAAATCAGCACATCCAAATTATGCGCGTAAAAAAACTACTCATCCTGTTCGCCGGGCTGCTCGCACTCCAAACCGTCCGCGCCCAAGACATCCACTTCACACAATATAATATGTCGCCCATGACCCTGAACCCTGCGAACATCGGCGGGTTCAACGGCACCATCCGCGTCGGCGGCATCTACCGCGAGCAATGGCGCAGCGTCATCGGCGGCAGCCGGTTCACCACGCCTTCGGCTTGGGTGGATGCGCCCGTCATCCGGGGTTTCCGCAAGCGCGATTGGATTGGCGTGGGCTTCATGCTTTTTCAGGACAAGGCGGGCGACGGCGGGCTTTCGCACGGTGCGGCCAAATTCGGGGCAGCCTACCACTTCGCGCTCGACAAAAAGGGCAACACCTACCTGACGCTGGGCGCGCACTATGGCGGCGAACAGCGCAAAACTGACATCAACAAATATTACTTCGAGGACGGCATCATCAAGTCCGGGGGCATTGACAATTACGACCGAACCAAGAGCCTCGACCAAAACGGCCTTTCGGGCGGAAACAGCGTCCTGAACGCCCGGTACACGGACATTGACGCGGGCATTGCCCTGACCTCGAAACTGAACAAAACCACCGACGTGAAAATCGGCGTAGCCATGTACCACATCACGCGCCCGAATTACAGCTTGCTCACGGGCGGCACGGGCGGTGTCGGCACGACGACTTCCGATATGCCGCGCCGCTTGGTCGTGCACGGGCAGTTCAACACGGACTTGAACAAAAAACTAAGTTTCAACCCTACCTTCCTGTTCCAAAGCATGAGCGGCGCGGACGAAATCGTGCTGCAAGCCCCGTTTGGCTACAAACTCAACCCGCAAAAAGAAATCACGCTCCACGCCGGCCTCGGCTACCGGATGCGCGACGCGGCCAACCTCCTCTTGGGCATGACGAAAGGCAACCTGCGCGTCGGGCTTGCCTACGATGTGAACCTTTCGAGCCTCACCACTGTCAGCAACTATCGCGGCGGCTGGGAGCTGGCGGTCAATTACATCATCAAGATTTACAAACCGGCGGTCGTGAAGCCCAAGATTTTGTGCCCGCGTTATTGACCTCATTGAGTGAATGTCAGAATGAGCGAATGAGTGATTATTCCACGCGCCGCTCGTTCTTATTCACTTGTCTCTCATTTTATTGACCCTAAATCGCTCATTCATTAATTCGCTCATTCACTCATTGAATAGATGAAAAAGATATTTTTCCTATTGCTCGTCTGCTGCGTGGCATTCGCCACTGGCTCTGCCCAGCCGATGAACATTTCCAGCCCCGAACAAAACCAACGCGCTGCGGAGGAAGCCGAAAAATCGAACAACCCTTATGCCGCCCTCGAATTTTACGAAGACGCATACGACCAAACAAAGGACAAAACCCTGCTCCCACGCATCGCCAAGTTGTACTTTGAAATCCGCGATTACGCCGGAGCCGAGAAAAAACTCTCGCGCCTCGTGCTCAAAGACCGCCGCCGCGAGCACACCGAATTGCGCTTCTGGTATGCTATGTGCCTGAAATACAACGAGAAATATGCGGATGCCATCGAGCAATTCCAACTGTACCAGACCGACGGCCAAGACCCTAAATTGGTCGAACGCTGCAAACTCGAAATCGCGGGCTGCGAGGCAGGCCGCAAGGCCAAACAGCCCGAACTGCTCCTCGTCAACAACGCTGGCAAAGGAATCAACAGCCCGCAAACAGAGGCATCGCCCTCGTACAGCGGTGGTGAACTATACTTTACCTCGCTGAAATCCAAGGAAATCATCACGCTCAACGGCAAGGAAGGCGACTGGTGGCCGAAAGTTTACTCGGCCTCGCGCACGGCCAACGAGTTCGGCGACCCGGCCCCGCTCGGCACACAAATCAACCGCGAAGACTGGGCGCACGGCAACGTCTCCATTTCGCCCGACGGCAAGACGATGTACTTCACCCGCGTCGAAATGCAGAACAACGGCATGAGTACCAGCCAGATTTTTGTCTCCAAAAAAGGCAGCGACGGCTGGGGCGCAGCCAACGAAGCCAAAGGCGTGAACGGCGATTTCATCGCCAAACACCCTTGCGAAGGCGAACTTTTCGGCGAAAAAGTCCTCTTTTTCGTGGCAAATATGCCCGGCGGCAAAGGCGGCGATGACATTTACTACGCGCCGAAAAAGTCCGACACGGAGTTCGGCTTGCCCGTCAATCTGGGCGATGTCATCAACACGGCGGGCGATGAAGTCAGCCCATTCTACATGGACGGCAAACTGTATTTCAGCACGAACGGCCGCCCGACCATCGGTGGTTTGGATGTGTTCGAGAGCCAATGGAATGGCTCGGTTTGGAGCGCACCGAAGGCGTTGGACAAGGGCATCAATTCCAGCGTGGACGATTTTTTCTACTCGCGCAGCGCGGACGGCATGAGCGGCTTCCTCGTCTCGAACCGCCCCGGCCCGAACAACCTGAAAAGCAAAACCTGCTGCGACGACATTTACATTTGGGAAATCGAGCGCGTCAAGGTCAACCTCATGGCCAAGACTTTCCGCCTCAAACGCCAAAAAGAAAAGGAAAACCAGCCGCTCGAAAACTGCACAGTCTCCATTTTTGACGTGACCGAAAAAACGCCGAAGCCAGTCGAGGAAAAAACCAACGCCAAACTCAACGATTTCGAGTTCACGTTGCAACCCGAACGCTCGTACCTCATCGTCGCCACCCGCGACGAATACCGCCCAGACACGCTGAAATTCAACACGTTGGGTGTGAAAAAGACGCTGACGGTGGACAAAAAACTCACCCTCCGCCGGGCCAAAAAAGAAGAGCCAGCCGAAGACAGCATCGTGGTCAAAATCAACGAGCCGATTCGCCTTAACAACATTTACTATGACTTCGACGACGACAAAATCCTCAACGACGCGGAGGATGACCTGCAATATCTCGTGGATTTGATGAATCGCTACCCGGACTTGAAAATCGAGCTTTCGTCGCACACCGACGCGCAGGGCAAGGATGATTACAACGAAAAACTCAGTCAACGCCGCGCCGAAAGTGCCCGCAACTGGATGATTTCCAAAGGCATCGCGGGCGACCGCATCACGCCAGTCGGCTACGGCGAACGCCAAATCCTGAACGGCTGCACCAACGGGGTGAAATGCGACGACGAGCAGCACCGCTTCAACCGCCGCACGGAGTTCAAAATCATCGCTGGCCCGACGAGCATCACTATCGAAAAAAAGGAGAAAAAAGCAGCCCTGCCGAAAGACAACCAAGCCAAGCCTGACAGCAACAAGCCCAAAACGGGCGGCAAACAGGCTTTCCGCGACTATGGTTTTTTTTTGAACTGACGGCTGCCGACACCCTCGACCCCGACCCAACGGAGATTTTTTTGCCGGAAGAGGGAACCGAAGAGGCTTCGTCAACCGTCGAAAGCGAGCAAACTTCGGAGGAACCAAACGAGGTGCCAGCCGAAGAATCAGCCGAAAACACAAGCGAAGAATCTGCCAGCGAACCAGAAACTTCATCGGATGAATCTTCGCAAAATGAGGCCGAAACCACTGGAAATCAGGAAGTTGAATCTGCCCCAACGATGGACTCGACAATGACCGACAAAGGCGGCAGCGAACCAACCCAATTGGCAACAAAGCCCAGCGATGCCGCTTGGTCGAACCCCGCAGACGCAGTCGTTAGGCTCAACCGGGAAACATTTGATTTCGGAAAAATCACGGACGGCGAAACGGTAAAAACGGTTTTTACCTTCACGAATGCTGGCACCGAACCGCTTGAAATTGAGACAGTTAGTGCGTGTTTTTGCATATCCACAGACTATTCGCGCGACCCAATCCTGCCCGGCGCGAAAGCAAATGTGGAGGTGGTGTTCGACAGCAACGACCAAGCGGGCACGGTTCGGAAAGACATTGACGTGATTTTCCGAAACACCGACACGGACGGCTATCCGCTCATCAAAAGGCTGCAATTGAAGGGTAGGGTGGTGGCGAAGAAATAGTTTAAAAGAGGAAGGGGTTGAAGAGGGGAAATAGTTGAAAAGAGGAAGGGGTTGAAGAGTTGAATTTGTGCCCAAACCGAGCAAAAAGAAATCTTAAAACCCATGAACAATTAAAAAAAAAAAAAAA